>CAUJEC010000095.1 GCA_963169245.1 Actinomycetota bacterium
TGTGCTGGGAACAAAACGCTGATCGACCTTGTCGAGCGTCGCCCGATCCACCGGAGCGAGCAGCCCCTTGGAGTCGAGTTGCGCAATCGGACCGGGCTCCTCCGTGAGGATCAAATCTGCCTTGGTTCGCTCCCCCTCCTCCACCAGCTGATTGGTCAGTTCCGCGTCATCTCCTGAACGGACCTCGATCGATACGTCGTTGAGCTTCCGGTATGCCTTGACCAGTGCCGTCACCAGGTCCTCGTGCTGACCGGAGTAGATCGTCAGAGTCGCAGCCCCATCACCGTCGCCCGATCCGCTCGCTCCCCCCGACGCGGTGTCGCCCGCCTTGTTAGCACATGCGCTGATGATCATTGCCAACGCAAGTAATCCGATTGTGAGCAGTCGTGGGATGCCGCGCCCGACGCTCCTGCGATTCATTGGCCACATCCGTTCATCAGAGGATTTGAGCACGAGCACCTTCAACGAGGGAAACCATCACCCGGTCGCCCTGATCCGGGAGTCCTAAGCCCAGCACCCGCACAACGACCTCGGTGGTCCCGTCATCGAGAAGCACCCGGGCCGTGCCGTCGTGCCCATAGAAGCTGACGGACCCGACAGTCCCCGATGCACCGCGGTCAGTTGCACCGGGAGCGGTCAGTTCGAGTTGCTCAGGACGAACGACCACTGTCACGCCACCATCGACTCGACGACCCCGATCACCATCATCGGTCATTCGTGGAGAATCCCAACCGACCGGGACCACCCCCAGAGCGGTCTCCACCTCGGTTGAGGTCCCCTGCCCGTTTGCCACCAAGACCTTGCCCGGCAGGACCACCGCTGCACCAAGGAACGCCGCTGTCTCCAGGTCGGCGGGATTCGTATAGACACCATTGGGCGACCCGGCCTGGACAACCTGGCCATCTCGCATGATGACGACCTGGTCCGCCATCGACAGCGCCTCATTCTGATCGTGGGTGACGAGAACGACGGTCGTGCCGAGTAATCGGAGCAGTTCCCTCACCTCCTCGCGAATGGAGACCCGAAGTCCGGCGTCGAGAGCGGAGAACGGCTCGTCCATCAACAACAGACTCGGTCGAGGAGCTAGGGCGCGAGCGAGCGCAACACGCTGTTGTTGGCCACCGGAGAGTTCATTCGGACGACGGGATCCATACCCGGCGAGACCAACGAGGTCGAGCAACTCCTCAACCCTTTCACCCGACCCCGCCCGACCCGATGGGCGCCTAACGGCTCTGAACCAAGCCGCACGACTACCGGCGTTCAATCCGTAGGCGACATTGTCGTGAACATTGAGATGGGGGAACAGCGCTCCGTCCTGGGGAACTATTCCGACGTTTCGCCGTTCGGGCGGAAGGCACTTGGATACCTCGGCGAGGGTCACGCCCTCGAGCTCGACCAGCCCCGCGTCTGGGCGTTCGAACCCGGCGATTATGCGAAGCAGGGTCGTCTTTCCGGATCCGGATGCACCCAGCACCGCCGTGAAGGTCCCGCTGTCGACCTTCAGATCTACGTTCCTGAGCGCGTCCACGGGTCCGTCATCGGTGAAGAAGCGCTTGGACACCTGCTCAACGCGCAGCATAAGGCCAGCCTACCAACCTTGGATATGAGGCCCTCAATCAGGTGGCCTCAGCACTGCTCGCCAATCAGCATCGCCGACCGATCAGAGCCGCCGACCGATCAGGTGACGGGCTGCGCTCTCCCGATGATCGCCTTGGCCTCCACCCCCAATGGGAGCGTCCCGAACGCTCTGGCAGGCTCGCCACCAAGTCGGGTGTGGATGAAGGCATCCGAAACGTAGGTTGGCGCCACTGCATGTAGAAGCGCCGCCTGGAACACCAGCGCCATATCCTCGACGATGCGTCGGGCACGCCATTCCACGACGTCAAGATCGGTGAGCCACAGCGCGATCTTGTCGAGCCTCGCGGCAATCTGAACGTCACCCTCGCTGTATCGGCGGACTTCATCACAGAAGACCTCATAGGACTCAGGCGATCTGGCGATTGCGCGCAGCATGTCCAGACAGATCACATTCCCCGACCCCTCCCATACGCCGTTAACCGGACTCTGTCGCAGGAGTCGCGGCATCGGCCCCTCCTCGATGAATCCATTACCACCAAAACATTCGAGGGCCTCGACAACATGTTGGGGTGCCCGCTTGCACGTCCAGTACTTGATGACGGGCAACAGGATCCGTGCGAGCAGTTGCTCGCGTTCGTCATCCGGATGGTCGAAGGTGCGAGCGAGCCGCATGACGGCCGTGGTCGCCGCTTCGGACTCGAGCGCGAGATCCGCAAGGACGTTCTGCATCAGGGGCTGATCGATCAGGTCCCTACCGAATGCTCGCCGGTGAGCACAGTGCCATATCGCCTGTGCCGTCGCCGCACGCATGTTGGAAGCCGAACCGAGAGAACAGTCGAGGCGAGTGTGGTTCACCATCTCGATGATGGTGCGAACCCCCCTCCCCTCCTCACCGACCAGCTGTCCCCACGTGCCGTCGAGTTCCACCTCGGAGGACGCGTTCGATCTGTCCCCCAGCTTGTCCTTGAGTCGTTGGATTGCGAAAGGGTTGCGTTCACCGTCAGGCTTCCACCGCGGCACCCAGAAACAGCTCAGGCCCTCGGGAGCCTGAGCCAACATCAGAAATCCATCCGACATCGGCGCAGAGACGAACCACTTGTGTCCGCGAAGGTGGTAACCGCCCTCGACGGATGACCTCGTAGCGATCGTGGAGTTCGCCCTGACGTCGGAACCCCCCTGTTTCTCGGTCATTCCCATTCCAGCCGTCGCTCCGGTCTTTGCGTCCATCGGCCCATAGGTGGGGTCGTAGTCGCGAGACGTCAGGCGTGGCTCGACATGGCGGGCGAGTTCCGGTTCGTGTCTCAGCGCTGGAATCGACGAGTACGTCATCGAAATCGGACAGACGTGGCCGGGGTCGGCCTGGTACCACGAGATGACCTTCGCAGCGCGACGCAGGTGCGCGGCGGGTTCCGAATCCACCCATGGTGCCGCATGCAGCCCGTGCTCACACGCCGTGCGCATCAGTTCGTGGTAGGCGGGGTGATACTCGACCATGTCGATTCGGTGCCCGAACCGGTCGTGTGATCTCAATTTGGGAGTGTTCTCATTCGCCTGCTGTGCCCACATCTGCGCCTGGGCGGATCCGGCAATCTCGCCGATGCTCAGAATCTCGTCGTTCGCACCCTCTCCTCCACCGCCCATGGCGGCTGCCTCGCGTTCGAATGACTCCCGTAGAACGACGTCGACTTCATAGATGTTGTAATCAACGAGAGGTGGAGGCTGGTTCGTGACGAGGTGCGTCGCTGAGTTGCCGCCGGTGTCGCGCACTCCGCCCGCATGGCTCGTATCCGATCCCATCGCTGCCCCCTTTGTCTGGCGTGAAAGCCATATGCCACTCAGGCCTCAGGCCTCAGGCTACGCCCCTGAGGTGGGGAGCGCGGCGAGAAGTTCGACCCTGCGGATGCACTCGTTACTTCGACTGGGAGTTCGTCGCCTCCAGCGTTCGCCGAACCGGTATCGCAGGGCTACCGTGCACCCCGTGACGCCACAAGTGACTCCTTTAGTGACGCTCTCCGAGACCAGGCCGCCCCTGTTTCTCCTCCCTCCATCAGAGGGCAAGCTTTCCGGAGGTACGGGTCCTGCCTGGACATCTGGAACCATGCGGATCGACCTGGACCTTCAGCGCATTAGAGTTGCCAAGGCCCTCCGATCCGCCATGCGGTCAAACGCAACCGAACGAGGCCGACTTCTCGGCGTGAAGGGCGAAGCTCTCGCATCTGCGACCGTCTCCAACAAGTCGGTTTTCGGGTCCCCCACCACACCAGCGATCGAACGATACACAGGAGTCCTCTACGGGGCGCTCGACGTCAGTTCACTGGGTAACGCCGAACGAACACTCCTGGACGATTCGGTCGTGATCTTCTCCGGACTATGGGGACTCGTGACACCGTCGGACCCGATCCCGGACTACAAACTGAAGATGGGTTCCCGCCTGGGATCACTCGGACGACTCTCCACCTGGTGGCGAGAGTCGATCACCAACGAGATCAAAGCCCTCGCAGACCGACGAACAGTATGGAACCTGCTCCCGAAGGAACATGCCGGGGCTCTCAGCCCATCGCTCGATATCGAGCAGTTCTCAGTCGTGTTCCTGGAACCGAACAAATCCGGCGAACTCGTAGCCGTCTCCCACTGGAACAAGTTCCTCAAAGGGGCATTCGTTCGCCATCTGCTGGAGTCCCCCGATGCAGGACCATCGGACCTGATCGACTGGGATCATCCGTCAGGTTTCAGGCTCGACCCTGCGCGGACCATGCGCGAGGGCAATCTGAGCACCCTCAGCTTCGTGTCGCAGTCATAGACGTACGCAGTCGCAGAGCAGACCTCCGGACAGTTCAGGACAGCGCACTCAATGCCGTGGCTGTGGGACGGATTCGGATGTCCACCTCGCCCGGCTCTCCCCGGAGCACCCGAACAGCTAGCTGACCGTTCGCCAAAGAGGCTTCGACCCCGCTGCCGTAGCCATCCGGAATCTCAACGTCACGCTGGTAACCGCCGTAGCCCCACTCCTCCACCAGGTAGTCACGCGGTGCTGCTGTTCGAAGGTCGGCGATCATCCGGAGCGTGTGTCCACTCACTTCAACTGTGACGTCTTCGGGCTGTACAGCCACGAACGGAGCGACGACGACTAAGGCTTCAGGCGCCTCGTAGACATTGATGGGAACCGACTGTGGCTCCATCGTCGAGTTTGCCTCGCGAGTCGCGTCGACAACCGCTTTTTGTGTTGGGAGTGCGGACATGGTGTGCCTCCAGAGTCGCTCTATCTGCTCGTCAGATTCTCTAGGTGACTCAGTTGGGCTCCAGCCTTCCGGCCGGCATATCTGAGCTACACCTTCAACTACCCAATCATCGGCAGGACAAACCCAGCCGTACCGATTGGCGAGCCCAAAGTCACCTTGCCGTCCACCCGCCGTCCACGACGATCGTTTGACCGGTCATATAGCTCGAAGCGTCACTCGCCAGGAACAACAGAACTCCGTCGAGTTCATGGGGCTTACCGAATCTGGCCATGGGACAGTTTGTCGACACAAACGCCTCGGATCCCTTGTCACCGAACATCGACTCGGTCATCTCAGATGGAAACCATCCCGGGGCGATCGCGTTGACCCTAATGCCCTTGCGCGCCCACTGCGCTGCCAGTTCCCTCGTCAGGTTGACCACAGCTCCCTTGGACGCGCAGTAGCTGGCCTGCCGAATCGGAGTGGCCGCCACAAGACCGAGCATCGAGGCGATGTTGATGATCACCCCAGCGCTCGGCTGGCCGTTGCCGGTCGGTTCGCTGTTGCCGGTCGGTTCGCTGTTACCGGTCGGTTCGCTGTTGCCGGTCCGCCGCGCTCCCGCTGCTTGTGCACTCGCCGTTTGCTCACCCGCACGGCGAAGCATGTCTCGGGCAGCCAATTGGGCAAGGTGGAAGGGCGCCACTGCGTTGACCTCCATAACGGCCTCGATCTGCTCGAGCGACTCCTCCTCGGCCCGCCCCTGGGGACTGGTCCCGGCGTTATTCACCAATATGTCGATTCGACCGTGAGCCCTGACAGTTTCGTTGATCAGGTGCTGTCGGTCCCCAGCATCGGCCACGTCGCATCGGAGTGCTGTGGCTCCGATCTCACCGGCCAGCGATTCGAGGCGATCAGCTCTTCGAGCTGCCACGACCACGGTCGCACCGCTGGCGGCAAGAACACGACTGAACCGCTCGCCAAGTCCACTCGATGCCCCTGTCACTACAGCAACGCGGCCCCGGACGTCGAAAAGATCGGTGGGGTTGAAGGAGTCGGCTCGAAACTGACCAGGGCCTGAGTCGTGCGGGCTTGAGTCGTGTGGGCTTGAGTCGTGTGGGCTTGAGTCATGCGGCATCGGATTATCAGGCATCACCCAATTCTGACCCATCAGACTGACCCATCAGACTCCTGTCGTTTTCGTTCCCAGGCATCTTGGTTTCCAGACATCTTCAAGATTCTCCTTGCGATGTGTTCAGTCTAGCCCCTATAATCGAACACATGTTCGAGGTATCGATCAATCCCAGCGGGCCCAGTGAGGACCCGGGCTCCACAGAAGGCTCCACCCCCGCGGACAAATGCACCCCACTCGCCGCCGCCTCCGTCAACGATGCCGCCCCCTCCACGGACGAGTCTCCAGCCGATAATCGTGCGCAGCTGAGACTGATCACCTACTCAGAGAACTCGGGGCAAAGCGCCGCGGACGACTCCAGGCCCAGCGCCGCGGACGACGATCCGATCGACTTCTCACAGGTTCTCGAATGCCTGGAGACATCCCGGGCGACACTCCTGTCCGACGGACTGACATCCCGCGATGACGGAGCATTGCTCGATTCCGTAATCCAGATCGAACAGATCCGCCGGTGCATCGACTCCATATCCGTGTCGCTCCTCGGCGAGGTACATTCGCGCGGATGCACTGATGAGATCCACGGAATGAGAACCGGCTCCTGGCTCGCCCGAGAGACGGGTCAGTCCAGAGGATCCGCGAATGCTCGAGTGAAACTCGCTTCCACCCTCCGCCGCAGATTCTCTGGCGTCTCGGCAGCGCTCAACGATGGGCGTATCGGTTATCAACACGCCGAGGTGCTCATAAGTGCAGCCAATCCTCGGATCGTCGACGACTGGGAGCGAGTCATTGACGACCTCATTGAGGCGTCGTTCAACGCAACATTCAACAGTTGGCGAAACCAGGTGAAGGCGGTTGCCGAACTGCTTGACCAAGATGGTGGACACCAGCCCGGTGATGACATCACGGACAACACGCTCAGCCTCGCTTCAGGCTGGCGCGGGACAGTTGGTCTCAAGGGTCAACTCGCCGGCGAGAACGCCATCGTCGTCTCCGCCGCACTCGAGGCAAGAGCAGACCAGATCTTTCACCGGATGAAGGCCGACGAAGGTCTGAGCGACGACCTACCGGTTCCGCCAAGACGAACGCTTCTTGCGCTGGCACTTGTTGAACTCATTCGAGAAGCGCAGGGAAAGCCAATCACCTCGACTTCCCCTGCCAGAACAGAGGCCGCTCTGGTCATCAACGCTGCTGCCGCTTCAGCAGTCACCGACACAGACGGCGTCCCGATCGGCGACACGGCGAGCAGCACTCTGCTGTGTGACCCAGTGTTCAGGCCGATCGTCATCAACACAGAAGGAATCGTGCTCGATCTCGGCCGCGACCAGAGGCTCGTGAACAACGCTCTCCGCAAGGCGCTGGCCCACCGAGATGGTGGATGCACGTGGCCAGGATGTGAGAATCCACCAGAGTGGTGTGATGCTCACCATCAGGTGCCCTGGCGAGATGGCGGCGAGACGAACCCGCAGAGCCTTGCACTGCTTTGCCGATATCACCACGGCGTCACGCACCGTAAGGGCTGGACGATGCACCGCACCGATGACCAGTGGTTCTGGTGGGAGTCCCCAAGCGGGAACAAGTTCTGGTCCCAGCGACACGGACGACAACGGAGCGGTCCGATTCCGGCGACTGACTTGCCAGATCGCCCTTCCGACCAATTCTGCGACCCACACCCTGAGCCACCGCCTGAACCGCCACCCAAACCCGACACGTGAGGTCCGTCGGCTCGGCCCCAGCACGAGCAACTGCTGAGCTCTACGGACCGGCTGCTGAGTTCTGCCTTGGGCACACGCTCTGCGCTCAAGCCAACCCAGCCCTACCCACTCCAGCCCGACCCGCATCAAGTAGCGAGTCGGGCCAGAGCGCGTGGCGACACCGGCGTCGGGCGCTCGACACGAACGCTGCGAGCGCCTCGAACGCCTCGGCTACTTCGCTCGAACGCCTGCGAGCGCCTCGAACGCCTCGGCTACTTCGCTCGGAACGGCTGAAGCGCTCCAGCAGGGACCACTCCGAGTCGACCGGCCTGATAGTCGCTCATCGCCTGTTCGATCTCCGCACGTGTGTTCATAACGAACGGACCGTGTTGGACAACAGGAGCTCCAATTGGCCGTCCACCCATGATCATCACTTCAAAGCTCTCGCTCGCATCGACCTTCTCCCCCTGACCACGGAATGTCACCGAGTCGCCAGAGCCGAACAGCACCGTCTGGCCAGCATGGACCGAAATGGACTCACCGTTCCCATCGTCTACAAGACCAGAGCCAGCGAGCACGTACGCGATCGCATTGAAACCCGGATCCCACGGCAGATTCACCACCGACCCCTTCGCGATCGACGCATGTGCCAGCGCCATCGGCGAGTGCGTCGATCCGGGTCCAGCGTGACCACCGACATCGCCGGCGATGACACGTATCAACGAACCCCCATCCTCCGACGCGATCAACTTGACCATGTCCGCCTCAAGGTTCTGGTACGCGGGCGAGATCATCTTGTCGGCTGGCGGGAGATTCACCCACAGCTGTACTCCATGAAACAGTCCGCCCTTGATGACCATTTCCTCGGGAGGGGTCTCGATATGGAGGATCCCACCACCCGCCGTCATCCACTGAGTCCCACCATCACTGATGACCCCACCTCCCCCATGGGAGTCCTGGTGAAGAAATGTTCCGTCGATCATGTAGGTGACGGTCTCGAATCCACGGTGGGGGTGCCAGGGCGTCCCCTTGGGTTCTCCCGCCGCGTATTCGATCGCACCCATCTGATCCATATGCACAAACGGGTCGAGATCTGCAAGGGATAGGCCGGCGAAGGCCCGCCTCACGGGGAAACCCTCTCCCTCGAACCCTGCTGGGGCGGTGCTCACAGATCGGATCGACCGCGGCGCTCCCCCGCCCGTCAGACCCGAAACCGGTGACAGTCGGGGAACTGCGCTCATATCACTTGGTGTTACTGCTGGCATGGGGGCCTCCTGGATCGAACTGGACTGTTGCCATCTGAGCTGAACTGTTGCCATCTGGACTGGAGAGCTGACAGAGTCACCGCCGACGTGAGTCATCATGCGATGACATCACGCCACATGAATCCACAGTGACAACCGGCAACGACAACAAGATGACGTGTCACCTACTCACTTGAGTCAACTACCGACAGAGCGACCTTATTCCCGTTGCATCCTCGAGCGGTTCGACATGGGTGAAGCTCATGGATCCTGGCAACTCTGTGGCGATCTCCGCCTCGATCACATCGGCAAGTTCATGACTCTGTCGCACTGACCATTCACCCGGCACGAACATCGTCAGGTAGATGAATCTCTGCCTACCGGACTCCCTGGTTCTGATGGCACCGAACTCGACTCGTTCGGCCTCACAGTGCGCTCGAAGCACCGCCAACACCTTGCCGGCGTCATCAGCCGGCAGAGCAGCGTCGAGCAACCCGACGACAGATCTCCTGAGCAGGCGGTATCCGGCAATGAGGACATTCACCCCTACTAGCAGCGCAATGAGCGGGTCGAGGATCTCGAGGTCCGTCACGAACATGAGGCCGACGCCAACCAGCACCCCCACTGATGTCCACACATCAGTGAGCAGATGCCTGCCGTCCGCCTCAACGGCGAGTGACCGTTTGTCGCGACCGACCTTCACCAGTGCCATGCCAACAGCAAGATTGATTAGTGCAGCAATGGCTGAGAGTGCGAGACCCAGACCAGTCTGGTCTATGGGTTGCGGTTCGATCAGGCGGCTCACGGCACTCCAGACGATCAGCGCCGCTGCGGTGAAGATCATTCCACCCTCAACACCAGCCGAAAGGTACTCGGCCTTGCCGTGACCGAACTGGTGCTCCCGGTCCGGCGGCTTGGCCGCAGTCCGGACCGCTATGAGTCCGATGGCAGCCGCTGCGAGGTTGACCCCGGACTCGAGAGCATCCGAGAGCAGGCCAACCGACCCCGTGATCGCTGCAGCAACACCCTTGAGCGCCATGGTCGTGATCGCCGCCGCCAGCGACAACAACATGCACCTGATCAGCAGTCGAGTGTCGGCCACGGAACCAACTTAGATCCGTCCCGCCCAGCCGGTGGGCAGAATGTTGAATCCCTGATGGCTGACGCTCCCGCGTGAGATCAAAACAGCTGTGCGCGACCAGGAACTGCTGTGCGTGACCAGAACTGCTCTCCTACACCCAGAATCGAAGGCATCGCCATCGGTCAACCCAGATAGATCAACAATGCAAATAGAGAATCTTCTCAGACGAAGACAGTTAACTTGATATACTGGCTATCAACTTAACTGTTGGAGCTATACGCTGAATCCAACGAACTAGCCACCTTTCCCCAACAAGGACCCAGAACAGGAGAAAACCATGTTGATGAGAACCGATCCCTTCCGAGATTTCGAACGCTTCACTCAGGAGGCCTTCAGTCGGCCTCGCCCGTCGGTAATGCCACTCGATGCCTATCGCGTCGGCGACCGTTTCGTCGTGCACTTCGACCTGCCGGGCGTTGACGCATCGAGTATCGATCTCACGGTCGAGAAAAACGCTCTCACAGTCACGGCGCACCGTAGCTGGGAAGCGAGCGACGACGTCCAGATACTCGCCTCTGAACGTCAGCAGGGTACCTTCAGCCGCCAGCTGCTCCTCGGTGAGAGTCTGGATTCCGACCGGGTGGAGGCAAGCTACGACGACGGAGTGCTCACCATCACCATCCCGGTAGCCGAGCAGGCCAAGCCCCGCAGGATTGAGGTGTCCTCGCGTTCTGAAGCCGCGAAATCGATCGAGACATCCACGAGCGACTGATCGAAGCGAGACCTCCGCCAAGCAATTTCGCCCGTTGCGCGCGGTCTTCGACACACAGCCAACGGCGCGAGGCCTACGCAGTCCCTGCTTCATAAATCTCGACCTTCAGTGGGGTTCTGGTCATAGATCAGGGCCCCACAGTCGTCCCTGACGCCAGGAGTCAGCACATGCGGCGCCTCTCTGCCGTCATGCATCAGGTCGAGCACCGTCAGCCCCTCGACAAGGACCAGGTGATCGGCGAGCAGTCGACGATGACATCGCCACCAGACGCTCTCACTACACATGACCGCGCAGCTAGCACTAGCCATGGAATCAAGCAGAGTCGCTATTCCCGAAGCGAACGACCCGGTCTCCATATAGTCCGCATACGCCCTGAAGGCCTCGTGCCGAAGCACCACATGTCTGGACCCCAGAACAGGCTTCCGTCGGCCGCCAAGCTCAGAGATCCACTGGTATTCCAGATCGGCGGCCGGGAGCCACTCCGACATCGCCTCACGACCGAACTGCGGGTTCCGTCGACTCCCGGGAAACGATCGGATATCGACCACGCGCTCAACGCCAGCAGTCCGCAGAATCCGAGCGAACTGATCGGCGGGAAGCGTCCCGTGGCCAAACGTGCGCACCACCCGCTGATCATTGCCGGTTGTCGATCGAGCCGCTGGCGCCACATCCGGGATCTACCCAGAACAGGGCGAAGCGAATCAGCCTCACGAATAGCGGGTCAGGCCCGGCAGCCACGCCCCCGCAGGCACGGCCCCGCAGTGCCAGCCGCAGCAAGTCAGTCCGGGCCCACCCCAGGCCCAGCAAGTCAGTCCAAGTCGCTCATGATCTGCGAGAGCTCATTCGGATACCGCTGAATGAAATAACCGAAGATCGGCTCGATCTCATTGAAGAGATTGGCATCGGGGGCCAGCGCCGCAGCGAAACCGTTCAGGTAGAGCAGGTTCTTGAAGAACAGGATCAGTTCCTTGGGAAGCCTGAAGCCATTGCTCGCGAGGATCTTGATGATGGAACCGAGCGCCTGACCCAGCCGATCAACAGTCAGGTCACCCTGTCGGTGCAACAGGTCCGGGTCGACAGCCTCGAGTTGTGCCTCCAGTTCCCTTGCGAGCTTGGGGAGATCCTCACCAGCCGGTATGGCTCCGAACGCCTGGAGTCCCTTGAGTTGCAACAGCGTGTCGTTGCGAGCAAAACCGAAGAGGAACTTGACTGTTGCTGCACGCTGGGCAGCCGTGATTCGTCCGGCGATCCCGAAGTCGATGAGAGATAGGTCCCCCTTGGAGTTCACCAACACGTTGCCTGCGTGAAGATCCCCATGGAAAGCACCATACGCGATCATGTGCTCGAGTGTGCCTGTGATGGCCACGTTGAGCAGACGCTCGCCGTCCACCGCCCCCGGATAGGTCTCCATTGCCTTGTCGTAGGGCACGCCTTCCAGTCGCGTCATGACCAGAACGTCCTCTCGGGTCAGGTGAGGTATCGGCTTGGGGATGGTCACGAAGTCGTGACCTGCCGCCTCGGACGCCAGTGCCAGTTCAACCTGGTTGATCGCCTCGAAACGGAAGTCGACCTCTTCGAGAACCAGTGCCGCGAACAGTTCGACGAACCCGCTGAGATTCGCTGTTCGTGCCGACTTGGACGCCTTCTCGGCAGCCGCTGCCGCCAATGACATCGACCGAAGATCGCGGGCGAACTGCCCTCGCAGCCCGGGGCGTCGAATCTTGACGACGACCGGGGTGCCATCATGCATCGTTGCGGCGTGAACCTGTCCGATCGATGCCGCCCCGAGCGGGTCCGGGTCGAACTCGCTGAACAGGGTCTCGAGGCTGACCTCGAAGCGGTCCTCGATCTTCTGCTCAGCGATACCGGGCGCGAGTGGCATTGCGGTGTCGCGGCACCAGCCGAACGCGTCCACCCACTGATCCGGAAGGAGTCCCTGCGCCGTGGCGATGAACTGGCCCAACTTGATGTAAGTGGACCCACCCGCCTTGACGAGTTCCTGCAGGTGCCGGATACCGGCACCCTCTTCGAGCGGACCCTCGGTGATCAGCTTCTTTGCATCCTCACGAAGCCCGGGTGTCACTCCTTTGGCGAGCTCGACGCCCGTTCGTCCAACAGCACGCAGAGTGGATGCCCGAAGTGAGGGCCGTGCCAATTCAAGGGCGTCGGCGGCAACCTGCTGTCGAGCCTTGCGCCCCCAGCGGATCCACACTCGCTGCGCATCTGCGTGCCATGGCTCCCCTGCGAAGAGCTCCGACCCTGCAAGCAGGTCGACCATGTCCGGAAGTGGTGGATTGGGGGCCATGACCGGCAATTGTTACCCGTGAGCGAGCACTTTGCCCACAATTGTTCACTCGCGGCTGTTCACTCGCGGCCTCTGGATGCACTGGATGACGCACAGGACGAAATGGCCGACCCACGGACTGGCGCAGAGACTGGCGCACTGGCGCACTGGCGCACTGGCGCACTGGCGCACTGGCGCACTGGCGCACTGGCGCACTGGCGCATCAACTACTGCCCAACACCAGAGAGTGCGCAACACGCCTCTGGGAAGCAAACCTTCCCCGGTAGCGCGTTGTGACCCAGTTCACTGGCAGACTGTTGCGGTGCAGCGAATCACGGGCGCAGACGCCTCTTTTCTCTACATGGAGAACCGCATCGTTCACATGCATGTGACGGGCATGATCATGCTCGATCCAAGCTCCATGCCCGACGGCTGCTCCTTCGAAGCGTTCCGGGAGCATGTCGTCAGCCGACTCCATCGAATCCCGGTCTTCCGCCAGCGACTCCTCTGGACACCCTTCGACATCGACCATCCAACCTGGGCCGATGACCCGGAGTTCAACATCGACAACCATCTGCACCGCGAGGTCCTCAAGGGCAAGAAGGCCACCCTCCGCGGGCTCAAGGACTGGGTCGGGGCCTTCGCCTCGGAACCACTCGACCGTGACCGTCCGCTGTGGAAGATGGTCGTCATCGAAGGTCTCGACAGCGGCTCAATCGCGGTGGTCTCCAAGGTCCACCACGTAGCAGTTGACGGCACCACGGGAACCGACATCATGGCCCAGATCGTGGATCTTGCTCCCACGGCGGAACAGGAGGAGATCCCTCCGTACCAACCGGGTCGGCTGCCCAGTCGCGTCGAACTCGCTTACCGAGGGGTGGCCTCTCGCGCGCTCGACCCACTGCGCGCGGTGCGCGCATTCGGCAGAACAGCCGGATCGATCAGCCGGATTGTCCGTGGAGCAACCGGAGAGGACGACTCCAAGGCATCCATGGCTCGCCCCTTCGACGCGCCAAGGACTTTCTTCAATCACTCACTCACACCCAAACGAAGCGTTGCATTCGAGGCGGCTCGACTCGATGACCTCAAATACACGAAGGCAACCTTCGGTGTGACTGTCAACGATGTCTTCCTCGCCGCATGCACCCAGGCGCTGCGCGGTTATCTGGCAGACCACGGTGAGTTCCTCACCCGCCCTCTGGTTGTGAGCGTGCCCGTATCGGTCAAGGGCCAGACGAGCACCGATTCGGCGAATCAGGTTTCGAACATGTTCGTTCGACTACCCGTTCACGTCGATGATCCCGTCAAACAACTGCGGCTGGTCCACGCCGATACTCGGGATGCCAAGGTGGTCCACGGTGCGATCGCTGCGGACATCATCGGCGACGTCACCGAGGTGACACCGCCCGCGATCTTCAATCTGGCAAGCCGTATGTACTCGCGGATCGGACTTGCCGATCGGCTCACACCGATCCACAACCTGGTCATTTCAAATGTTCCCGGGCCACCATTCCCGCTCTATGTGGCGGGGGCACGGCTGCAGGCGGTCTATCCCTTCGGCCCGCTCATCGAAGGGTCTGGGCTGAACATCACGGTTCTGTCCAATATGGGAAACATGGACATCGGCGTCATCGCGTGTCCTGATGTCGCCCCTGACATCGACGATCTGGCGATGGGCATCGTAGAAGCGATCAGCGTTCTTCGTGACGCTGCCGAGGCGGCCGGCGGGCCGGACGTAGGAGACAAGAAGTGACAATCAGCGTTCTGAAGCGTCACCTGAACGACCTGGGAACCGAACTCGAATCGGAGCCGGAGTTCCAGACCGAGATCGAAGGTGCCGTATTCGAGGGGGCGCCAACTGGGCAGTTCGAACCGGCGAGCATCACCGTGTTGAACCGGGCCGAGAAGTCCCTCGCCCGCTTCCCACTTGCCAGGTTGACCACCGTTGGCCCCCGGACCGCACGTTGGGCCTATGGAGCGCTACTCACCGAGGCCGGGAAGGTCCCCGGTGCGCCTCAGATACGGATGACCGGATCGCTTGCCGCACACGTCGCGATGGACGAGGCAGTCATGGCGTTGGTTCAGGGACCAAAGCGCACTCCCCACCGAGCTGACTACCTACGAGTAGGCGCAGAGTTGGAGGCTGCTCGGAACCTGTTCGAAGCGGAGGGCTGGCTCGAGAACCCCGCGTCGTACCATCGCTCCCCCGATCCCCTGCTGCCCGAACACGTCTCAGCCAAGAACGGTTGGGCGCTCGGAGAGAACTATCGGAGGATCTACTGGAACAGTGGTTTTGAGGCCCGCAGTATCGAACCGGGGGCCGACCGTTGGAACGCCTTCCGTCAGAATCGAACAGCCTCAGCTTGGGTCCTCGAACACGAGGATGACAGGCCCCGACCGTGGATCGTCTGTGTCCACGGGTTCGGCACAGGCGCCCCGTTTGCCGACCTCATCACTTTCCGAGCCGCGCACATGCACCATCAGTTGGGCTGGAACGTCGCTGCAATCGTCCTTCCGGTCCATGGGAGCCGTCGACCATCTCGGATAGGCGGAGAGTTCTTCCTCGGCTTCGACATGATGAACAGCGTCCACGCCCTGACCCAGTCGGTCTGGGACATACGTCGGCTGCTGTCGTGGGTTCGGGCCCAGAACCCCGAGAAGCTCGTGCTCCACGGAGTATCACTCGGCGGTTACATCACCTCGCTGATGACCTGTTTCGATGGCGACTTCGATGCTGCAATCGCGGGCATTCCTGTGTGTGACATCCCGGCCCTGTTCTCCCATCAGGCACCCATCCATGTCCGCGAGCGGTCCGTTGAGCACAAGATCCTCAATGGGAACGCCGAGGCTGTCCACCGGGTCGTGTCGCCATTGGCCATGCCAACTCTGGTCCCTCAGGATCGACGCTTCATCTTCGCCGGCCTCGGCGATCGGATGGCCATACCGACCCAGGCGCAGGCACTGTGGGAGCACTGGGAGAAGCCCACGATCCGCTGGTTCCCCGGCAACCACGTCGGATACCTGTGGTCATCAAAGGTTTCGGATTTCATGGATGCAACGCTGGAGAGTCTCTGATCTCTGGGGGAGCCGAACGCGAATGGGCCTCCGATCAGAACAATCCGATCAGAGGCCCACAACCGACTGCATGTCCGGTTGCGCCAATGCAGTTGCGCTAGAGCAGTTGCGCTCGCAACTCTTCAGCGGACTTCGGCGACAACAGTGCCGGCGGGATGTCGAAGATTGTTCGAGCGCCGGCCTCTCCCCGCTCGCTCAGACGGTGGACCGCCCGTGCGCAGGCAACCATCACACATGCGGTGAAGGCAGGGTTGGAGTCGAGCTTGAGTGAGAACTCCAGCATCAGGTCGTCACCAGCAGCGCTGGTGCCGCTGCGCACCACAAACCCGCCGTGTGGGAGCCCAGCGTGGTTGGCAGCGAGCTCCTCAGCGGAGATGAAGTTCACGACGGTCTTGTACTCGTCGAAGTAGTGCGGCATGGTCACGATGTCGTGTTCGACCCGGGCGGCATCCGCGCCTTCTTCGAGGACTACGTAGCACTCACGAAGGTGCATGTCGGCCGCGGACTGTCCAAGAGCCTGCCCCGCGCGTGCGGCATCGATCGCCTCCTGGGAAGGCACCGTGTACTGGATGGCCCCGGCCACGCCTTCAACCTTTCGGAGTGCAGCAGAGTGGCCCTGACTCACGCCCTTGCCCCAGAAACTATGGGTTGAACCGCTTGGGATGACCGACTCACCTATGACGCGGCTGAGGGAGAACAGCCCCGGGTCCCAACCGGTTGATATCAGCGCAAGGTGGCCGTTGGCTCCGGAGGCGGCGTTGAGTGCGGCGAAATAGTTGGGAATCTCGGCGTGGGTGTCGAAACTGTCCACCGTGTTGAACAGCGCAGCCAATTCGGGACCCTGTTCGGGCAGGTCGCCCTTGGAACCGCCACAGAGCACCATCACATCTATCGATCCGCGGTGGTCAGCCACCGAATCGACTGAGTAGACCGGCACACCGGAGTGCACCAGGCTCAGTTGCCCCGGGTCTCGGCGTGTGAACACCGCGACCAGTTCCATATCAGGGTTCTGGTCGATTGCGTGCTCGACGCCGCGTCCCAGGTTTCCGTATCCGACTATTCCGATTCTCGTGCTCATCGGGGTCATTCTGTCGCACCAGGTCGGATCGTCTCGACTGATTAATTGCGATCTACAGATTCCGGAGTCGACGTCACGGACGCTTCATCAGCGCCTGGAACTCCATCTCACCATGATCCTCGACCGACAAGACGATGGGGCTGCCCGGGACCTCGACCCCGAAGTCGGAGAAGGTGATGGGCGTGGACCCGACGATGACGATCGTGTCATTGACCATCTTGGCCTCGACAGCGAGTGAGACCTTGTTGGTCTTTCCCTTGACGGTGAGTTCGGCCGGGACTGTCACAGACACCTTCGCCCCTGACGCCGCATCGGACGGCAACTTGATCGGTTCGGAGATCTTCAGCTTGGCCTCGGGGAACGTGTCGGTCTCGAGGGCCTTGCGCACTCGGGAGTCACGCATGTTGTTGTTGGTCCTGATGCTTGCCAGATCTACCGTGAACTCGACCTTGGTCACCTCGGAGCCAGTAATGCTGAGCGAGCCCGAAACTGATCCGGTTCTGCCGACAGCAGTGGTCGCACCCACATTCGCCAGTTCCTCATTGACTCGGAATCCAGCGAATGTTCCCGTGGCACTCTCCCAGTCGAAGTCACCTGTTTCGGTGTCCACAACCCATTCGCCCTCGATTCCGGTCTGGGTTCCGCCGGTGGCACCATCGGTGGCCCCGGTACCCGCACTGGAGCCGGCGTCGGTCGATTGCGTGCCGTCTACCTGAGCGCCCTTCGCGGCGTCCTCGAGTGACACTCGATCCGGGGCGTCGTTCCGTAGTAGGAAGAACGCCGCGCCACCGACGACGAGGATTACCGCCGCGACGACAACGGCGACAATCACCTTCGATTTCGACGATCCAGAGCCATCGACTCCGGGCTTGTCCGCGGACAGAGAGGTGTCGGACTTGGAACCCGACTTGTTGGACGAACTCGACTGTTCGGTCATGGCTCGCATAATTGTCGATCGACCGGACGCCGGTAACCCATAACCCTAAGAGCCTTCGCAGGTTCTCAGGCATCCTCCCAGTTGAAGAACCGAGCAGCTATGAGGCCGAGCACGAGTGCAAACCCCACGAGCACCAGCAGATGACCAAGGGCACTCGTGACCTCCCCGTTGCGGACCAACACATCGAGGATGCCGGAGGACATGTGTTTCATCGGCAACACCCAGGTGATCCTCTGGAGCCAATCGGGAAGGACACCTGTGTCGAAGAAGGCTCCGGAGAGGAACGCCATGGGCAACACGATGATGTTCACGGCGCCACTTGCGGCCTCCACGGTCTTGACCAACGAACCCACCAGTGTCCCTATCGACATGAACGCAAGGGTGCCCGCCATCACGAGCGGAATGATCATCCATGACTGAGCCGTGAGTTTGAGTCCGAATGGCGAGGTCATCGCGACACCGACGAAGAGCAGCGTCTGGAGGAGCGTGATGAGCAGACTCACCCCGACACGCGCCCCGACAACAGACATCGTGGAGACCGGAGCGAGCCGTATCCTCCGAAGCACCTGGGATTTCCTCCACTCCACCAGGTTCATGGCCGCTCCGAATGCTGCGGCCATCGCCACTCCCCAGGACAGTATTCCTGCTGTCAGGAACTGGATGGGCTTGTAGGAGTCGTTCTCGACCTGACTCGCCTCCATGCTGTAGGTGGGAGGCTTACCAGAGGCCTGCAGGTTGGCCTCTCCGACGACCGCCTCGATCAGTCCTCGTGTCGTTCCTGCTGCCACCTGATCCACCGCTGTGAACTTGAAACGGACGACGTTTCCACTCTGTGTCACCGCTGCGGGAACATCCCCCTTGGCGACGGCTTTGACTGCCGCTTCGAAAGTGTCGTACCGCTTGATGTTGACGACCTGGGTCGGGATCGAATCGATGATCGACCCCTTGCCCACTACCGCCAGGTCGGCCTTTCCCAGATTCGAGTTGCCGAGAAGAAGCCCAAAGAGAACCAGGAACATGAGCGGGAACAGGAAATAGAAGAACTGAGACGTTCGATCCCTGAGGAAGGTTCGCCACATCGCCACCGACAGCGAGCGCCAGCCATTCATGGCTCGACCTCCGCAAGTGGCCGACCTGTCAGATCCAAGAAAGCGTCCTCGAGGGTTGCCGAGCGGATCTGTAGCCCATCGAGAAGGTTGGCGCGGGCGAGCGCCGAAAGCACGGCCGCTGGTTCGTGGGTGATCAGTATCAGCGCACCCACTTCCACCTCGACGTCGGTGACCCCTGCAATCCGTCGAGCCTCGGATTGGCCCAGAGCGCTCGGCGGAAGCATCACACGGGTCGGGGCATTGAGCCCGCGTACGAGACCCGGTGGCGTGTCAACGGCAAGGACCCGGCCGCGGTCCATGATCGCAACTCGATCACAGAGAACCTCGGCCTCCTCCATGTAGTGGGTGGTCAGGACAACTGTCCTGCCGTCGCCTTTGATGCGTTCCACGACGTCCCAGAGCTGTCGACGCGCAGATGGGTCCAGCCCCGCCGAAGGCTCATCGAGAAAGACCAGTTCGGGATCACCCACCAGCGCGCACGCTGTCGATAAGCGTTGTTGTTGTCCACCTGAGAGCCGATCTGCGCGAGTGTCACCAGCTCCCGCCAGTCCGACGAGTTCCAGCAGATCTGCAGCGCGTGTCGCCGGCATGTCGTAGATACCTGTGAAGACGAGCAACTGTTCCATCGCCGTCAGCTTGTCGATGAAAGCCGCTGACTGGAGTTGCACTCCGATGCGAGGCAGGAGCCGAGGGTTCCGCGGCCAGGGTGACTCGCCAAGCACCGTGATCGAGCCACCGTCGGGCTGTCGCAGACCCTCGATCATCTCGAGCGCTGTGGTCTTGCCCGCACCGTTGGGACCGAGGATCCCGAAGCACTCTCCGACTTCCACACGGAGATCGATTCCGTCCACGGCGCGAACATCTCCGTAGCTCTTGTGCAGGCCCTCTACGAGAATCGCGGGGGCGTTGCTGTGGCCGGTCGCGTCAACCGGAGCCTCGTCTCCGCCGTTACCCTGGGCGCCTGGAGCCGTCATGGAGCCATGTCTAGCACCGTGGGGTAACAACGAATCGGCATCCGAGCGGGCGAAACCAAAAGGTCAGAAGGCTGGACCCGGCCATCATCGGTATCAGTGGGATCCGCGCAGTTCCTCACGTCTGACCACTGCGATTCCCGCGACGATGAACACGCCACCTACGAGTTGTGTGCCTTCGGGCAACTGGCCGAGCAGTATCCAGGCGAACACGACGGCGAAGAGGACCTCGGTCAGTCCAACGAACGCCGACAGCTTCGCGCCGAGCCTTCCTGCTGCAACCACGCCGGACGAGTAGGCCAGAGCGCCAGTCACCAGACCCAGAGCGCCCACCGCCACGAACCATGGAAATGAGCTACCGGCGAGTTCTACGTCATCTGTGGACACTGCCATCGGCAGGGCGCCGAGGAGACCTGCTACTCCCAGTGATAGGCCACCGATGACCATCCCCGCCCCGGTCATGGTGATAGGCGGGATGTCCCGGATTCCACTGCCGGCAACGACGTAGTAGGTGGCAAGGCCAACCGCGGCACCAAGCCCCCAGAGGATTCCGATGACGTCGACCTTGGCTGCGCCGAAGAGATCCAGGACCAGGGCGAGTCCGACGATCGCCAGCCCGACACCGATCACCGTATTTCGGCCGGGGCGATGTCCAGCGACGAGCCATTGCCACAGGACAACCAGGATCAGGCCCATGTACTCCAACATCAGGGCCACGCCAACCGAGAGGCTCTGCACAGCGTTGAAGAAGAACAACTGAGCGCCGGCGACTGCGAGAAGACCGAAGAGGATCACCGACACGGCGTTGGCCCGTATTGCCGGCCATTTCCCTCGGGCAGCGAGAAGCCCTGGCGGTGTCACTATTGCGGCGGCTGTCAGAATGCGAACCGTAACGGCCGCTCCAGGTGACCAGCCGGTGCGGAACAGTGATGTCGCGAACGAGCCGGAGAGCGCGAAAGCCGCGGCAGAGAGAAGAGCCAGGGGGACGCCCGCCGCCGCTGACCCATTCTCACCGCCAGTCGTTGTTTCAGCTCTCGTGCCGATGTTTTTGGTTGGCTGATCCTGCGAGGTTGCTATCCCAGCGATTTCAGTTGGTTATCTCGATGCTCGCAAGAACGGCCGGCGGACGCTTCGGCGGGGTCACGCCCGAGTCAGAACCTTCGGTCGGATAACCCTCGAACACGGCGTTCTGATTTCCGATGATCGGAGCGTTCACGTTTGTGGTCAGGTTGAACTGCGTCAGCGTGGCGTTCGCAATCGTTCCTACCGGCCCGATGGCCTTCATGGTGAAGGCGATCGTCGGCACGGTCATCGTTGCACCGCCCGGCACCTGGAATGTGCTCGGCAGACTGACCTGCACATAGGGGAACTTGGTCTGGTCATAGTTGCCCGTGAGCTTCGCAATACAGCCAGCAGTACCGGAGACGGCACAGTTCTTGATCTGAACCTGTCCTGATGTTCGGGCGTCGCCACCCATTGCGGTGGCACTCACGAACTGCATGCCCGTCGGAACCGGGAAGATGATCGAAAGGTCCTTCGCGTAGTTGATACCGGCGTCCCCAACGCTGGATGGGTTGGCCTTCGGAACAGCCGAACCGGCTGCTGCGGCATAGACCGTGAAGGTCTGCCCGCTGGCCACTGTGGCGGGTGCCGTGATAGCCGTGTGGAGCTTCTGATAGACGTTGCTCGTTGCGGAGAAGAACCCGGAGCCGACCTTGACAGGAGCGCCCATGTTCGAGGTCGATCCGGGTCCGTAGACGATCTCGCCCGCACGACATGCCGGGTTGGACGACGAGTACACGGTGGTTCCGCTGTCACAGATACCGAAGACCAGGTTGAACGAACCAGTCGCGGCAGGCGCGATGAGTGACGTGACGAGTCCGAACTGTGCATTCGCGGTGACCTTGGCCGACATGCCTCGGAACGCTGCGGGGGTGTCCTGGAGGATGGTCAACGACGACGGCTCGAGCGTCGCTGCCCCACCCATGATCGTATAGACGTCGAAGGTGTTGGGGGCGGCGTCAGTGACCATCGCACCGGTGGAGATGACACCCGTGCCGGCCTCACAGCCCTGGAATCTGGTTGCGTTCCCCTTGGCGCTCTTACAGAACACGGCCTGTGCCCCGTTAGATGAGACCACTGTGAGATTCGTGTAGTCGACGAACCCGGCAGTGGCCACGACATCGATTGCCGACTGCGGGAGGGTCTTTCCGTTGGACGCCGCTGTCACTGTCGTCGCCGTGGTGATCGTGGAGTAGCCGGCATATCCGGTTGCCACCGGGGTGGGCGGTTCGGGTTCGGTAACTGTCACGACCCCGTCGACATAGCTGAAGCTGTAGTTGGCGTCAGATGCTCCTGCGCAACTCGACACATAGGCACCGGGCGCGCTCGCAGAGGTTGCGGTGGTTGAACAGGTGGCCGGCGTTGCCGGTGTGGTCTCACCGAAGCGGAAGCCAGCGTATGCCGGGGTGATTGCAGGCACGGCCGCCCCCGATTCGAAGGTGGCATCCGACGCCGTGACGGTCACTGGCGCTTTGGAGACACTCACGGTGCCCGAGACGTAGGTGAAGGTGTAGTTGGAGTCCGAAGCACCGCTGCAGTTGCTCGCATAGGAACCGACTGGGCTGGTGCCGGTCGCTGCGGTGGAGCAGGTGGCAGGTGTTGACGGGCCCGAGTCACCATTGCGGAGCCCGTTGTAGCTGGCTGTGATAGCTGGGACAGTGCCGCCGTATGTCATCGTCGACGACGAGGCCTTCACCGACACCGCTGCTGGGACGATCGTTATTGCGCCATTCACATAGGTGAAGGTGTGGCCCGGATCAGCGGCACCTGAGCAGGTGGTCGGATAGGTACCGGCCGGCGAAGCAGACGTTGCTGTCGTGGTGCAGATCGCTGGGGTTGCGGGAACGCCGCCGGGCAACCCGACATATGACGCGGTGACAGCGGGGATCGCGTCGCCGTAGTTCACCGTCGCGGATGAGGCCGTGACTGTCACTGGGGCATTGGCGGCGCTCACCGTCACCTGACCGGGCACGTAGGTGATCCCATAGTTGGCATCCACCGCGCCCGCGCAGCTCGACGAATACGTTCCTGGGAGACTGGCCGATGTCGCGGTCGTCGAACAAGTCGGAGCGACCGCCGTTGTCGTGTCGCCGCTGACGAGACCCGAGAAGATCGGGGTGATCTGTGGCACGGCCGATCCGGCCACCATGGATGCCGACGACGCAGTGATCGACAACGGGGCGGTCGTCACGGACATGGTCCCGGCGACATAGGTGAAGTTGTAGCTGGGATCGACTGCTCCTGAACACGACGTCGGATAGGAACCGACAGCACTGTCGGAATCGCTCGCAGGAGTGCAGGTCGCGGGGACCGCTGGTGCGGTCTCGCCGCGCCTGAAGCCCGAGTACTGAGCTGTCACCGCTGGGGCCGAGTCGCCATATGTATGCGAGCCCGACGAGGCGGTGACCACGACGTCCGCCTTGTCGACCTGTAGCGAACCGCTTATGTAGCTGAAGCTGTAGTTGGCATCCGCGGCGCCCTCGCACTTGGTTGCGTAGCTGCCCGAGGGGCTCGACGATGTGGCCGTTGTGGAGCAGGTAGCGAGAGTGACGGGAGCGGTCGCGCCCAGTTTCAGACCCGCGTAGGTCGCAGTCACCTCAGGGATGGAGTCACCCACGACGATTGACGCCGACGATGCCGTCACGGTGACTGGAGCGGCTTTGATGGTGATGACGCCGTCGTAGTAGGCAACAGCGTTGTTCGGGTCAGACGCACCGTCACATGTTGTGGGATAGGTACCCGGAGGGCTCGACTGAGTGGCAGTTGTCGTACACGTTGCAAGCACTGCCGGTGTGGCTGAGTAGCTCGCTGTGACTTCGGGGATCGGGTCTCCATAAGTGACCGTTGCCGAGGATGCAGTCACCTTGATCATTGGGTCCGGCACCTCTGGGTCAGGCGTGCATGCAGTGGCAACCAGCGAGACGGCCGCAACCGCGCTGAGTGCGAGTCGCGCGACCGCGGAATGACGCGACGTGCGTCCCTTGGTCGACCGACCTTGTCGAACTTCCTGCTCGCGTCGTCTCCTCAGCGCAGAACTGCGCTCAGAAACACGCTGGCCATTCGCCCCTAGAGCCACGATGATCCCCCTGATATTGATTGTCGCCGACGATGGTTCGTCGACTTCCCCGCCAGATCACCGACACAGCCGACGAGGATCTGTTGATCCGCTCACCATAGCCCAGGTTGTTGAACGACGCTCAGAACCTCGCTGGCCGGTCCGGCCGGCGTGGCCGAGTTGGCAGGGCGATTGTGCTGGCGGAGATCAGCGACTGAACGGATCAGTCCAGTTCGAAGTTCACCCGGGCGGACCTGAGGCCATAGACGAACGCGTTGGGCATCTCCTCGACGGTTCCGGGAACCACCGAGATCGACGCAACGCGCCTCAGCAGATGTTCGAACATGGTCCGGATCTCGAGACGGGCGAGCGACGCTCCGAGACAGAAGTGCGTACCGAATCCGAAGGAGATGTGGTTGTTTGGGGTCCGCGTCACATCGAAGTCGTCCGGATTCGTGAAGTGGTCCTCGTCGCGGTTGGCCGACGAATACATGAGCACCACCTGCTGGCCCTTGCGAATAGTCTGACCCCCGATCTCCACGTCCTGGGTCGCCACCCGGCACATGTTGTGCACGGGAGTCACAAAACGGACGAACTCCTCCACCGCGACGTCGAGATCGGCGCCGTCGCGCAGCTTCTGCCACTGCTCAGGGTGAGCAGCGAAGTTCAAGATGGTGCGGGCGATCACAGTCCGGGTGGTCTCCGCTCCCCCGTCGAGCAGCAGAAGTGAGTCAGAGATCACCTCATCACGACCGAAGCTGTATCCGGGAACCTCCGCCGTGGTCCACAGCGTCATGATGTCCTCTGCCGGGCACCGCTTCTTCTCGTCATAGAGGTTTGACGATGCCTCGGCGAACTCCATCGCTGCGATGATGCCCTCCTCGAGCAGATACCGGGGACCACCTCCCAGGGCGATCGTCCGTTCTGACCATTCCATCAACTTCGGGAACAACTCTTCCGGGAAGCCTAGGAGCATGCCGATCATCTCGGCCGGCAGGGGCGCCGCCAGTTCACTGACCACTTCAACGGGGCCACCGTGGCCGAGCGCCGCATTCACGAGTCCGGACACGGTCGATGTGATGTGGTCCTCCCATCGGGTCACCGCACGGGGCGTGAACTGGCGTGAGACCAGATTCCGCCGCTTGGAGTGCTCGGGGTCATCAAGGCCGATGATTGCTGGATCCGCTGCGATGTTGGGGCGGTACCCACCTTTTTCCTGGTCGGAGCTGATAAAGAGGTCCTTGCGTTTTTCGATCTCGACGATGTCGTCGTATCGGGAGATCCCCCAGAGTTCGTTGGTGTCATCCCAATACGCCGGAGCATTCACCCGCATCCATCTGTAGGTCTCGTGAGGATCATTCACATAGAAGTCCCCATCGAGGAGATCGATCTCGCGCTCCATCTTCGGTGGAGTCCAGCCCGTTTCAGTCATGCCAATGACTTAGCAGTTCATCAGCAACGAGGTGGTGGATTTGAGGAGTTTCAGGGTCGATGGTTGACATCTTGCTGCGACACGGCACAATTTGCCCTACAAACGCGGGCGACCTGACTCAGGAGCAGATCGATGAACCAAGCCAACACCGACGTCATGGGTGGCGACGGCAGTGCCGACAGCGGAACCGGCAGCGATGGCCCCGGTGGGACCCGACGTCGAACAAGCGCTCACCGCAGGATGCTTGCCGCAGGGCTCACCGCAGGCGTTCTCGCTGGAGGATCCGCCGGTGTGATTCTTGGAACCCCGTTGTTCGCGTCCGCTCAGGACGGTTCGACGACAACTACCGCCGCACCGGAGCCGGAGGGCGACGCACCCGCCACCCCTGACGATTCGCGCGATGACTCGACCGAGTCCACGACGACCGCTCCGGATTCGACCGTGCCAGAGGCGTCCGTTCCTCCAGCCGAGACCCCCACAACGACGGTTGCCCCGGACTCGTCCAAGGGGACAACCGATGCCCCAGCAGACAGTCACAGGGCCGACCGCCTAGCTGACCGCAAGGCCAAGCAGGTCGAACGTCTCCAGGGCCTCCTCAAGGGACTCGTCGAGGATGGGACGATCACCCAGGCGCAGGCCGACTCGGTGATCGAGAAGCTCACAAAGGCAACGGAGGGGATTCGTGGCGAGCGAGGTGGCCGGGGTGGCCACGGTGGCGGCCTCTTCGGCAAGGGCATGGGTGACAGTTTCGATGCGAAGGGAATGATGAGGTCCTTCGATGGGATGCGTCAGGCCTATGAAGCACTCGGTTTGACGCCCGGTGAATTGGCTCAGCAGATGCTTGATGGCAAGTCGCTCGCAGACATCGCCCGAGAGAAGGGCGTAGATCCACAGACGCTGATCGATGCAGCAGTCAACCCGGTCCGGGAGCGCCTGGATAAGGCATTGGCCGATGGCAGCATCACCCGAGGAGAAGCGGACAAGTGGATCGCTGATGCGACGAAGATGGCCACTGATGCCATCAACGGCGAATGGGCCGGTGGTCATTTCCGTCGCCGTGGCGGCGACTGAGGCTTTTCGCCAACAGTCCACTATCCGCCATCACCACCCTTTTCGCCAACGTCCCCCTTATCTCTTAGGGTCTGATCGCCTGTTCGGCTCGGATGGAGTCGACGCTATTCAGGAACAAAAGGGGACAATGTGAAGACCGAAGCCGCCATCCTGTGGGAACCCGGCCAGCCTTGGAGCGTCGAGGAGATCGAACTCGATCCCCCGAAGGCGGGAGAGGTCCTAGTCGAGATGGTGGCCTCCGGGATGTGTCACTCAGACGACCACGCGGTCACTGGCGACCTTCCCGCAATCACTCCCCTGATCGGTGGACACGAGGGCGCTGGCGTGGTGCTCGAGGTCGGCGAGGGCGTCACCTCGGTCGAACCTGGCGACCATGTCGTGTTCAGCTTCGTGCCGGCGTGTGGGCAGTGCCCGTCCTGTGCCGATGGCCATTCGAATCTCTGTGACAACGGCGCAGCGCTACTCGTTGGTGCTCAACTGGACGGGACCAGCCGTCACCATGCCCGCGGACAGGACATCTGGACGATGGTGTGCCTGGGCACCTTCGGACGCCACACCGTCGTCAACGAGATGTCGTGTGTGAAGATCGACAAGGACATCCCTCTCGAACTGGCATGTCTGGTCGGCTGCGGGGTGACCACCGGCTGGGGGTCATCGGTCTACGCTGCCGAGGTTCGACCCGGCGACAACGTCGCGGTGATCGGCATCGGAGGTATCGGTGCAGCCGCCGTTCAGGGTGCCAAGCTTGCCGGAGCGCGCAACATCTTTGCCATCGACCCTGTCGAGTTCAAGCGTGAGCAGGCCACCAAGTTCGGTGCGACCCACACGATCGCCAGCATCGGTGAGGCATTCGAGGTCATCCAGCAGGTCACCTGGGGCCGGATGTGCGACAAGATCATCTGTGCCATGGGCATCGGTGAGGGATCGCAGATCGGCCCGATCATGCAACTGACTGCCAAGCGCGGCCGAGTCGTGGTCACCAACATCCACCCCGCCTCAGAGGGTTCCATCGACATTTCACTCTGCGACCTGACCCTGATGGAGAAGCAGCTTGTCGGGACGATATTCGGGTCGGCCAACCCTCGATCGGACATCCCACGGCTGATGCACCTCTATAGGGATGGGCAGTTGGATCTCGCCGGTATGGTCACCCGCGAGTACGCGCTGGAGGACATCAATGTGGGCTTCGACGATATGAAGTCGGGTCGGAACATCCGAGGTGTCATCCGCTACAAGTGAGCGGTTGACGCGACGGTCAGCGCTGAATCGACATGAAATGGCGGAGGCCGGCGACGAATCTCTCGACGTCGGCCTCCGTCGTTTCGAAGCTCGTCATCCAGCGAACCAGGTTCTCGTTCGTATCCCAATCCCAGAAGAACGACCACCTCTGCAAATCGTCGATCACCGAACGGGGCAGTTGCGCGAATACCGCGTTTACCTCTGGCCGGCCGTGTATGTCGATCCCCGAGATGGACGAGACCTGCTCGGCAAGTGTGGTTGCCAGCGCGTTGGCATGCGCAGCATTGGTCAGCCACAGATCATCTTGGAGAAGCGCCAGAGCCTGCGCCGCGATGTAACGACCCTTGGATGCAAGCTGTCCAGCCTGCTTACGAACGAACCTCGCATTCGAAGCGAGCGAGGGATCGATGAACACGACAGCCTCGCCATACATCGCCCCGTTCTTGGTGAGCCCGAAGGTCATTAGATCCACTCCGGTGGCGACGAGCATCTCGTTTACCGAAGCGCCCGTTGCCGCAATGGCGTTCGCAATCCGCGCACCATCGACGTGGACGAGCATGTTGTGGCTGTGCGCGAACTCGGCGATATCACCAAGTTGGTCCACCGAGTACAGCTGCCCCGTCTCTGTAGCCTGACTTACCGAGACCACCCTCGGTTGTGGATGATGCTCGCTGTGAGCCCACTGCAGGAACGGGTCCAGATCCGCTATTCGCAGCCGGCCATCAGACGTCGGGACCGGAGTGATGGTCGCTCCCGTGAACCGCGCCGGTGCTCCACACTCGTCGACGACGATGTGAGCCGAGTCCGGGCTGAGCACGGCCTGCCAAGGCTCGAGAACACTGGCCAACCCGACGACGTTGGCGCCCGTACCTCCCCAACAGAACAGAGTCGCGACGTTTGTCTCGAAGAGATCGTCGAACGCCTGATACGCCAAGGCAGTCAGGTCGTCGCTGCCATAGGGCATGGCGGATCCAGCCGCGACCGCGTTGAGGGCGTCAATCACCTCAGGCGACACACCCGCTGTGTTGTCGCTGGCGAAGGACCGCTCGGGTGGTCTCGGCACATCACAACGGGAGATCACTTTGGCAGTTCCGTCACTTTGAGGGCTCCGTCACCGGGGGCAACTCGATCACTTTGGCAGGTCCCTCACTTGACAGTTCAGTCACCGAGGCAGCGCGACGGTGTAATCGAAGTCGAGGACGACCGATGGGTCGTACTTGTTGTCATCGCCCTTGTAGGGGAAATCACCTGCTGGCCGGTCCTTTGTGGCCACCAGCCGCAATCTGAGGGCACCGACGTCGGAGCTGTCCGGAATCTCGAACTTGTCGAGCACCTCGCTGTAGGCGTAGATCGTGTCCCCGGCGAACGTCGGATTGGCGTGAGAGCCGGCGTTGATGGCGAGAACCTTGAAGGCGTTGGCAAGGCCGTTGAACGAGAGAGCCCGGGCCAGGCTGATGATGTGCCCGCCGTAGATCAGGCGACGCTTGAACCGCCCGGCGTTGGCTGCGAACTGGTCGAAATGGACCTTTGCGGTGTTCTGATAGAGGCGAGTTGCGAGTTGATGCTCGGCCTCCTCAATGGTCATGCCATCGACGTGGTCGATCTGCTCACCGATCTCATAGTCATCCCAGCCGAACTCCGACCCGGCAAGCGCCCTGTCGTAGGCACCGAGGGTGAGGTCGGGCAGTACCAGGCTTTCGGCAGGGACCGCCGTTGGTAGCTCGGGCAGAACGGCGTCAGGTTCAGGAGCGTCCATGTCCCCCTTGTTGACCATCACCCAGCGCGTGTAGTCGAGCACTACTTCGCCGCGCTGGTTACGGCCCACAGAGTTCACATAGACGACACCGGTCCTACCATTGCTGTTCTGCTTGAGTCCGGTCACCGTCGATGTGGTCGTGACGGTGTCTCCCGGATAGACCGGCACACCAAAGAGCCCGTTCGCGTAGCCGAGGTTGGCCACGGCATTGAGCGAGACGTCCGGAACGGTCTTGCCGAAGACCATGTGGAATGCCAGTAGATCATCGACCGGGGAACGCTCGAGACCGATCGAACGAGCGAACTCGTCAGAGGAGTTGACGGCAAAACGCGTGCCGTAGAGAGCCGTGTAGAGCGACGCATCGCCTACGGTGACAGTGCGGGGCGTCGCGTGGTTCAGGACCTGCCCGACCCGGAAGTCCTCGAAGTAGTTGCCACCAAAGTTCTTACCTGACATTCGTTCTCCGATTCTCGGCCGAATTACTGCGTGTCAACCGTAGATGGAGGCGGACCGCCCAGTCGACGTGGTGGTCAGCACTGTGGCAGTTCAGTGTTGGCAGTTCTGTTCCAGGTTCGGACCAGCCGCCGACTCGGCACATCCGCTCGGACCGGACCCGGGATCACGGAGTTCTGCCAGCCCTGCCCACAGGTGGGTCGCCGATACTGGCCCCAGATACGACGCTCGAACTCGTCCGTCCGCGTCTGCAATGGCCACGATGGGCACCGCTCGAATGTCATATCGGCGGTGAAGCTCCTCGTCCGCTGACTCCTCGATCTGTTGGACCTCGACCTGGGGCGAGTTGAGGGCCTTCGCCTTCACCCAGACGTCGGAACACGTCGAACAGGTTGCCGATGTGAACACTGCCACCAGCCACGGAGCATCAGGACGGGCGAAGTCCTCGCGGTTTAGGACCTCGGGCGCCTTGTACTCGCCGACCGATTCAGTCGGTTCGGCTGAGGCGCCACGACGCTGCACCCACAGCGCGAATCCGACTGCGAGACCACCCAACAACAGTGCGACTACCAGACGCTCCACGGTTCCAGTGTGCTACTCGCCGGGACCGAGTGGAAATGCGGAGCTGAGCGAGAAGTCTGGCACCGACTCAAAGGTCCTCAGTGACTCGACGACCACAGGACCGCTCGCGTCGACGCGATAGGTGCGTGTCGCTGCGGTGGCAACCGACCCGACCGAGAGCCTGACCGCCACTCCGTCACCGGGGGCAATCTCTTGATTGCGGAGCACCAAGGCAGGTTTGCCGTCATCACCTCGGGTGGAGACGTCGACCTTGACGCGCTTGTCACCGGGATTGCGGATGAACGCCATCGGATCGTTAGAGGCGCCCGTCAGGATTCCATCGAGTATCCAGTCCTTCGCCGAGCCGCTGACTCCCGTGTCAGCACCCACACCATCACCTAGCGAGGCTCGTGAAACGGTTGCAGCGTCGCCGGTGGCTGGTGCGGCCGTCAGACGAATAGTTCGCTGCACAACTACTGCCTCACCCGGTTCTGATTCGATGCTGATCGAGTGAAACCCGACATCTGGGACTCGCCCCTCCTTACTCAGATCAAGAACGCTGTAGCGGCGAGCTGGCACTCTCATCTCGAACGGCTCCGGGGCCATGTCGGTTCCCCCGTAGGGTGTCACCTGAACCCGCACCACCGCTGCGGTCGTGTTCGGGTTGAACACGACCAGGGACTCGGAGGCTCCAGAATCCTTGAAACCACCAGCAAAGTCCCATGACTCACGGGGCTGGGCAACCGGGGCAGTAAGCCTGAGACCGCTGAATGGACCCACCTCGGCGATCTTGACCTGGGCGAAGCTCTGGACCGACTGCGCGAACGCCCTACCGGAGCGAACCCTGACCGTGACTGCGAACTGGTCACGTCGCTGGATCTGCGCTGCAAGGTCCAGCACCTTCACGGTTCCGGCCGGGACAACCACGCCCGTCCACTCGGTCGGCGATCGAACGCCATCGGCCACTGCTGAGGTCACATCGACTCCGGCGTCGGAGGAGAACGGGTTGAACAGGACCAGTTGTGCAGTGGCCCCGATCAGCGATGTCTGCGATGGGAAGTACCAACTGGCCGAGGCCTCACGCTGACAGGGTGCTGCGTCGGCGACATCGCTGGAGATGATCCAACTGGTGGCCACTACACCACCTCTTGGCGCCTCGACCATTGCAGCGAGCCCCGAGGCGGAGAACAAGACATCAAGGTCCAGCGAGACTATTGCGTTGGCCTCGACCTTGATCTCTTGGGATCCGACCTTTCCCTCGGCTCCGAAGGCCGTAACCCTTGTCTCGACAGAACGTGAACCGGTGTTGGTGATGAAGATCTGGTGGTGTGGTGCGGGGTCGAGCGAGGCGCTCCCCCCTGCGCAGAACCAAGTCGATGAGATGTCGTTCTCGGCGCCGACCGCAGGGACGCCAATTCCCGTTCGAGCATCAGTCTGGAGCGGTGCCCTGCCGTTCCAGACACCCGCCATGAGTCCGACCGCCACCACCACGATGCTGACGAGGACGAGTCGTGCTCTATCCATCGTGAGCTTCCTGACTCTCGGTTGCAGACTCGCTGCTCACTGCTGGGCCACCGTCGGGCACAGGGTCTCCGCCCGTTGCACCCGTGCCTGAGCGACCAGTTGTCGCTGACACGGTGAGGATCCTCTCGGCAGGAGTTGTCGAACGGCTGACCTTGGCGAGTCTCAGATGACGCCTGCCTCTGCTGAGCACCAGGAAAACCAGCGCCACCAACGACACGACCTGAAGCATCTGAAGCAGTCGGAACGTCCACGGTGTCTTGAATCGCAGCGTCCATTCTCCAGAACTCGGGACATCAAATCGCTGGCCCCATCCCCTCCAGTCGGATTTCCTGGCCCCTTCGGTTCCCTTGGTGAGAGTCCATCCGGGATCCGCGGTGACCGATTGGAAGACTGTCATGCCCGCCTTCAGCTCACCTCGGAACCGTGTGCCCGACCCGCGTCGCAGCACCGGTGCAGGCAGTCCTGGATCTGTCCAGATCTGGGCACTCAGTGTGTCGACATCGCCCTCCCGGTCGACAGAATCGGTGATATCGGAACGCTGAGGCCAGTTACCATCGACCCGGAACATGACCATGGCCGGATTGACATCGATCGAAGTCAGGTCCACTTGCGAAAGCATCGCAGTTACGGCGCTGCGATGCATCGGGGCCTGCGCTCTGGCATAGGGAACGGGGTTCGAGCGATCCACGATGATGACGTACTTGACGCCCAGTGGTCCGAGTAGCCGACCCAGTCTGCTGGTCTGTCCGTCCATGGCGGCCCGGACAGCCTTGGCAAGGGTTCCGACGCCCGTTCCGCCGTCTGCCCGATAGCGCGACGACAGTCCTGGTTCCAGCCCGATCGACGTTCCAATGGCCAGACTCGACTCGTCAAGACTCCAACTGGCCACCGGCAGGACATCCGCGTCGCCGATCCAGACGGTTCTGAAGTTTCGAGCGTCGTCGACCGGTTCGAGCACCGAATCGAAGTCACCCCCGGGCTGATACCAGCGACCGTCCAAGGACGCTACGGCGATGGGCACCACGCCGACGAGCAGGCCGACAGCCGCGACTCCGGCAAAGATCTGGGTTGCCCCGAACTCCGATCCGAGGACGTCGGTCTCGAAGCTCAGTGCCCCGATCCCGACTGCGATTGTCATCGCAATGACCGTCGGCATCAGTATCAACTCCAGACCTGCTCCGCCGAATAGGTCGCTCTTTGCCAGCACGATCGCGACACCCCACGAGGACAGGGCGACCAGCCATGAGGACAGCGCCCACCCGAATCGCCATCCGCGTGCCGCCACCAGTCCGAACAGGGCGGCCAGAAGCATTCCCCAACCGAGCAGTCCCGTCCTGAGAGCTCCAATGGATCCGGTCATGATCTGCGCGGCCGATGGTGATGCGACCCCGGTGCGGAACAGGCCGGTAAGCGACCCGAGATCTCCATCGCGTAGGACCGAGTACAGCCATGGGGACGCGACAACGCCTGCGCCAAGTCCGCTGAGCAGAGCAAGGCCGACCATGTGCAACCCGGCGCGTCGATCGATCAGGACGATCGCCACAAGACCGAAGATGAGTGCTGTATCGACCAGGATCATGGCCCCCAGCGGGCTTGCCGCCAAGACGAGCCCGAGGATCAGCGCCGAGCCTGCGAACACCCGCCAGAAGTCATCGGTGCCCACCCCGGCTTGATGTCGTACACCATCATCCGGATCCGTCGGGCCGCGGTCCGAGGCTCCATCGCCAAGCGCGAGTCCCACACCAGCAAACGGTTCTAGTCCCGCCCCTCTCGCCAGTCGACGGATGAACCACGGCGCTGCCGCATAGACGCACAGGGCCTGGAATCTGCCCTCCGAGATCGCGTTGAGAACTATCGGGTTGAGCGTGTAGACGACAAGAGCAGCGCCCCGGGCGGCGATGGAGCCTGACCTGTTGAACAGTTTCCACGCCCCAAGCGCACCGACTACGAGCGGTCCGAGAATGAACAGCCTTCGCACTGCCGAGAGGGATCCGAGAAGAACCCAACCACTGACCCCGGCGAGGGGAACGATCCCGGGCGCCACAGCAGGTTCCCCGAAACCGCTCTCGCGCCATCCGCTCAGCCACTCTCGAATGAGACTCCAAGGGCTGCTGCCGATCAGTGGAATCTCGCGCATAGCCGGGATCTGACCGAGAATCAGATCGCGCCCGCCATAGAGCATCACAACCAAGGCCAGCACCGTGAGAGCAACCCCCACGCGCTTGGATCGGGATGTTGCATCCACAAGATATCCACGTCCACTTGCGGCCAGGGCCTGTAGTCGGCTCTCGCCTTCGGCGCCACGGATCAGGGTCCTGAGCCTTGAGCTTCCCTGCCTCATGAGGCCGACGTATGAACTGTCGGGAACGGTCCGGGTTCGTTTGACGACCCCCCTTGACTTCGAGAGTGACCCGATGTGGAACGCGTTCCATGCCCACGCACTCGCTATGTCGCCCGCACGCTGGAATCGCCCGAGAAGCATCGAGCCCAGTAGGTCGATCAGGGAGAGAACCGCCGCCACCGGCAGAACCCGAAGAAGTCGCCCGAGCGAATAGTTCTTGAGCATCGTCCGCGTGTCGTGGCGAATCTCAAGTCGCTGACGATTGTCTATATGACGACGGTCCTCGAAACGTTCCCTGTGGGCGACAACCGCGGCCGGGCAGTACGCCACCGATGCTCCGGCGGACTGACTCCTCCAACAGATGTCGACGTCCTCGCCGAAGAAGGGGATCCTTTCGTCGAATCCGCCGAGCGTCGCGAACAGGTCTGCTCGAATGAGCATCGCTGCGCTGGAGACGGCGAATACAGGACGAGGAGTGTCGTGTTGGGACTGGTCCAACTCGCCCGGTTCGGAGATCTGTGACGAGAACCCGAATGGGTCGACCCTGATCCCGACGGACCTGAGAATCTGGGGATCGTCCCAGTCGACGAGTTTGGGTCCAACCACGCCCGCGTTGGATCGGAACGCCTCTGCGACGAGTTCTGTCAAAGCGTTGGGAGCCAGTCGAACGTCGTCGTGACAGAACAGATAGAACGCAGCGCCCTCGATGGACTCAAGCGCTGTGTTGGCAGCAGCGGAGAACCCGCTGTCGGAATCGACCCGTTTCACAAACGCCGTTGGCAGGATCTCGGCTATTCGATCGTTCAGGCCCTCTGATCCGCCATTGTCGATGACAAGAACGGTCAGGTTGTCGTAATCGACCTCCGCCAGGGAATCGAGGGTCTCCTCGAACCAGACGCCCGGGTCATGAGCGACCAGAACCGCAACCACGGGAGGAGTGCCATAGCCCTCCTGGACAGATGAGGGCGCAGCGCCCAGATCCTCATCATCGAACGCGTCGACCTCAGACACATGGTCCTGATCGGCAGTTGGATGGTCTGTGGTATGGGAGTCGTCGTCAGCGGAGGAAATGACTTCGTCCTTCGTTGCGGAAAAGGCGATCGTATCGCGCTGCACGGTGGGTCCATCCACATAAGGCACTCTCCTCAGGCTGGTGTGGGTCAGAACCGCTTGGCTCACCTCTAGAGTGGATACCGATGAGCCCGCTCACCCGATCGAGGACCCGCCCATGAGAGCACTCGTCACTGGGGCGGGCGGCTTCGTTGGCCACCACCTGATCGCCCACCTCGAGTCCTCGGGGGACCAGGTGTTCGGCACTGACCGATCGACCGATGGACTCGATGTCCTCGATGCCCCCGCTCTCCAGGACGCGCTTCGCAGGTTCCAGCCAGAGGTCATCTATCACCTGGCCGGCGCCAGTGACGTGGGCGGCTCCTGGCAGACCCCTCAGAACACCTTCCGAGCCAATGCCGAGGGCACTCTGAACATCCTGTGGGCCGCTCGTGAGGTCGGGGTCGAACGGATTCTGACCATCGGTTCCGCAGATGTCTATGGCCGAGTTACATCCCAAGACCTCCCCATCTCCGAGGACCTACGGCTCGCTCCGGTCAGCCCATACGCAGCATCGAAAGTGGCCGCTGACTATGTGGCTCTCCAGGCATTTCTGGGCTACTCCCAGCATGTGGTGCGAGCCAGGCCGTTCAATCATCTGGGCCCCGGACAGAGCACCCGCTTCGTCGCGCCCGCTCTTGCCTCGCGGATCGTAGCCAACGAGATCTCGGGAGAGACCGTAGTGACGGCTGGCAATCTCACACCGAGGCGCGACTTCACCGATGTTCGCGACGTCGTCCGGGCGTACAGGCTCCTGATGAGCAACGGACGGGCGGGTCAGGTCTACAACGTCTGCTCCGGCACAGCCACAGAGGTCCGCGAACTGGCCGAGATGATGATCTCTCTTGCTGCTCACCCAATGGAGATCGTCGCAGAGGCAGACCTTGCTCGTCCGGTCGACATTCCTGTCCTACTGGGCGATAACTCACGAATCGCAGCCGACACGGGATGGGTTCCCCAGATTCCGCTGCTCCAGACCGTGGCGGATCTCCTCGAGGATCAACGAGCATCTGCTCACGTCGCCAGGGACTCCTGAACTCGCTGTCGCACGGGCCGACAACCTCGACACAACCAATCGGAGACCGATCCGGAATCTTGGTGATCGGAGGTCACCAACTACGATCGTGACGATGTCTAAGCGCGCGTTGATCACCGGAATCACAGGTCAGGACGGTTCCTACCTCGCAGAGCTCCTCCTCGCAGAGGGCTACGAGGTCATCGGTATGGTCCGCCGCTCATCCACGGTCACCTTCGAGCGCATCGCTCACCTTCAGGACCGAATCGCAACGGTCCCCGGCGATCTCCTCGATCAGGCCAGCCTCATCGAACTCCTGCGCACCTACAAGCCCCATGAGGTCTACAACCTCGCCGCGCAGAGCTTCGTTCAGACCAGCTTCACCCAGCCGGTGCTCACTGGGGACGTCACGGGACTTGGCGTGACTCGGATCCTCGACGCCATCAGAATTTCGGACCCCGACATCCGCTTCTATCAGGCGTCATCGTCGGAGATGTTCGGCAAGGTCGTCGAGGTACCCCAATCCGAGACCACTCCGCTGTACCCGAGGTCTCCCTATGGGGTTGCGAAGGTCTACGGACACTGGATCACGGTCAACTACCGCGAGAGCTACGACCTGCATGCGACAAGCGGCATCCTCTTCAACCACGAGTCTCCCCGCCGTGGTCTCGAGTTCGTGACACGGAAGATCTCCAACGCCGTGGCGAAGATCAAGCTGGGTATGACCAACGAACTGCGCCTCGGGAATCTTGACGCCAAGCGTGATTGGGGATTCGCCGGCGACTACGTGCGCGCCATGTGGCTGATGCTCCAACAGGACACTCCCGAGGACTACGTCGTCGCTACCGGTGAGACGCACTCGGTGCGTGAGTTCTGTGAGGTCGCCTTCGGTCACGTCGGTCTCGACTATCAGAACCACGTGGTCATCGACGAGGCCTTCTACCGCCCTGCCGAGGTCGATCTGCTGGTCGGAGACCCTGCCAAGGCCGCCAATCAGTTGGGCTGGACTCCCTCGGTGGGGTTTGAGGATCTGGTGACGATGATGGTCGACGCCGACCTCGATCTCCTGTCGGGGAAGCTGAGTTCGCTGACCTGAGC
>CAUJEC010000096.1 GCA_963169245.1 Actinomycetota bacterium
CCCACTGTCCGGTTGTCGATTAGTTGCGAGGCGAACATCGTTGCCTGAGTGGCTGTGACCGTTCCGGTGAGCAGCAGGTTCACGAAGTCCATGAGTTCCAAGTAGTGCAGCGGCCCCGCCGGAGCATCACCTGCCTCGCCACTGACCTCAGCCTCGTAGGCCAGGATGTGCGAGAGGGTCAACCCCGCTCCGATGGGCGGGATGCCGTGTCGTCCGACGAAGGTCTCAAAGGCGTCCGAGTGGCGTTCCATGATCTGCCAGCACAGATCCGTACCCCTGCGGTCCATGTACATGATCGCCGGACTCACAGGTACGCCGTCATCATCGACCACGACCATGGACGAGTACTGGCTGCACACTCCGATGTCGGTGACGTCCGCCACTGCGCTACGAGCCGTCGACCCCAACTCGTCGATGGCCGAACTGATCGCTGTCCAGATCTGTGCTGGCTCCTGCGTCACCGTCGGTCCGTCGTGAGCGGTGCGCAGCGGTCGGGTGGCGGCTCCCACGACGTCCCCGTCACCATCGACCACGACCACCTTCACATTGGACGACCCGACATCGATCCCGATTGCGTTCACGAATTCGACGCTAATGCGCAGCGGATCTACAGTTGGAAGTTCATATCAATCGAGGATCTTGCTTCGCCCAAGACCCCACGGTGTTGCCATTGTCGGCGACTTAATGGGATTTCCCGCCTGGGTAGGTGGATAACAGACACCGACCGTTACCTGGTCGAGCCTGGTGTCCGCTCACAAAGCGGTGCCGGATGCTCCCGAGTAACCAAAGGAGGTGTCAATGGATAACCCGAGAAGCGAAAAGGTTGCAGTGGTCGACGAGGTCCGCGAGAAGCTGACTTCTTCCGACGCAGTTGTATTCACCGAGTACCGCGGACTGTCGGTTTCCCAGCTCGCAGAGTTGCGGAAGGCGATGGCTGGCGGTGGAGGCGAATATCGCGTCTACAAGAACACGCTCGTCCGTATCGCGGCTCAGGCGCTCGATTCGTCGATCGACCTGACCGAGACCCTGACAGGCCCAACGGCCATCGCGTTCGTCGGACAGAAGCCCGATGGATCCGCCGGTGATGCCGTGGTGGTGGCAAAGGCCCTCAAGACCTTTGCCAAGGCCAACCCGCAACTCGTGATCAAGGGTGGTCTCCTCGGAGACAACGTCCTGAGCACCGACGAAATCAATGCCCTGGCAGAAGTGGCGCCACGCGAGGAACTCCTCGCACGCTTCGCTGGTGGACTGGCCGCTCCGATGCGCGAAATGGCAGCGCTGCTGAACGCCCTTCCCACCAACTTCGCCTACGGGCTACAGGCACTCATCGACGCCGGCGGTGCCGGCAACACCACTCCAGCCGAGGCCGCTCCGGCAGCCGAAGAAGTGGCGGCAGATGAGCCAGCCGAAGAGACAACCACAAACGAAGCGGCCGACGATGCCGCAGGCGAAGACAACGCTGCCGATGGTGGCGACGCCGCAGAAGCCGTAGAGGAGTAAACCATGGCTACAACTGAAGAAATTCTTGACTCAATCGCAAGCCTCACCGTTCTCGAGCTCTCCGAGCTCCTGAAGGCATTCGAGGAGCGCTTCGGCGTGACCGCGGCCGCTCCGGTTGCTGTCGCTGCTGCCGCTCCTGCCGGTGGCGGTGGCGCTGCTGACGACGCCGAGGAGCAGACATCCTTCGACGTCATCCTCACCGACGCCGGCGACAAGAAGATCGGCGTGATCAAGGAAGTCCGTGGCCTGACCTCCCTCGGCCTCAAGGAAGCCAAGGAACTCGTCGAGTCAGCCCCCAAGGCCGTTCTCGAAGGTGTCTCCAAGGACGAGGCCAACAAGGCCAAGGAAGCCCTCGAGGGCGCAGGCGGCAAGGTCGAACTCAAGTAGTCGATCGCTGCGGGTCGAAATCAGACCTGATCAACCTTCAGACCTGCTCAACCTAGAGCAACTACAGATCCGGGGCGCCCATCTGGCGCTCCGGATCTGTGCTTTTCGGAGCTTTTCTGACTCGGCGGCCTCTGGGTGCACGTTTGGCCCACGCGACCCGACCCCGTAGGTCCGGCCTACTCAGTCGCCAAACCCACCGAGGCTCATATGCGGTGAACTCTGCCCGTTCGGGCGGAGGGTAAATGTCCCCACAGGACTATGAGTGCCCCTAACAACAGCTCTGCCCGTTCGGGCGGAGGGTAAATGCTTGACCTTCGTCAACGGCCTTCCTACGATCAACCCACCTCAAACCGACCGGGCCCGTCAGGGCCGATCGGCAATCCAGTGTCCGGGCCCAGTTGTGGCCATCGACAAACCCTGTCTTGACCCCGATAACCCGCGGTCCTAGATTGGTGGGTCGCCGTGCCCGCATGCTGTTTGTCTCAAGAGCCCTTTTCGAGAGTGAAAATCTGTGCCTTGAGTTCAACGCGTCCGGGATCAGGCGTTTCCCATCCACTCCCATGCGTACACGGAGAGTAATTCCTTGTCCTCTCGCGTAAATATCCGGGACCGCTATTCCTTTGCGAACCTCGATGACGTTCTAGATCTTCCAGACCTCATCGCGATCCAGAGAGAATCCTTTGCGTGGTTCGTCAACCAGGGTCTAGCCGACACCTTCCGAGACATCTCCCCGATCAGGGACTTCTCCGAGAAGCTGAGCCTGGAACTCGAGTTCGATCCGAACGACGAGGACCTGCGCCCTCCACCGAAGTTCACGGTGGAGGAGTGCAAGGAGAAGGACATGACCTACTCCGCCCCGGTGTTCGCCCGGGCGAAGTTCGTCAACTCCGAGACTGGCGAGATCAAGGAACAGACGGTGTTCATGGGCGACTTCCCCATGATGACCGACAAGGGCACCTTCATCGTCAACGGTACCGAGCGTGTGGTTGTCTCACAGCTCGTCCGTTCGCCGGGCGTCATCTTCCAGCCGGGCGAGAGGTTCCGCCTTCGTAACCTCTCCAAGCACCAGTTGGTGACGGGCACCATTCACCCTTACCGAGGTGAGTGGATTGAGTTCGACGTCGAACAGAAGCCCGGTAAGGACCCGACCGCTGGCACCCGTGTGGCCCGCAAGCGTCGCCTGTCGATCTTCGTTCTGATACGTGCGCTCGGTTTCGACGAGGAGAACTTCCCCGGCTTCCTCGACGATTTCGTCCGCCAGTTCGACTTCCTTGAGGGCCAATGGGAGAAGGACCGCGAGAACGTGGTCACCCAGGAAGAGGCGCTGATCGAGATCTACAAGCGTGCTCGTCCCGGCGAGCCCGCAACTGCGGATTCATCGCGCAACTACTTCAACAACGCCTTCTTCGAACCTCGTCGCTATGACCTGTCGCGCGTCGGCCGTTACAAGCTGAACAGGAAGCTCGGCCCAGAGATCCAGCGCCTTCAGGAGTTGTTCCCGCAGCTCAATGGCCGTCTCGATCTTCCCGCGGTTGACCAGCCGGTCCTCAGCCGTTGTGAGGTTCTCGCCTCCATCACGTATCTGCTCAATCTTGCTGCCGGTACGCACGGCTACCGCCTCGATGATCAGGACCACTTCGCCAACCGTCGTATCCGCAGCGTCGGCGAACTCATCCAGAACCAGGTTCGCATCGGCCTGTCCCGTATGGAGCGTGTCGTCCGCGAGCGGATGACCACTCAGGACGTCGAGGCAATCACGCCGCAGTCGCTGATCAACATCCGCCCGGTGGTCGCTGCCACCAAGGAGTTCTTCGGTCAGTCGCAGCTCTCGCAGTTCATGGACCAGGTCAATCCGCTGAGCGGCTTGACCCACCGTCGTCGCCTCTCGGCGCTCGGCCCGGGTGGTCTGTCCCGAGAACGTGCCGGTTTCGAGGTTCGTGACGTCCACTTCTCGCACTACGGACGTATGTGTCCGATCGAGACCCCGGAAGGTCCCAACATCGGTCTCCAGGGTGCTCTGGCCACCTTCGGTCGAGTCAACGAGTTCGGTTTCATCGAAACCCCCTACCGCAAGGTCGAGGGTGGTCGGGTAACCGGTGAGATCGTCTGGCTTCCAGCCGATGAGGAGGAGGAGTACGTCGTCGCGCAGGCGAATACGCCGGTCAATGACGACGGCTCGTTCAAGACCGAGCGTGTGCTCGTCCGTCGTTCGCCTCAGGCGGCATCGCTGTCGGACCTTCGCTTGCAGCTTGAGCGCGACGAGTTCCTAGGTGCAACCACCGAGATCACCGCGGTTGCGCCCGACGAAGTCCAACTCATGGACGTCTCGCCGAAGCAGATCGTCTCCATCGGTGCGGCTCTGATTCCGTTCCTCGAACACGACGACGCCAACCGTGCGCTTATGGGCGCCAACATGCAGAAGCAGGCTGTGCCGCTGCTGCGCCCCGAGGCTCCATACATCGGCACCGGCATGGAGGCCCGTGCGGCCCGTGACGCTGCAGACATGATCGTCGCCCGTGAGGACGGCGTAGTGGTAGAGGTCGACGGTGGTCACATCATCGTTGAGTACGCCAAGTCCGGACGACGCAACTACAAGCTCCACAAGTTCGAGCGTTCCAACCAGGACACCTGCATCAACCAGCGTGCCAGGGTTGACGACGGCCAGAAGTTCGCCAAGGGGACTGTGCTCGCCGAGGGTCCTTCGACCCAGAACGGTGAACTCGCTCTCGGTAAGAACCTACTCGTGGCGTTCATGCCATGGGAGGGCTACAACTTCGAGGACGCCATTATCCTCAACGAGCGTCTCGTGCGTGACGACGTGCTCACCTCTATCCACATCAAGGAACACGAGGTAGACGCACGCGACACCAAGCTTGGCGAGGAGGAGATCACTCGGGACATCCCGAACCTTTCCGATGAGATCCTCGCTGATCTTGATGACCGTGGCATCATCCGCATCGGTGCCGAGGTCGGCGCCGGTGACGTGCTCGTAGGCAAGGTCACGCCCAAGGGCGAGACCGAGCTCACCCCAGAGGAGCGCCTGCTGCGCGCAATCTTCGGTGAGAAGGCGCGCGAGGTCCGTGACACATCCCTCAAGGTGCCCCACGGCGAGGTTGGTAAGGTCATCGACGTCAAGGTCTTCAGCCGTGAGGATGAGCACGAACTCCCACCGGGCGTCAACCAACTCGTGCGTGTCTATGTGGCTCAGAAGCGCAAGATCTCCGTCGGCGACAAGCTCGCCGGACGCCACGGCAACAAGGGTGTCATCTCCAAGATCCTTCCCTCCGAGGACATGCCCTATCTTGCAGACGGCACCCCGGTGGACATCATCTTGAACCCGCTCGGTGTTCCGTCACGTATGAACGTCGGCCAGGTCATGGAGTCGCACCTCGGCTGGGCCGCCCGCTGGGGTTGGACAAACGATGGTGTGAAGGTCGGCGACGCCCCGCTGAGCGGGACCGAGACCAAGACCCGCCCCACCACAGCTCCTTCGGTGCCGGTTGCGACACCGGTCTTCGACGGTGCGCAGTGGGACGAGACCGAGAAGGCCGCAAAGCACCCGACGATCAAGAAGATCTTCGAGACGCTCCAGGACCGCGACGACACCGCGGGGCTCATCGGCCTCAACGGCAAGGCGACTCTCTATAACGGTCGTACAGGTGAGGCGTACGACAACCCGGTCACCGTCGGCTACAAGTACATCCTGAAGCTCGCACACCTCGTGGACGACAAGATCCACGCTCGTGCGACAGGCCCTTACTCGATGATCACCCAGCAGCCACTCGGAGGTAAGGCCCAGTTCGGTGGCCAGCGCTTCGGTGAGATGGAGGTGTGGGCACTGGAGGCCTACGGTGCCGCCTACTGCCTGCAGGAACTGCTGACCATCAAGTCGGACGACACTCTCGGCCGTGTACGTGTCTACGAGGCGATCGTCAAGGGCGACAACATTCCAGAGCCTGGCATCCCCGAGAGCTTCAAGGTTCTCATCAAGGAGATGCAGGCACTTTGCCTCAACGTCGAGGTTCTCTCACGTACTGGTCAGGAGATCAAGATGCGTGAGCTCGACGAGGACTATTTCAAATCCGTCGAGGATCTGGGCATTGACCTGTCCCGTCCCGAACGTGGTTCCGATGAAGACGATGCCCGCCGCCAGGCCGGGCGCTGAGAGGGGCAGGAACGAACATGCTGGACGTAAACCTCTTCGATCAACTCCAGATCGGCCTCGCGACGGCCGACGCAATTCGCCGTTGGTCAAACGGCGAGGTGAAGAAGCCCGAGACCATCAATTACCGCACGCTCAAGCCTGAGAAGGACGGTCTTTTCTGCGAGAAGATCTTCGGTCCACAGAAGGACTGGGAGTGCGCCTGCGGTAAGTACAAGAGGGTCCGTTTCCGGGGCATCATGTGCGAGCGCTGCGGTGTCGAGGTCACCCGTTCCAAGGTGCGTCGTGAGCGCATGGGGCACATCGAACTCGCTGCGCCCGCTGTTCACATCTGGTACCTGCGTGGTACCCGGTCCTGGCTCGCATACCTGCTCTCGGGTACCGAGACGCGCCAGGAGCTGAAAGCCAAGCAGCTTGAGAAGGTCATCTACTTCGCAGCGAATCTCGTCACCTATGTCGATGACGAGAAGCGTCATGAGGACCTGCCCAGCCTTGAGGCCGACCTTCGTGGTGAGCGCGAGGCCATCGAGAACGAGCGCGAGCTTGAACTCGCCAACCGCATCGAGGATCTGGAGGGCGAGCTCGAGGCCCTCGAGGCCGAGGGTGCCAAGGAGTCGGAACTCAAGTCGCGCCGTAACGCGGCGGACAAGGATCTGGCATCCATCCGCGAGGTCTATGAGGCCGAGTTGGACCTCGTGAACCGCGTTTGGGACGAGTTCCGTGACATGTACCCGCGCCAGATCATCGAAGATGAGATGCTCTGGCGTGAGCTCGAGGATCGCTATGGCGACTACTTCGAGGGGGGCATGGGTGCTGACGCCATCAAGGGTCTGATCGCTCGGATCGACCTCGATGAGGAGGAGCTGAAGCTCCGTGCCGCCATCGACCCAAGCGATGACGTCAAGCCGCTCTCCGCCCAGCGTCGCGAAAAGGCGATCAAGCGGCTCAAGATCGTTGCGGCATTCAACAGCCGCGACGAGAACGGCAACCGTGTCAATGACCCGAGCGCGATGATTCTCGACGTTGTTCCGGTCATCCCACCTGACCTCCGCCCGATGGTTCAACTCGATGGCGGTCGTTTCGCGACCTCAGACCTGAACGACCTCTACCGACGGGTCATCAACCGCAACAACCGTCTCAAGCGACTGCTCGATCTCGGCGCACCCGAGATTATTGTCAACAACGAAAAGCGCATGCTCCAAGAGGCTGTGGACGCGCTCTTCGACAACGGTCGTCGTGGACGTCCGGTGACCGGACCGGGCAACCGTCCCCTCAAGTCACTCTCTGACATGCTCAAGGGCAAGCAGGGTCGTTTCCGTCAGAACCTTCTCGGTAAGCGCGTCGACTACTCGGGCCGTTCGGTCATCGTGGTCGGCCCCCAGCTCGAGCTCCACCAGTGTGGTCTCCCCAAGCTGATGGCTCTCGAGCTCTTCAAGCCCTTCATCATGAAGGCGCTCGTAGACAAGGAACTCGCTCAGAACATCAAGTCCGCGAAGCGGATGGTCGAGCGTCGTCGGCCCCAGGTGTGGGACGTTCTCGAGGACGTCATCAAGGAACACCCGGTTCTGCTCAACCGTGCTCCAACGCTTCACCGCCTCGGTATCCAGGCGTTCGAGCCGACATTGGTCGAGGGCAAGGCCATCCAGATTCACCCGCTGGTGTGTACCGCGTTCAACGCCGACTTCGACGGCGACCAGATGGCTGTCCACCTGCCGCTCTCGGCTGAGGCTCAGGCGGAGGCGCGTGTGCTGATGCTGAGCGCGAACAACATGCTCAGCCCTGCGCATGGCAAGCCGCTGGTCACGCCGACTCAGGACATGATCATCGGTGCGTTCTACCTGACCGAGATCGCCGAGGATTCTGCCGGTGCTGGCATGGTCTTCCGACGGCTAGACCAGATCGAGCGTGCGCTCGAGTCCGGAGAACTCAGTCTGCACGCGCCGATCGAGTTCCGCGGCGGCAAGTTCGACGGTCACGTTTACACCGAACTGATCGACACCCCGGCAAACGGGACGGCGGCGACCTACATCAAGACGACCGCCGGGCGTGTGCTGTTCAACGCTGCGCTTCCCGAGGGCTTCGAGTTCGTCAACACTCCCATTCGCAAGAAGGAGATGACCGATCTTGTCGACCGACTGGCGATCGACTTCCCCAAGGCTGTCGCCGCTCGTTCGCTCGACGCAATCAAGAACCTCTGCTTCAACTACGCGATGCGTTCGGGTCTGACGGTGTCGATCAACGATGTCGCCACCCCGGATAACAAGTACGAGATTCTCGACAAGTTCGAGGGTGACGCCGAAAAGATCGAGAAACAGTTCCGCAAGGGCATCATCACCGACGGCGAGCGCAAGCAGAAGGAGATCGAGGTCTGGACAACGGCCACCCAGCAGGTGGAAGCCGCGATGAAGGCCTCGTTCCAGTCGCAGAAGTTCAACCCGATCGACATGATGGTCTTCTCGGGTGCTCGAGGAAACATGACCCAGATCCGTCAGATCGCGGGTATGCGTGGTCTGGTGGCCAACCCTCGTGGTGACATGATTCCCCGTCCGATCAAGTCCAACTTCCGTGAGGGTCTCACGGTTCTCGAGTACTTCATCGCAACGCCTGGTGCACGTAAGGGTCTCGTCGACACCGCTCTGCGTACCGCTGACTCCGGTTACCTGACCCGTCGACTTGTCGACGTCTCCCAGGAACTGATCATCAACGATCGCAATCCGCTTGAGGAGAGCGGCCCGGTTCGTAGCTGGGTGATTGACGATGTGCGTCCCGACGAGGCCGGTCGTCGTTTCTATCTGGAGACACGTCTGTTCAGCCGTACCCTCGCTGAGGATGTTCCGCTGAGCGAAGAGGATCCGGTTCACGGCAAGGCCGTCCCACGGGGCACCGAGGTCGACAACTACACGATGGAACTTCTTCGTGATGACCCGGGCGTGACCGAGGTTCGGGTGTTCTCACCCCTCACCGACGGCAGCGAGCGCGGAATCTCCGCCGCCAGCTACGGCACGTCACTCGCGACCGGTATCACGATCGAGCCCGGTGAAGCTGTCGGAGTCATCGCCGCTCAGTCGATCGGCGAGCCCGGCACGCAGCTGACTATGCGTACCTTCCACACCGGTGGTGTGGCGGGAGCCAGTGGTGACATCACCGGCGGTCTGCCCCGTGTCGTCGAGCTCTTCGAGGCCAGGACCCCCAAGAACCGTGCGGTTCTCGCGCGGACATCTGGAAGCATCCGCATCGACGAGGAGGACGGCAAGGTCCACAGCGTCACGATCATCGGTGACGATGGCGAAGAGGACCAGTACTCGATCGAGCGTGAGCGCCGTCTCGAGGTTCGCGACGGCGACGAGGTCACCGCTGGAGACGCTCTCGTCGAAGGCCCCCGGGACCCCAAGGAACTCCTTGAGATCAAGGGCGTCCAGGCTGTCCAGGAGTACCTCGTCCAAGAGGTTCAGCGTGTGTATCGCGACCAGGGTGTGTCAATCCATGACAAGCACATCGAATTGATCGTTCGTCAGATGACGCGACGCGTGAAGGTGCACGAGGCCGGCGAGTCCGACTTCCTGCCCGGCGAGCGTGTCGATCAGCGTGTGTTCGCGGACGCCAACCGCCGCCTCGTCTCCGAAGGCCGCAAGCCCGCGGACGGTCGCCCCGAGCTCATGGGTATCACCAAGGCGTCGCTTGCCACCGATTCGTGGCTCTCTGCAGCGTCGTTCCAGGAGACCACGCGTGTTCTCACCGAGGCCGCTATCGAGAGCCGTTCCGACGGCCTCATCGGACTCAAGGAGAACATCATCATCGGAAAGCTCATCCCTGCTGGTACCGGAATGACCCGTTACCAGGAGATTCGGGCAGATGTCCCCGCATATCGCGAGGCTCGCGAGTCCCACGGCGCGGTCGAGGGCGATGGTGTGTCTTTCGCCGAGGAACTCGCCCAGATGCCCGTCACAGGCAATCCCGATGTGACAGTTGTCGACTTCGGTGGCGGCGCGGCAAGCGCTGTCGGCGAAGCCGAATAGTAGGAAGTCCCGATGGTGACACTCTGCGACGTCTTTTGCCTACAGGGCAGAGCTCGCCGTAGAGTGTCTCCTCGGCCTCAGGCCAACGTGTGTAACCGCGGGCTAGCGCCCAATTGCACCCAGGTCAGCCATGTAGCGAGCTCCAGAGTGCAGCCCGCGGACCGTCATCAAGCGAAGTATTCAGTTTCGAGGTTTTACTGTGCCCACAATTGAGCAGCTGGTCCGAAAGGGCCGCCAGAGCAAGCGCCGCAAGGACGCGACGCCAGCACTAAAGGGCGCACCGCAGCGTCGAGGCACATGCACCCGTGTCTTCACCACGACGCCCAAGAAGCCCAACTCTGCTCTGCGTAAGGTTGCTCGTGTTCGTCTATCGACGGGCATAGAGGTAACCGCCTACATCCCGGGTGAGGACCACAACCTTCAGGAACACAGCATCGTTCTGGTTCGCGGCGGCCGTGTGAAGGACCTACCTGGCGTTCGATACAAGATCATTCGCGGCACGCTCGACACCTCTGGTGTTCGTGGCCGCAAGCAGGCCCGTTCACGCTACGGCGCCAAGAAGGAGTCCTGACATGCCTCGTAAGGGACCGGCCCCGCGGCGCGAGCAGAACCCAGATCCGATCTACAACTCGGTTCTGGTCAGCCAGATCGTCTCCAAGGTGATGCAGCGCGGCAAGCGTTCCCTCGCCGAGCGCATCGTCTATGACGCACTGAGCCAGATCGAGGAGAAGACCGGCTCCGAGCCGATAGCGACCCTCAAGCGTGCTGTGGACAACTGCAAGCCACAGCTCGAGGTGCGCAGCCGTCGTGTCGGTGGCGCCACCTATCAGGTCCCCGTTGAGGTCCGTCCTCGCCGAGCCAACACGCTCGCCATCCGCTGGCTCGTCGGTTACTCCCGTCAGCGTCGTGAGCGCAGTATGGCCGAGCGTCTCGCCATGGAACTTCTCGACGCAAGCAATGGCGTCGGCGCTTCCATCAAGCGCCGTGAGGACCTCCACAAGATGGCCGAGTCCAACAGGGCGTTCGCCCACTACCGCTGGTAACAGCGGCTTTCGGGTCACCCGACCCTTCCCGTTCAGTGGCCCGGCTCCAGGGCAGGCCTGCTGAATCAACCTCCACGAATTTCCCGAAACGATCTCGAAGACGATTACGACGATGGCCAAGTTCCCCCTAGCTCAGACACGCAACATCGGCATCATGGCCCACATCGATGCCGGCAAGACGACAACGACCGAGCGCATCCTTTTCTACACCGGTAAGACCTACAAGATCGGTGAGACCCATGAGGGTGGAGCCGTGATGGACTGGATGGAGCAGGAGCAGGAGCGTGGTATCACGATCACCTCTGCTGCGACCACGTGTCACTGGACCGACACGGTTCACAAGAAGGAACACCGCATCCAGATCATCGACACACCTGGCCACGTCGACTTCACCGTCGAGGTCGAGCGTTCGCTGCGAGTGCTCGACGGTGCGGTCGCCATCTTCGACGGTGTAGCCGGTGTGGAGCCCCAGACCGAGACGGTCTGGCGACAGGCAGACAAGTACCACGTTCCGCGTATGTGTTTCGTGAACAAGATGGACCGCATCGGCGCGGACTTCTACTACGCGCTGAGCACAATCAAGGAGCGCCTTGGCGCCAAGGTTGCGGTCCTGCAGATCCCGATCGGCGCAGAGTCCGACTACAAGGGTGTCGTCGACCTGGTCACGATGCAGGCATGGATCTGGGGCGGTGAAGAACTAGGCGCGAGCTGGGACGAGACCGATATCCCCGAAGACCTCGTCGACCTGGCCAATGAGTACCGCGAGCAACTCATTGATGTCATCAGCGAGAGCTCCGATGAGATCATGGAGAAGTTCCTCGCCGAAGAGGAGATCACCACAGATGAGCTCCGTGCGGCGATCCGCGACGCAACACTGAACCACGGCGTAGTGCCGGTGCTGAACGGCACGGCGTTCAAGAACAAGGGTGTTCAGCCGCTGCTCAACGCCATCTGCTGGTATATGCCCTCGCCTCTCGACCTTCCTCCGGTCGAGGGCACCGACAAGAAGGGTGAGCCCATCACTCGCAAGGTCGACGATTCCGAGCCGTTCTCGGCCTTGGCGTTCAAGATCATGACCGCTCCACACGTAGGCAAGCTCACGTACTTCCGTGTGTACTCGGGCGAACTGTCCAAGGGTGACTCGATCTACAACAGTCGGACCGGCAATAAGGAACGTCTTGGTCGTGTGCTTGAGATGCACGCCAATGACCAGATCGAACGTGAGTCGGTGCACACAGGCGACATCGTCGCGGGTATCGGCATCAAAGACTGCCGTACGGGTGACACCCTGAGTGACCCCACCAACCCGATCGTGCTCGAGTCTCTGGAGTTCCCGGACCCCGTCATCGAGGTTGCTGTAGAGCCCAAGACCAAGGCCGACCAGGACAAGATGTCGAAGGCCCTCTACTCGCTCTCGGAGGAGGATCCCACCTTCCGAGTCAAGACTGACGAGGAGACCGGCCAGACACTGATCGCGGGAATGGGCGAGTTGCACCTCGAGGTGCTCGTCGACCGTATGCTTCGCGAGTTCAAGGTTGACGCGACCGTCGGCAAGCCACAGGTCGCCTATCGCGAGACGATCACCCAGGCGGTCAACGACTACACCTACCTGCACAAGAAGCAGACTGGTGGTACTGGTCAGTTCGCGAAGATCATCATCACTGTCGAACCCTCAGGTCCTGGCGGTGGGTACTCGTTCAGCGACGAGATCACCGGTGGACGTATTCCCAAGGAATACATTCCCTCGGTCGGCCACGGTGTCGTAGACGCAATGACCAACGGCACCCTCGCAGGGTTCCCGATGGTTGACATCAAGGTGCGGCTCATTGATGGCGCCTACCACGACGTCGACTCGTCAGAAATGGCGTTCAAGATTGCTGGAACCATGGGCTTCAAGGAAGCCGTCCGAAAGGGCAACCCTGTCCTACTTGAGCCGATCATGGCGGTAGAGGTCACCACACCCGAGGATTACATGGGTGACGTCATCGGCGACCTCAACTCTCGCCGTGGCAAGGTTGGCCAGATGGAACAGCGTGGACGTAACCAGGTGGTCAGCGCCGAAGTTCCGCTCGCCGAGATGTTCGGGTATTCAACCGATCTGAGGTCCAAGACTCAGGGTCGTGCGACCTATTCGATGCAGTTCCACAGCTATCAGCAGACACCTCGCAACGTGCAGGAAGAGATCGTCGCCCGGGTAACCGGCCAGTAATTCAGACCTCCGAGGCGTTCGCCTCAACACAATGGCTTGATGGCACTAGAGTCCATCCGGGCCAAAAGAAGTACCGAGGGGTAAGTGCCTCTCGGTCAGACAGACCAGCCGCGACCGCGGCAGCGACTCAGCGAGTTGCAGGGTCACCCAAGTAACCAACAACTCACGCAGTAGCAGTCACGAAAGGCAAGCCAAATGGCTAAGGAGAAGTTCGAGAGGACAAAGCCTCACGTCAACGTAGGAACCATGGGTCACGTCGACCACGGTAAGACCACGCTGACGGCCGCAATCACCAAGACCCTGGCGGACCGTGTTCCCGGTAACTCCGCCACCGCTTTCGAGAACATCGACAAGGCCCCAGAAGAGCGCGAGCGCGGCATCACCATCAACGTCTCACACGTTGAGTACGAGACCGAGTCGCGTCACTACGCCCACGTCGACATGCCCGGCCACGCCGACTACATCAAGAACATGATCACAGGTGCGGCCCAGGTTGACGGCGCGATCCTCGTGGTTGACGGCGCTCAGGGTGCCGCTCCCCAGACCCGTGAGCACGTCGTGCTCGCCCGTCAGGTCGGCGTTCCCGCCATCGTGGTCGCACTCAACAAGTGCGACACCGTTGACGACGAAGAGCTCCTCGAGCTCGTCGAGATGGAGGTGCGCGAGCTCCTCGATCAGTACGAGTTCCCAGGCGACGACACCCCTGTCATCCGTGTGTCGGCACTCAAGGCCCTCGAAGGTGACGAGGCTGCTCAGGACCAGGTCATGGAGCTCATGGCAGCGGTCGACGAGTGGGTTCCGGAGCCAGAGCGTGACCTCGACAAGCCGTTCCTCATGCCGATCGAGGACGTGTTCTCGATCACTGGCCGTGGAACCGTTGTGACCGGCAAGATCGAACAGGGTGTCGTCCACACTGGCGACGAACTTGAGATCGTTGGCCTTAAGACCACACAGAAGACCACCTGCACCGGTGTTGAGATGTTCCGCAAGCTTCTCGACGAGGGCCAGGCCGGCGACAACATCGGCGCCCTGCTGCGTGGTATCGACAAGGAAGAGGTCCAGCGTGGACAGGTTCTGGCCAAGCCGGGATCGATCACCCCTCACACCGATTTCGAGGCTCAGGTCTACGTCCTGACCAAGGAAGAGGGCGGTCGTCACAAGCCGTTCCAGTCGAACTATCGTCCCCAGTTCTACTTCCGTACGACTGACGTCACCGGCACGATCACCCTCCCCGAGGACACCCAGATCTGCATGCCAGGCGACAACACCGCCGTTACGGTTGAACTGATCGCCCCGATCGCCATGGACGAGGGTCTCAAGTTCGCTATCCGCGAGGGTGGCCGTACCGTCGGCGCTGGTCGCGTCACCAAGATCCTCAAGTGATCTGACGCGGCTGACGAGGCCGTGTTGATTGTCGATGAGTTGGGAGCGTCCCCCGGGGCGCTCCCAACTTGCGTTTTGGACGGGTGATGATGGTCCCTGCACCGGATCCGTCCGACATTCACCCGGCCCTTTCCGTTGCATGCATGGTCTCCGCACGCCCCGTTCAACGTTTCCACCGAAACTATTGCGTACTGTTGTACCGGCGTGTAGGTTCTGCGAACTTTCTGGTTGTCGAGGTGTTGGGAGAGGGCCGTGTTGAGGGGTCGTTGGCTGGTTGTTTCTGCTGTCGTTTCGGTGTTAGCGGTTCTTGGCTCGTCGTTGACTGCGGTTGAGCGGGTTGCTGCTGAGTCCGGCGGGGGGGGTCGGCGTTTAGTGCGTCGTTGAAGGATGGTGTGATTGACGCTTCGGGGGTTCCGGGGTTGGTGTCGGAGCGTCCGGCACCACCTGTGGTTGCCCCGGTGAAGCGTTCGGGTGGGGCGGTTCCTGTTTCGGATCGTTCATCGGTTCTGGGAGAGGGCCGGTTGGGTGAGGTTGTTGAACGCCGTTCTGCTCATGGGCGTGTGTGGGCGCGTTCGGATGGTCAGTTCGAAGCGGAGATTTCTGCTGATCCTGTGGCGTTTCGTTCGGCTAAGGGCGGCTTTGAGCTGATCGACTCGACTGTGACGGCTGATGCGAAGCGGTCGGGGTGGTTGCGTTCTGGTGCTAACGCGTGGGGTGTCGAGTTCGGTCCTTCTGATGTGGGGATGGTGTTGCGTACGGCCTCGGGCAAGGAGTTGAAGAGCCGGGCGGCGCTGTTCGGCGGGTTGGCACCGGCCGGTGTGGTCACTCCGGTGGTTGACACCGAAGATGCTTCGGTTGTGTGGTATCGAGGTGTTTGGGACGGGGTGGACCTTCGTTATCGGGTGAGCGCGTCGTCAGTTGCTGAGGATGTGGTGTTGACGAAACGTCCGTCGGTGTCTGCTCGTGTGGAGTTCGAGGTGTCCGGCGCGGAGTTGGATCCGGTTTGGCGCAGCGCTCCGACCGGTCCGATATCAGGGGACGTGGCAAAGGGTGCCAGTGCGCTAGAGGAGGGATCTTCCGGGGTGCCTTCTGGTGTGGTGGTTCCGGCTCCTGAGTTGTCGGTGGATATGGCTGCACAGGCGGATCGGCGCTCGGGGGAGAGGAACGACCCGACCGGTGAACCGTTGGGGCCTGGAGCGTCGGCCCAGAATGGCTCGAAGATGAGACCGGGTGGGGTTGGTGATCGGTTGGCTGGTTCGATTTTCGGGTCCTCGGATCGTTCTGATGTGGTTGCAGTTGCTCGTGAGCGTTTCGCTGCGGGCGAGGGGGTGGCGCTAGCGGCTCGGGGTTCTGTGGGTGAGGAGGTGTCGTTCGGGTCGTTGGTTGTGGAATCGGGTTCTGGTCGGGTGGCTGATTCTGTTGCTGTTCCGTTGGTTCGTTCTGGGGTGGTTTCTGAGGGTGTTTCCCGGGTGGAGGTCTCGGTTGACGACGCATGGTTAGCGGGAGTGTCTGAAGCAGAGTTTCCGGTGGTGTTGGATCCTGACATTTTGTTGGGTTCGTCTGGTTGGTTGTCGATGTTGAACATCGCGAATTGGACGTGTGGGTCTGGTTCTTCGCCGTCGTGTGGGATGCGTACGGGGTTTCCGGCTGTGGCGGGGTATCCGTGGTCGATGTGGCGTTCGATCGCTGTCTATGAGACCGCCTGGTTGCAGAGCGTGCAGGTGCAGTACGCGGCTTTGGCGTTGACTCGCACTGCGGGTATCTCCCAGGCTGCGATCGTCAACGCGTATGAGGCGACCGATTGGTCATGGGCCGGTGCTGCCGCTGGGACATCGTTGGGTTACGCGTGGGTGGCTGACACGGGGGCGATTGATGTGACCGGTTTCGTTGCTGGCAAGGCAGCGGCTGGTAAACATGTGGCGTTCGGGTTGACCGCGCAGGAACCAGCTCCGGGGTATTCGTTCAAGGAATACGACATGGTGTTGCGGGTTGTGTTCAACTCGTTCCCGAATCCGCCCCAGATCTCTTCGTCTTCGCTCGGTGATCAGAGCGCGTACGCTGCGCGGTGGGCGGCTGACACTCCAACGATCGGGGTTGATCCGGTGTCTGATCCGGACCCTGGTGACAACGCGAAGATCTTGTACGCGTTTGATGTGTCAACGGATCCGAATGTGTCGTGGAATTCGCCGATTCACAGGCATTGGTCCTCGGACCGGAATTTTGTGTTGCCTGTGGATCAGTTGGTCGATGGCCGCGTGTATTTCTGGCGGGGGTGGGCTTGGGACCAGAACAATGGGTCGAGCACTTCTTGGTCTTCTGTGTATCAGTTCCGTTTCACTCGTCGTTTCGGTGCCGGTCAACCCTCCCCCTATGAGAGCGTGGGGCCTGTGAGCGTGAATCTTGCGAACGGGAACGCTGTTGTCGGCTGGCAATCCGACACAGCGGCGACTGTTGGTGGTGGGGCTTCGGTCGGGTTGACGTATAACTCGATGGCGACATCGACGGTATCCGGGGCGGTGCCGTATCCGGGGTTGCCTGCGGGGTGGACACCTTCGTGGGGTGCGAACGCTGTTACGTCGTTGAGTATCGCTGGCGCGTCGGCTGTTGTCAGGTTCTCTGATGGGAACTCCCAGACTTTCAAATCCACAAACAGCGGTGGTTGGGTGCCACCTGAGTTCGAATCCGACCAGTTACTCGCCCGTCGTGACAATGCCGGAACGGTGGTCGGTTACCAGTATTTGTCGGAGGGTGGCGAGTTAACCGATTTCAGTGTTTCGGGTGCGGTGTTGAGCGCTACGTCTGTGGCTGATGATCGTAAACCGGCATCGCTTCGTTACGAATGGTCGGGTTCGACTATGTCGAAGATCACCGACCCGGTGTCTGGGCGGTTCATGAAACTCGACTACGCCACGAGCCCAAGCGCGTGTCCGGCTGGTGCGCCCTCTTCGATGGGAGGACTCGCGTTCACCACCGGGTTGTTGTGTGGGTTGACTCATTTCGATGGTTCAAAGACGTTCTTTCTCTATGACGCGGCCCGGTTGGCTCGGATTGTGGAACCAGGTGGTGAAGTCACCGATTTTGGTTGGAACACCGATGGGCGTATAGCCAAGGTGCGTACACCGCTGGTCAATGATGTGATCGCGACCGGTGGACTCGCTGCGTCCTCTCCGGATGGGTTCTACGAAGTTCTATATGACTCGCTGGGTCGTGTGACATATGTGAACGAACCGCTCGCTCGGGTGGGGGAGTATCGTCGGCATCGCAACATCGTCTATTACACAAATGAAACAAGGGTGCTGATTGCTGGGCGGTCGCGACCCAATGGTTACAACCGGCTGGTGCAATACGATCAGATGGGCCGCACGATCTACGATCGCGACGCTATCGATCGGGCTAGCTATCCTGTGTGGCGTTCCTCTTGGCAAAGTGATCAGTTGAAATGGACAGACGCGACCTCAGCGAACCCCGATGACACCTATGTCGATATCCGTGTCGGTCATGTCTATGACAGCGAAGGCCGTGAAACCCAAACGTGGGGTCCTGCACCAAGAACCGAGTTCGGTGCGTCCACATATTACGATGGGAATTCCTTTGGTGGTGTGAACACGCCCGTGTCATACAAGGCATATGACCAGGGGTTGGATGGGCTTGCGACACGGTTCTGGCCAACAGGTGACCTATCGGGTCCTGTGACTTTGCACGGGTATTCGACTACGGCATCAGCAGATTATGGGAGCGTGTTGCCCGCCGGGTTGACCAAAACGGATGGGACACCATTACCGGCGGGTTCGCCGTGGTCGATGCGGTTCACTGGTTCGATCTACTTGTCGAACGCAGGGCAATACTATTTTCCTGTTGGTGCTTCTGGTGGGGTGCGTGTCTATGTCGATGGCGTGCTGGTCACCGATTATTGGGGTGGGCCTCAGGGCTCCTACACATCTTCGGGTAACGGGGTCGGGTTCTACGCTCCGGCAGCTAAACGGTATTCGATAACTGTCGAGTACAAGAACACCAGTGGCCCCGCAAAGATCGATCTGTTCTGGTCGGGTCCCGGTGTTTCGGGCCCCGTGCCACAAGGGAACCTTTCACCCCGGTTCGATCTTGTCACCTCGGCCAGTGTGCGCGACACCCAGGGGAGCGCGCCGACCACAAGGATCGAATACGGCGATTTCCCGTATCTGGGGTTGGTGACAGCTACCACAGAGGATCACATGGTCGGCGGGTTGAACCTACGCACCGAAACCAGTTTCGAGGCCCCGGGCGCCGGTTATCTGCGTCGCACTTCGAAACGACTACCCAGCGGTGCGGACTCACAAGTCGCATACACCTACTACGGGGCAAGCGAAGCACCGGTCGCCGCTGTGTGTGGTGTGACCGCCGGTACCGCCCAGGCTGGACTGTTGAAACAGGTCACCCAGGCTGACCCCGACAAGGCCGGTCCGGGGACACCTGTTGTGCGCCAGTTCGTCTATGACAACATGGGCCGACAGATCGGATCCCGCGCGGGCACGAACGTGGGTGTCGAACCCTGGGTGTGTACGACATTGGATGCACGCGGACGCCCAACCACGGTGAAATATGAGCCGTGGGGAGGACAACCCGCCCGAACTGTCACCTATGACTACGCGGTGGGCGCCAACCCGCTCGTCACCTCGGTCACTGATACTGCTGGGACGATCACCACCACAACGGATCGTCTTGGTCGTGTCGTCGCGTATGTCGATGTGTGGGGCAAGTCTTCGACTGCGACCTATAACCAGGGTGGCGAGCTGATCGCTGCGACCACACCAGCCGGCGCGTACGCGTATTCCTACACCGTGGGGCTCGCGGTCCAAACAGTCACACTCAACAGCAAGATCATCTCTGATGGTGTGTTCGGAAAGTTGGATCGTCTCATCTCGGTCAATTACCCGGCTGGCCCAACGGGTGGAGGTAACGGGACCGGTGGCACCTTCGGCACTGACCTCGCTGGGCGGCCGGTGCTGGCGAGTTGGAACCAACCAGGCGGAGCGCTGCTAACAGCCGACAAGATCACCGGACGTGATCTGATGGGCAGGGTCACCGACTACATGACCGACGGCGTCGACCCCAACCCGGCGGTCGGTGCAGCTGGCGCGAACTACACATATGACCGGGCCGGCAGATTGACCTCTGCGAAGGTGTTCAACGCGACCCCCGCGATGGGTGCTCCGACCGCGACCATCGACTACAGCTACGCCAACTCCGGTGGTTGTGGTGTCGCGGCCGAGGCTGGGAAGAACGGGAATCGCACCGGCCAGACATTCACACCCTCCGGCGGCCCAGCAGTGTCGACCTCGTATTGTTATGACCACGCCGACCGGCTCACTTCCACCACCGCCCCCGGTATCGGCGCTCTCGCGTATGACGCGCATGGGAACACAAGCACCTTCGGAGCTGAAACCCATGTCTACGATGTCGCTGACCGCCACGTCGAGACCAGGGCCGCGACAGCGAAGGGTGTGGCGTTGGTCGTCGCGAACCCCGCATCACTCACCACACAGGACAACTGGTTCAAAACCCGGCTCCAGGCAGCCGGTCACAGCGTCACAGTGTTGGACGACAACGGTCTCACCACCACAGCAGTCACCGGGAAGGCGGCGGTTGTCGTGTCCGCATCGGTGGTGCCAGCAACGCTCGGAACAGTACTCAACGCAGTTAACATCCCGGTTGTGGTCGCGAACACGACCGTGGCTGCGAACATGGGCCTCACAGGCTCAGTGTCTGGCGCCGATAACGGCACCGCCACCGGCCAGACCCAGGTCGCGTTGACCCCTGCCGGGTCGTTGCACCCAACCGGTGCCGGCCTATCTGCCGGCACCGTCACGACATCGAGCGTGGCTGAAACTATCGGGTGGGCCAAACCCGCCGCCGCAGCTGTCACTACGGCGACGCTCACCTCGGATGCGTCGAAGGCGACGGTGTTCTCCTACGAACCGGGCACTGCGATGATCACCGGTGTTGCGCCTGCGCGGCGGGTCGGGTTCTTCCCAACGAACGGGACCGCGAACACGACCGGGAACACGGCGCAGTTGTTCGACGCCGCGGTCGGGTGGGAAGCGGGTTCAGTGCCGGTGGTGTCCTATGTGAGGGATGCGACGGATCGGATCGTTGCCCGCAAGATCAACGGCACTGTTGTCGCCAAGTACTCCTACACCGCTACCGGTGACACCGCCGACATCACCCTCGACGCAGCAGGGAACCTCGTGGAGGCGACAACTGTGTTGACCGGCGGTGCTCTGTGGACCTCGCGTCCCGGTGGAACCGATGTGTGGTCATATCCGAACATTCACGGCGACCTCACAGCCACCGCGAACAGTGCTGGTGTGAAACAGGGTGCGACCCGGGTGTTCGACCCCTACGGCAACCCCCTCGGCACAACCACCATCCCCGACAACTCGACTGGCGGGATGGATTACGGGTGGCACGGCTCCCAACAACGCCCACTCGAAAACCAGCCCGGCGTGTCGCCGGTCATCGAAATGGGAGCCCGCCAATACTCCCCAGCACTCGGACGGTTCCTAGAGGTCGACCCAGTAGAAGGCGGAGTCGACAACGACTACACCTACCCAACCGACCCCATCAACCAAAGCGACCTAGATGGAGAGGCGAGAGCAGGCCGGAAGCCCTCGGGCCGAGGCCGCGAGCCAAAGGGTTCCCATAGGAACAACACGCGCCCATCCAATCGTGAAAAGCACGAGAACGCGAACGCTCGGCGGCAGCGGGACCAGGGCCGAAGTAACAACCCCAATAAGCGACGTTCACCTAACGATAACGTTCGCAATGCAACGGTGCTTGCTACCGTAGCAGTCGCAATCTGGTGGGGTGCGAAGGTGCTTTCCCCGGCTTGTGGTCCGTTTATTGTCGCATGCGCTGTCGCTTTTTGATTACTGAAACTGCAACTCCAAAGGAAGATGATGAATACAGTGCCCTTTGAATCATTGGTCGCCGGTCTTGTGACAGAGGCGCTGCCCGAAGACGTGTCTTTGAAAGCAGCATTCTGTCTCATACTCGGTGAAACGGAAACGGGGGAGACTGTGTGGTCAGCTCGAAGTGGCGGACAGAAGTTGTCTAGTGAAGAACTACTTGGCGCATTGGAAGGTTTGACGCTGTCGTTACGCCAAGATTTGGCGGCGGACTGGGAGTGGTGACAAGGCACCTTGTGCGGCGGAGTCGATTGGTCTCCACTGGAGCGGTCACCGCAGCGACGCTCACCTCGGATGTGTCGAGGGTGACGGTGTTCTCCTACGAAGCGGGCACTGGGATGATCACCGGCACGGCGCCGGCGCGGCGGGTCGGGTTCTTCCCAACCAACGGAACCGGTAGTACCACAGGTGCGGCCGCCCAGTTGTTTGACGCTGCTGTCGCCTGGGAAGCGAACACCACCCCGATCGTCAGTTACGTCCGTGACGCGTCGGATCGATTTGTTGCCCGCAAAATCAACGGCACTATTGTCGCCAAGTATTCCTACACCGCCACGGGTGACGCCGCCGATATCACATTGGACGCAGCAGGCACGGTGGTGGAGGCGACCACGGTGTTGACCGGTGGTGCCCTGTGGACCTCTCGTCCCGGTGGGAGCGATGTGTGGTCGTATCCGAACATTCACGGCGACCTCACAGCCACCGCGAACAGTGCTGGTGTTAAACAAGGTGCGACCCGGGTGTTCGACCCCTACGGCAACCCCCTCGGCACAACCACCATCCCCGACAACTCGACTGGCGGGATGGATTACGGGTGGCACGGCTCCCAACAACGCCCACTAGAGAACCAACCCGGAGTCCTCCCGGTCATCGAAATGGGCGCCCGCCAATACTCCCCAACACTCGGACGATTCCTAGAAATCGACCCCATCGAAGGCGGAGTCGACAACGACTACACCTACCCAACGGACCCAGTGAACAACAGCGACCTAGATGGGCTGTTCGTGAAATGCAGTTGGTGCAGGAAACAGTGGAATCGACATCGCAATAGGCTCGTCAACCTTGCGACTACCGCTGCTGCTGCAGTAGTGACGGCCAGCTGCCTGGGGCTTACTGCTGGAGCTGGATCGGTTGCGTGCGTAGCTGCAGGAGTTGGAATCGTCTACATGGGAAGCGTTTCCGCCCATGCGATGGTGGCCACTCCCTCGGAACGGCGGCGAAGCAACTTCGGCCTAGCGCTCCTTGAGAAGCCGCTATTACCGATAACGAAAGGAATTGTCTGTGGCGTGACTTTCGGCTCGGGATGCGGGGGAGCGATCATTCGGCGTTCGCTAGGTCGGAGTGCCATGAAGGCAGGCTTTCCGAGGGGGCCGGCTCGCAGCCGGATCGAGCGTGGGTAAGGGTAAACTGCCAAGGCTCGTAAGATTCGTCGGAAGGACAGCTTTACCTGTCTTATTCATCGCGTTGTATCTAGCGGAAGGCTGGGTGCCCTTTGTGATCTTCTTGGTGGTACTCGGACTGTGGGTCTGGTATGAGCGCCATTCGGGAAATTTAGACACCGCTTCAGAAACGGACGAGGGTGTCGTATCGCGTTACGAGGCTGCTCGGCTCCTGGGTAGGGACTCGGTGACTGGTCCCCTGCTCTGGGGTGAGTTGGTTGCGGCGCAGTTGCCGTCTGGTGAGATGGGAGTGAGGTTGTCGTCGGTGTGGTCTCCTCGGTGTGTACTTGGTCGTACACGCCGAGCATCACGCTGATGGCTGACCTCGTAGTGGACCAGCCCCGAAACCCCACCACGTCCAGGGACTCATAATTGCTCGAACTTGGAGCGGATGCCAAGAACTAGATAGGCAATGCTACTGATCCCGCCAGGCGCATCAGCTGGCTGCAGAATCGAAGGCATCCTCGTCGTTCTCGCGCTTGTGTGCCGCAACGAGTCCGATGCCTCCGAGGATTGTGAGGATGGACCAAGGTACGAGAACGAGAGCGTTGCCTCCTGTGAACGCAAGCTCTTTCTCCTTTGGTGCAGGGGCCACAGGTGAGGCCTTTACAATGAGTCCGCTGGAGACCGAGTAGACCTCGCCAGATTCGCCTAGACCGTTCATCTGGACAGTGTGTTCACCGACCTCAATGCCATCGGGCAGCGCTAGTAGCTGATCGAAA
>CAUJEC010000097.1 GCA_963169245.1 Actinomycetota bacterium
CCTTCGGTGACGGCAACGGAATCTTCGCCACCAAGGCATTCCTCTGTCGAGCGGCCGCCCGGCTCGCGTTTGAGGAAGGCATGTCCCTCGATGTCGCCACAGGCGGCGAGATGCACATCGCCCTATCTGCAGGCGTGCCAGCGGAACGACTCGAACTGCACGGAAACAACAAGTCGATCGAGGAGCTTCGTTTCGCGATCGAAAAAGGTGTGGGTCGAATCGTTGTCGACTCATTCGACGAGATCGACCGCATCGAGTCCATTGTCGGCTCCGGCACAGGCCCGAAGGTCCTACTTCGACTTAACCCCGGTATTGAGGTTCACACCCACGAGCACATCCAAACGGGAAACCTGGATTCCAAGTTCGGGTTCGCGGTGCCGACTGGTGAGGCGGAACTCGCCATCAAGCGGGCCCAGAACAGCACCGGACTCGAACTTGTAGGACTTCACTTCCACATCGGTTCGCAGGTCTTCAGCGTCGAGAACTTCATCGCAGGTCTCGATGCCGTGGCACCGTTCGTGATCGAGGCCGACCTACCCGAACTCGTCGTAGGTGGTGGTCTTGGCGTCGCCTATGTCGAGGGTGATGACGCTCCGAGTATCGCAGCATGGGGCGAGGCGATCCTTCGTCGTTGCGACGAACTGGGCATCCGCGCACGGGTCAGTGTGGAACCCGGCCGAGCGATCAGCGCCTCCGCCGCAATCACCGTCTATGAGATCGGGACCATCAAAGAGGTGGCGGGTATCCGCACCTATGTGGCAGTCGATGGCGGCATGAGCGACAATCCTCGTCCCATCCTCTATGACTCCGGCTATGAGGCGTTCCTGCCGCGATCTCCGCTCGCCGAACGCGATATGTCGATCCGACTCGTCGGCAAGCACTGCGAATCTGGCGACATACTCGTCAAGGAAGGCCGTCTCCCGTCCGATGTCCGAGTCGGTGACCTAGTGGCAACCCCTGTGACCGGGGCCTATGGCCACTCGATGGGATCCAACTACAACAAGATCACCAGACCGCCGGTCGTCTTCGTCAGCAACGGAGAGTCCAGATTGGTGATCCGACGTGAGACCTACGAGGACCTACTGGCCACCGACGTCGGCTGAGTCGCCTTTGAACGGAGGCGGGATGGCCGACTCGGGCGAGTAGACGATCTCGGAGCGAAACTCCGCCGGAGTCTCGAAGCCAGGTTCTGGTCGATAACCGAGCGACCCCGAGTCCTCGCCAGCGAAATTCGCCCCAGTGGGCGATCCGCCCATGGACCTCTCACCGAAATGAGAGCCGCTGGCGGCGTACGCGAATGAGTCGGCCGAGGGCGCCGGTTCTCCGGCAATACCTTCACCATGCCACGGGTCATGGGATGCAGCGGCGTGGGTTTGAACGCCCGCGTGGGCAGCGGGACCACCGACCCCTGCAGCGTCGGCGCCGTCAGCGGTGTCGGCATCAGAATGTCCATCGGTGGCCGACTCGGTCGAGTTCATAAACGCCTCGAAATCGACAGGACCACCGACGCCGTCGTCCTCGTATCCGCGCGATGTCGACGCGCTCATATCCGCGAAGTAGAGGGCGAGGACCCTGTCCACCATGTCGGGCGTCAAGGCCGGTGCCAGGTTGTCGTATCCCGAGATAGCTGTCGCGAGTTCACAGACCACACCCGGAAGGTATGCACGCAACTCACCGTCGCCTTTCGCTCTGGCGCTCTGCCTGAGATGGGCGGCCGAAGGCGCATCGACGGTGAGACCACGTTTGCTGGCAACCCTGGCGAGGATCCAGTCGAACTGGTCATCAGTGCAGGCGCCCACATAGATCTTGTTGTAGATCCGCCTGAAGAACGCCTCGTCACCCAGATGCGACGGATCAAGGTTGGTTGAGAACACAACCTTTACCTCGAAGGGCACCTCGAACTTGCGACCGTGGAGGGTCAGGTAGTCGATACTGCGATCCAGTGGAACGATCCAACGATTGAGCAGCGCGGCCGGGCTCATCGCCTGACGTCCGAAGTCGTCGATGACCAGGACGCCGTTGTTGGCCTTCATCTGTAGCGGCGCCAGATAGACACCGGTCTGTCGGTCGAGTTCCAGATCCAACATGCCCTGATGCAGTTCACCGCCGGTGATGACAACCGGGCGCCGGCACATGATCCAACGCCTATCGAGGCCCGGGGGCTGATCCTCGGTCGGTTCGTGAATCGTCGGGTCGAACACCGAGATGATCTGCCCGTCCACCTCCACGCAGTGGGGGACCAGAACATGATCGTTGTAGGCCCGGATGACTCGCTCGGCTATCGAACTCTTACCGGTTCCCGGAGGCCCGTAGAGGAACATCGCGCCGCTGCCACGAATGGCCGGGCCAAGCTGGTCGATCAAGTTCGGTGAGATCACCAGATCCGAGAACGATCGTGTGAGCATGTCACGATCCAGGTGGACCTCGGGTCGCTGGGCACGCACAACCGCCGTGTAGGCCGCCAACGACACCGGCATCGGACCGGCATAGCGGCAGTCACGCGAACGGTTGGCGGACTCCTCGCGGCCGATCTCGGTGACAGCCACGCGGTAAGCCCGGCCTTCCATACCGTCGTACTCGATGAGCTTGCGGTCCCGCATCGACAACAGGATCGTCTCGACGACGTTGATCGAGACGTGCAACTTCTGGGCGAGCCTCGTCATGGGTGCGCGACCCTCCATGACTGCGCGACGAAGAACCAGATCCTCCATGAGAGCTCGGCTGAGACCCATCGAGTCAGGGGTTGTCGGGACCCGAAGGTCGAGGTCGTCGTCGCCGTCGTGGTTGCGTTCTGTCATCTGGTCCTCGTTGCGCTGTATTTCGGGGTGTTGCTGGTGTGTTTCTGGGGTGATCTCAGAGCGGTGTGCCACCAACAGAGCGGCGGGCAGTGACACCCAATTGTTGTAATCGGCAGAATTCCGCCGGGACTGAAAACTTGGTGACGCCAAACCAAAAGGCGATGCCGCGGCCTCCCATTGGTTCGTCTGTGTCGTCAGCCCGATCGGCCATGAGCGTCACACTGTGTGCGCCCTATAGCCTCTATGTGTGGAAAAGACCGTGAAAGTCGGAGTTCTGGGGTGCGGAAACGTTGGCGCACCCCTGGTTTCGTTGATCGAGCAGCAACGCGATTCGATCCGGGCCAGAACCGGAATCAACCTTGAGGTGAAGGCCGTGGCGGTTCGGACGCTGTCGCGGGAACGGACAGTCGAGATCGACGCGAGCCTGTTGACCACTGATTCTCATGGCCTCGTCACCGACCCCGAGGTGGATCTGGTGGTGGAGACGATCGGGGGGATCGAACCGGCACGCGAGCTGATCCTCGAAGCGCTCAAGGCCTCCAAACCGGTTGTGACCGCGAATAAGGAACTGTTGGCCAATTTCGGCCCCGAACTCTTTGCCGCTGCCGATGGCTCAGGAGTCGACCTGCTCTTCGAAGCTGCAGTTGGTGGAGGAATCCCAATCATCCGACCGTTGCGTGAGTCGCTCGCGGCCGAGAACATCACCCGCGTCATGGGCATCGTCAACGGCACCACCAACTTCATCCTCACCCGGATGTCAGAGGAGGGTCTCGACTACGCCGATGCCTTGGCCGAGGCGCAGAGCCTTGGGTACGCCGAACGCGACCCGACAGCCGACGTGGAGGGCTATGACGCCGGAGCCAAGGCTGCGATCATCGCCACCATCGCCTTCGGTGGCCGCGTCGTTGCAGGTGACGTCTACCACGAGGGCATCTCGGGCATTACCGAGGTGGATATCGAGTTCGCTGATCGACTCGGGTTTGCCATCAAGCTTCTGGCCATCGCGGAGCGCTTTGACGATGGTTCTGTGGCTGTGAGGGTCCACCCCGCAATGGTTCCACACACACATCCGCTCGCCTCGGTGCGCGACAGTTTCAATGCCGTGTTCATCGAGGGTGAGGCCGTTGGAGAGTTGATGTTCTACGGGCGAGGCGCCGGCGGATATCCGACTGCCTCCGCGGTGCTCGGCGATGTCGTCGATGCGGCAGCCAATCTGGTCAAGGGAACTCACGCGTCAATCGGATCATTTGGCCGTTGCGATCTCCGCTCCCTCGATGACCTCACGTCTGCGTTCTATGTGAACCTGAATGTCGAGGATTCACCTGGAGTGCTTGCCGCAGTCGCTGGCGCCTTCGGGCGACACGGAGTCTCGATCCATTCGATGGAACAGGTTTCACTCGCGGACAGCGCGGCCGGAACAGCCAAACTCATCTTCATCACCCATCAGGCGCGAGAAGCCGACCTGCGGGTGACTCTCGGGGAGATCCGCCAGCTCGAAACGGTCTCTTCAGTCGGATCCGTCCTGCGGGTTATCGGAGCGGAAGGACAGCAGCGATGAAATACATCTCAACACGCGGTGCCGCTCCCACGATCGGCTTCGCGGATGCGCTTCTGGCCGGGCTCGCAACCGACGGAGGCCTGTACCTGCC
>CAUJEC010000098.1 GCA_963169245.1 Actinomycetota bacterium
GACAAATGACCCACCTGAGACGAGCCTGTCCGCAGCGGTTGAGAACACCGACTGCTTGGCGTCATCACCGACAACGTTGAAGAGGAAGTTGAACGCAGAGATGATGACGTCGAAGGGTCCATCAGGCCATGACGAGGGATCACAGACGTCGCAACAGATCACATGAATGTCGGCACCGGATTCAGTCGAGTTCGACTCAAGGACCGACAGCATCTCGGGGGATGAGTCGATTCCCCAGACGTCCATGCCGCTGAGCGCCAGGGGAATGGCCAGACGACCGGTTCCTATCCCAAGTTCCAAGACACGGGCTTTGGTCCCACACAGTGCAGAGATATGGCTGACTGCGGCGTAAGTCGAAGTGTCAGACGGGTACCACGAGTCATAGACATCGGCGAAGCTTCGGCCATATGTGCCCGAGTCGAAGAACGGGTCCGATCCAGATGTGAGGTCCATGTGGCGCAGTCTGCCAAATGATCGCGGGTAGCTTCATTCCCGTGCAGCGGAAGGTCGGACTGAGGGGAGGCATCGAGACCACCCTTCGCGCGAACGCGAGTCTCAGCGATCGCGACCCTATTGCGATGATCGGCACAAACCCGCTGGTTCCCCTGCGCCGATTCGGGGGCACGGCCGCACTCGATCTGGGATTCGATCTGTTCAGAGCACAGGCGAAGGTTCTCATTTCCATCGCAACAGCGCTGTTCCTGCCGATTCAACTTCTCGACTTGTTCCTGAGGCTCACGACTCGGCGCCCATCAGGAGCGTCGGCGTTCACCACATCAGGTTTCGCATTGGGAGTATTCGGGCCAATGAGCGGGTTCGAGCCATTCATTCTGGTTCTTCAGAGCGTCGCCCTCTCGCTGTTGGGCGTAGCAAGCGGAGTGCTCACCGCTGCGATGATGGAATCACAGACAATGTCCGCCGGTGCGGTGTTCCGCAGGACGATGGCCAGATTCTGGATTGCTCCCCTGATCGTCGCGTTCAGCGCGATCGTCTATGGGCTCGGTTCGTTTCTGCCACTGTTGGGCTGGGCGATAGCCGGTGGCCTCACCTTCACAGCCTCGATAGCCGCGGGAGTGGAGGGCCTAGGACCGTGGAGAGCAGTGCGGCGCGCCATGGCTCTGGGCGGACACAACCTGACCAGAGCAGTGGGCCTTTACCTGGGTGGACTGATCATCCTCTATCTGACCCGGCTCGTGCTCTTAGGAGGGCCACTGGGTCTCCTCGCTCTGCTCGGCGCACCCGAGCAGCTAATCAACATCGTGATGGAGTCGACGGCCATTGTCCTGGTCATCGTTGCTCCGCTGACCGCAGCGATGGCTTCAGCGGCCTATGTCTCAATGAGAGTCTCCAGTGAGGGTATCGACCTGGCGGCTCGGATCCGCGCACTCGATCCCAGCGAAGCGGTGGAGTCGAGCTGATGATTGCATTGCTGATCCAAGCGAGCGATGACTCGGGGGAGGTGCGAGACGAACTCGGCCGGATTCTTGCTCGCCGTGAGTACAACTATAAGCAGTCTGCACTGTCCCGATTTTTCGAGTGGCTGCTCGAGCAGATTTCAAAGCTGATTCCGGACCGAAACCCGAATCCCGCTATGCCCGTCGCTGGCCCCGGGCTTGTGTCGGTCATCGTCGCTGTGATTCTCGTCTCTGTGGCAGTGGTGATCATCGTCCTCGCCATCCGGGCGTTTCTGCGACGTCGCCCACGGCAAGACGGCGATGACGAGGGTGATGAGCCGACTGTCTCGTTGCGCCCGAACGTACCCAGCGATGACTGGCTCGATGGAGCGCTTGACCTTGAGCGGGCGGGGGATTGGAAGGGGTCGGTCCTTATCCGATACCGGCGTCTGGTCAGCGAGCTTGAGGATCGGGAACTCGTGGAGTCGATTCCCGGGCTCACTCCGGGAGAACTTCGCGAGGATCTCGTGGAGTCGCTACCCGAGGCCACGAACCTCTTCAGTGAGGCGAACCGAATCTTCGAGGACCCCTGGTTTGGCGATCTGCCGACCGGCGAAGCTCAGGTCGACCGTCTCGTGGCGGTCTCGGATGAGATAGTGAGTGCTGCTGACCGACGGGGGAGCAGGGGATGAGCCAACGCTCAGACGGAGGTTCCGGTGGACGCTCTGGTGGACGAATTGGGCTGATCGTCGTTCTGATCGGGGTGGCCATAATTCTGGTCATCTCATCGATCTCCTCTGATGCCATTCCCTTCGATCGCGATTCGGCTGCTCCGAACGGATACCGGGCGATACGAGTACTGCTCGAGAACCGAGGGATCACAACGGCCACCATCTCGGCGCGCAGGGTATCAATGGGCATTGACTCGCTCGGCACAGCGGTCGTCGTTCCATCGCCGGAGTTGGCGAGCCCCAAGCAACTCCAGGCATTCCTGAATCGGGCGGAACGAGGACAGACCGTCATCTTCGGGTCGTTGCCGCCGCCTGCCGATGTTGGTGATGAGGGCGAGGATGTGTCCGGCGACGTCCAGAACTGGACAGTCGAGAACTCTGGCCTAGTCGATGCTCCAGCGAACCTGATTACTCAGCGGGTCTGTGACATCGCCGAACTGGTTGGCCTGGGTCGGATCGACTCGATCGAACGCAATCCGATCGAGCTGCCTCTGAGTCGACGTCCGGGCATTCCGAGAGAGCCTGTGGTCGCCGGTACCTGCTATGGGTCCGAGACCGAGGCGGAGTTCGTCGAGGTGGCTGTGGGAAGCGGGCGACTGTTCATCCTCGGGTCTCCCTACCTGTGGGTGAATGCTCGACTCCAACCGAACAAGTCCGAAGGTGGCAAAGTTCTCGACAACGGAGTTACGGCGCTTCGCCTGTTGACCGCAACGCCGAGCGGTGACGACGAGCCACGGATCGAACGTGTTCTCTTCGTCGAGTCGATACCCACGGAGTCCGCGCTAGGATCGGGAACCAAGACGCCCCTTGAGCTGATACCGACTCCATTCAAGGCCCTACTTGTAGGACTGTGTGTGGCCCTCGGAGTCTTCATCTGGTCCAGGGCGACGCGGCTTGGGCGGCCCGTCGATGAGTCGGCCGAGGTGACCATAAACTCTTCGGAACTGACCCTTGCCATCGGGCGACTCTTCCAGAACGACCCGGCCTACCTCGGTGCTGGCGCGGAGTCGCTCCGCCGCGAGGCACGAACCGAGATGGCAAGAGCAGTTGGCGTTCCCATCGACTCGGGCCCAGAGGTGTTGTGCCGTGCGGTGGGCCAGCGCTGTGGTGGGGACCCGGGTGCCGTTCACGAACTTCTCTATGGGCGTTCCTCGGTGTCGAACGCCGGTCAACTTATAGCGCTCGAGCGTTCGCTCGGGATGCTTCGGAACGAGGTCATGAAAGACGAGGTAGTAGATGTCAACAGAGGGTGAATATGCAGCAGGTCATGGTGCAGAGGGTCACAGCGCAGCAGGTCACGGCGCAGCAGATAACGATGACGGGGGCGGTGGCGCTGTCAGCCCCGCTTCCATGAACGCCGCCAGCGAAGCCGAGGTCCATGCCGCGATCCTGTCGATAGGGGAGGAGATCGGCAAGGCCGTGGTCGGACAGGACGGCACCCTGTCAGGCCTTCTGGCGGGCCTCCTAGCCGGAGGACACGTCCTTCTCGAAGGAGTGCCCGGCGTTGCAAAGACCCTTGTGGTCAAAACGATGGCCACCGCGCTCGATCTGCAGTTCAAACGAGTCCAGTTCACTCCGGACCTGATGCCATCGGACGTGACCGGTCAACTCGTGCTCGACCAGTCCAGTGGTGGTTTCGATTTCAAGTTCCGACAGGGGCCAATCTTCACAAACCTGTTCCTCGCGGATGAGATCAACAGAACCCCACCCAAGACTCAGTCGGCGCTGCTCGAGGCCATGGAGGAACATCAGGTCACAGCAGAGGGAGTCTCGCTCGATCTTCCCGAACCCTTCATGGTCATAGCGACCCAGAACCCTGTCGAACAGGAAGGCACCTATCCACTGCCTGAGGCCCAGCTCGACCGGTTCATGTTCAAACTGATCGTCGGGTATCCCGATGCCGAGCAGGAGACAAAGGTCCTCGTCCGTCATCACGCCGGGATGGATCCCCATGATCCGGCTGGGGCAGGGGTTCGACCGGTTGCCAACGCCGAGATCGTCGCTCAGGCCCGGAGACTCGTCGGTGCTGTTCACGTCGAGGACATCATCATGCGCTACATCGTCGAACTCTGTCGCGCCACCCGTGTATCGCCATCGCTCGAACTCGGCGTTTCGCCCCGTGGCGCAGCGACACTCCTTCATGCGGCCAAGGCATGGGCGTGGCTCTCGGGCCGAGGGTATGTGTCGCCTGATGAGATCAAGGCGGTGGTCAAGCCCACGCTTCGTCACCGGTTGATCATTCGGCCCGAGATGGAACTCGAGGGGGTCACAGCCGACTCGGTTCTCGACTCGGTGATGCTCAACGTCCCGTCGCCCAGATGAACGCACTCTTCGCCTGGCTGGGCCTGTCCCGGGAGTTCGGGGAAGATGACCTAGACGATGGCCGGGAGGGTGATGGCGGAGTCAACGAGTCCGGTTCTGAACCAGACGCGAGCTTTTCAATTCGAGCATGGCTTGGCTTTGACATAGATGACCGGGAGTCCGGCTCGGGGTCCGGTGTCAGGTTGGTCCCAACAGGGCGAATGGCACTGCTAGTGGTGGCGGCCTCGGCTCTGGCGTTCCTCGTGGCGTTCGTCGGGCCGTACCCAATCGCGATGGTGTTCGGCATGGCAGGTGCGGCGATGGTCATCGTCGGGCTCGTCGACGGGCTCACCGAGACGTCCCACTCGCTTCTCACCGTCACCCGCCGACACGGTGCCGTTGTTGCGTTGGGAGCATCTACGACCCTCGAGTGGGATATCGCATCCACAGCCGATCGCCCCCTGCGAGTAGTGATTGCCGATTCGCTTGCTCCGTCGCTCTGCGCAGAGACCCGACGCTTCGCGGTCACAATCCCTCCCGGTTCCACCGTGGGCGTCACCGCGAAGTTGACTCCCACGCGACGCGGTCGATTCGACATCGACACGATGACGGTCCGGGTCATCGGTCGTAGGGGTCTCATGTGTCGTCAGAGAGAGGTGCCCCTAAGAAGCACGCTGCGGGTCCATCCCAGGTTTCGTTCAAAGGACGAGGCAGAACTCAAGATCAAGCGCGCCAGGGAACTGCAAGTCGGGACACGCACGGCTACCGGGTTCGGGGGTGGTACCGACTTCGAGCAGATGAAGGAGTATCTGCCCGATGACGAGTACAGGCGGATCGACTGGACCGCCACCGCTCGGGTCGGTCGACCGGTTGTGAGGACCTATCGGGCGGAGAAGAACCAGTCGATCATGGTGCTGCTCGACAACGGTCGGGTACAGGCTGGGCTGATCAACGGGGTACCCAGGGTCGAGTACGCCATGGACGCGGCGATGTTGCTCGCCACAGTCGCGACGGGTCTGGGTGACCACTGCGGGCTCGTCGGCTTCGATAGTCAGATCCGGACCGTTCTGCCACCGAGTCGGCGTCGGGATCAGGTGTCCCAGACTGCCGAAGCCATGTATGGCCTGGAGCCGGAGCTCTCTGAGTCGGACTATTCGGGCGCGTTCTCCTATACGGCTGGCAGATTCCGACGCCGAATGATGATGGTCCTGTTGACCGACATCGTTGATGTGTCAATCGGTGAGGCCCTGATGCCAGCGCTGCCGACTCTGCTCCGCAAGCACATCGTGGTGGTCGGAGCGATACGCGATCCGAATCTGGAGATCTGGGCACTCCCGGCCAACGGTGGCCGGACGGCCTCTGGTGGCGTCTCGACGGTTGGGTCCTCGTCGAGCGACGCAGATGACCCAGACCTCTCACCAGAGGAAGTGATGAGTCGTCGGATCTCGGCGATGAACACTCTGCGAGCCAGGGAACTCTCGATTGCGAAGCTCCGCGGAATGGGCGCGATCGTGGTCGACACGCCGCCTCACCGTCTGGCGTCAGAGCTTGGTGATGCGTACCTCATGGTCAAGGGCACCGGCCGGCTGTGACCCCGGTCCGCTGGGGCGGGCGCCGTGTGCAGAAGCGAGAGAGCGTGCGGTCCGCGAGGTGAGCGAGTCGGCCAGCCCTGTCACGCCCCGCCGCTCCGCAGCAGAGCCGAAGCTCACGATGTAGGCGACGAAGGCTCCGAATACAGAGACCCCGATGAGTATGCGAGCGAAGGTGGGCAGTCCTGAAGGTGTGATGAACGCCTCGATCAGTGCTGCGACGATGAAACAGCACGCCAGACCCCCGGCCACGACCACGGACCGCACACCCTCACGAGAAAACGCCTCTAGCCGACTCCGCTCGCCGGGGACGATCAGCGCCCAGGACAGTCGAAGGCCGGCAGCACCGGCGATGATGGCCGAAGAGATCTCGAGCAGTCCGTGAGGTGTGATCAGGCCCCAGAACTGGGCGCCCTCGCCGGCGTTGTGCATAACTGCTGCCATCACTCCGATGTTCACACCGTTGGAGATCATGACCCATGCAGTGCCGACAATGGGGATGACGCCCAGAGCGAACGCGAGCACCGCAACCTGGATGTTGTTGAGCATGAGCTGTACCGAGAAATCCCCTGCGGGCTGACTGCTGTAGTAGTCAGCGAACTCGTGTTGGGCGATGAGTTCCTGCATCTCGGGCGGAACGGCGGCGTCGAGGGTGGACCCCGAGGCGTTGAGCCAGAGTCCCATACCGATTGCCGGAAGGAGCAAACAGAGTGCCGAGACGGCGATGAATCGACGTGCAGTCCACACCGCAGCAGGGAAGGTCTCTGTGAAGAAGGCCCCCACACTCGAACCCGAACGTCTCGGAGCCGAGTAGATCAGGGCGTTGGCATTGCCGACGATGGCCGAAAGCCTCGCGTTCAGATCTGGATCGGCGTAGTGGGTCTGTGCGTGGGACAGGTCGGTGGACACCCGCGGGTAGAGCCGGATCAACTCGTTGAGTTCCACACTGGAGAGCTTTCGGCTCTGCTGCGTCAACTTCTCAAGTCGCCGCCAGGTCGCATCATTTCGTTGTATGTATCGATCGAGGTCCACTCGCCTCTACGGTATTGCGCGATGACTAGCAGGGTAGTGACTCCCGAGGCGGTCGAATTGGAACTGCCGACCGCCGGTGCTGCGGTCCGCGCGCTGGCCAGAAGCTTCGACCTGGTTTTCAACGCCGCGATCATCTGGATGATCTCGGCGCCTCTTGTGGGTGTGTTGTCCCTGGCGGGTAATGCCTCTCCGGTAGGGCCGGTGGTTATAGGAGCGCTGGCCGGATTCATGTTCATCATCGGTTTGCCCGTTGGCATGGAGATCCTTTGGCGGGGGCGCAGTATCGGAAAGGCGATCTTCGGACTGCGTGTCATTGGTGTCGATGGTGCCAGGGAGTCACCTCGACAGGCGCTCGTGAGAGGATTCGTTGCCATCCCCGAGATCTTCCTGTCACTCGGCGTACTGGCCATGGGTTCCATCGTGTTGTCGCCGCGGCCTCAGAGACTGGGCGACCTCGCTGCGGGGACGATCGTGATCCGCAGCCAGCCATCAAAGGGCTCCACCGTTCCCATCGCCTTTCATCCACCCATGGGCTTCGAGGGATATGTCCGGACGCTTCCGGTGGCAGCGCTGCACGACGAGGACTTCGTGCTCATACGGGACTTTCTTCTTCGAGTCCGCGACTTCAATGACGAATCCCGATTTCGTCTGGCGATGTCACTGGCGACTGCGCTGCAGGGCCGGTTGGCGGCACCGGTTCCCGGGCTCATACATCCGGAGACCTGGCTCATCTGTGTGGCATCTGCGTATCAGCTTCAGGCCGGAGGACTGCTCGCTGATGCTGCAATTGGCCTCGCTCCGCTCGCTCCACCGATGGCTCCCGCGTCACGGAAGCAGAGCCGACGCCAACGCAGGAACCAACAGCGAGTGGGGGCCTGAGACTGTCGCGGCCTCGCCCGGACGTGGCTGCGTTCAGGCGACGCAGACGACGTAGCCTGTTGAGGTGAGTGAATCCCCCGAAGGCGTGATCTATCTCGATCACGCGGCCACAACGCCGACCCGACCAGAGGTCGTCGAAGCGATGGCACCGTTCATGAACGACCGTTTCGGTAACCCGTCGGGGTCCCATGTGGTTGCACGTTCGGCAGTCAACGCCATGGATGAGGCACGCGAGGTCATCGCCGGGATCATCGGGGCCGAACCAGGGGACGTGATTTTCACTTCTGGAGGAACAGAGGCGGATAACCATGCCATAACGGGTGGACTTCCGTCGCGATCGGGAGTTCCCATCTGCAGCGCTGTGGAACACCACGCGGTGCTCGATGTGGTTGAGGCCCTTGGTGGGCGGACGGTCGCGGTCGACTCGCAGTGCAGAGTGTCGATCGACTCGCTCAAGGCCGCCCTCGACGAGACCGGCGAAGAGACATCGATCGTCTCGGTGATGCTCGCCAACAACGAGGTAGGCACCATCAACGATCTCGGCCCGATAGCTGACCTCGTGGCGGAGTACTCGCCGCAAGAGCGCCGAATCCCGCTACACACCGATGCCGTGCAGGCAGCAGCGTGGCTCGACCTACGCGCGGCTGCCTCAAGAGCCGATCTGATCTCGGTATCGGCTCACAAACTCGGGGGACCAAAAGGGATAGGCGCGCTCGTGGTCAGGAAGGGCACGCCGATCCGACCGATGATCCTAGGCGGCGGTCAGGAACGGGGACGTCGATCAGGCACTCCGAGCGTCGCCGCGATCGTTGGTTTCGCGACAGCGCTGCGGATGGTCGACAGTGAGCGCGACTTGGTGACCGAACGCGTCATTGGCCTTCGCCGACGCTTCATCGATGGACTGAGCGAGTCGATCGATGAGATTGTCGCGACCATTGATGATGCAAGAACCGTGCCGGGTACCTGTCATGTGTGTTTCGAAGGTGCTGACTCCGAATCGCTCCTGTTGCTCTTTGAGTCTGCCGGATTGGTGGCTTCTGCGGGTTCGTCGTGTTCCTCTGGGGCGTCCGAGCCATCACACGTCCTCTCAGCGATGTCAGTGGCGGACAAGCTGCGAGACGGCGCAATTCGCTTCTCGATCGGTCATGGAACCACTGAAGATGACATTGAGCGCGCAGTTGATCTGATCCCCGGCGCTGTGAGCAGAGCGCGGGCATTCTTCTCGTGAGAGTTCTCGCAGCGCTCTCTGGCGGGGTCGACTCATCGGTCATGGCAGCACTCCTGCTCGATGAGGGTCACGAAGTGGTCGGAGCGACGATGAAGCTCTGGGGCGGTGAGTCCGACTCCGGATGTTGCTCGGTCTCAGACGTCGAGGACGCAAGACGATCTGCAGCCCAACTCGGTATCGACCATCACGTTTTCAACTTCAGCGACGAGTTCGATGAGTACGTGGTGAACCCATACGTGGCGTCCTATGCCAACGGGCGCACGCCAAATCCATGTATCGAGTGCAACCGCCGTCTGAAATTCGATGTGTTGTTGAGGCGGGCCGACATGTTGGGCTTCGATGCTGTCGCCACCGGCCATCATGCCCGGGTGCACGTGATGGCAGATGGTTCGAAGCGGATCGCCAGGGGCCATGACTCGAAAAAGGATCAGTCCTATGTGCTCTACCCGGTTACCAGCTCTGATCTGGAGAGGGTGTTGCTACCAATCGGCGAGATGACCAAGGATCGAGTTCGCTCGATGGCTGCGGAGTTGGGACTGCGCACGGCGCCGAAGCCCGACAGTCAGGATGTCTGCTTCATCACGAAATCAGACGGGCGGGAGGCATTCCTGGCTGCCCGGACCGAACTGCATCAGGCGCGGGTAGTCGACTCCGACGGTGTCGTTGTCGGGGCGGTAGATGCAATCGAGATGGTCACCATCGGTCAGCGTCGCGGACTCAACTTGGCGGGCGGCTCGGAGCCGAGGTTCGTGACCGATGTGGACGTGTCGACATCGACTGTCACGATCGGTACTCGCCGTGACCTGATGACCGACGTGCTGGTCCTCGACCAGATCGTGTGGGCGGCAGAGGCAGTGACCGGTCAGGTCATGGTCCAGTGCTCTGCTCACGGGACGGCAGAGGCAGCGTTGATCACGGATGCCGCTGGTCCTAGTGACGGGAGCGTGACTCTGCGATGGATGGAGCCCCATCGACGCGTTGCGCCGGGACAGAGCGTCGTCATGTATCAACTTGTCGGCGGCCGGGAGTTGGGTGAGCCTCCAGCGGCAACGGAGGTCGTCGTGGGCGGCGGGATCGCTCGCTGACCGGTCCAGCGCGTCGCCTCAATCGGGCGGGCTCGCCGTCACCCTGTTGATGAATTCGATCGATCGGTCGATTATCAACTGCTTGTCGTAATCGAGGGTCGCCACGTGGTAGCTGCGCTCGCAGAACTCCCGCTCGACCGGTACGTTGAGCGACTCTGCGAGGAAGTCCGAATCGGTCGGCGGGACCACGTGATCCTGAGGGCTTGTGAAAAGAAGCAGGGGGGCGGTGACCTTTGGAAGGTCCTTTGCAACCACGTCAGCGGCCTCGAAGAGCGACAGCAACGGTCGCAGTGGCGTACGGTCATATGAGGACTCGGGCGAGGAGGGATCCGCGACGTCGGACCCGATGCTCGCCATGTCCTCGTCTCCGGCTTCGATTAGCGCCCGAATGAAGTCCTGAACCTCGGCCGCTGCCCGTGTGGCGGGGTTGATGCAGATGATTCCGGCGAGCTCGGGATGCCTGGTCGCCAGCCACACGGTCAGGGACCCGCCCATCGACAATCCTGCGACCACCTGGGTCTCGGTCCGTTCCGCCAACCGGCTGAGAGCGGTTTCGGCGTCGGCTGACCAGTCCAACCAGTCGGTGGTCATCATGTCCTCGACGGTTGTGCCGTGACCTGACAGCAGGGGCATCTCGACGGAGAATCCTTGGGCGACCAGAGCATCTGCCAGTGGGCGAACGGACTGGGGATTGCCCGTGAAGCCATGAAGGACCAGCACCCCCACGCGACCGGACCCCGCCGACATAGGTTCTGCGCCTTCGATCACGTTGTTCAAATGTGCCCCTTGGCTGGATCGTAGATATTGGAACCTTATCGGGGTATTGTCATCGCCTGTTCATAGTTGAGTGCCAACTCAACTCATCAAGAGGGGACATATATGGCGAAGTATCAGTTCTTGACACCTGAGTGGGTCGAGGCAGCCAAGCAGATTCGTGACGAGCACACGGCGGATGGGACGCCCCCACCGCATCTGATCAAGATGAATCAGATTGTGACCGGTGTTCCCTTCGGCGAGGGCACTGTCAACGCGCACATGGACACTACAGATGGCACCGTCAAGATGGACCTGGGGCATATCGACAGCCCGGACCTGACTGTCACGCTCGACTATGAGACAGCCAAGTCGATCATCGTCCTTCAGGATCCCCAGGCTGGAATGCAGGCATTCATGGCCGGCAAGATCACAGTCGACGGCGACATGATGAAACTGATGGCAATGCAGACCTCCGTGGCGGATCCAAAGGCCGTTGAGGTTGCAAAGGCTATTCAGGAGATCACCGAGTAATCAGTCTTGGTGGCACAACTCAGAGGGGGCCAGCGCTCGACAACATGTAGAGCACGCCATTCCCCTGAGTGTTGGACCGTCGGCCACTTGGTCGGCGGTCCGCTCCGTTTTCGGCGGCCTTTCGTTGGCCAGTCGACGCGTGATATGGGCAGCGCCAAGTCCGCTCTGCTTCCAAGGGCGGCAGGTTTCTCAATCAATCCAGTTGGGGCGGCCGCTTCATCGTGGCGGCTGGGGAACACCACGTCCGGCTGACCACCCCAACTCGACTGACCGTCGGGCTGGGCCCAATTGGTGGATCAGATTGCATCGCTGGTCGATGCGCTTCGATCACTGACTAGAAATTAGCGAACATCACACTCTGGGTGGTGGATGCTGCACTGAGTGAAGCATATTACAACACTCGGTGTACTGCTAGTACTACTTGGCGTGGTTTCTACTTGCTCTTGGTGAAGATCCGAACCGAGGTACCGCGCTGGCGCTTCTCGCCAGGAGTCGGGTCGGTCTGAAGTACGAGTCCGGTTGGTGAGCCCTCGATCCCTTCCACTATGAAGCCAGCTGACTCCAGCGTGGATGCAGCAGTACTGCCCGACATGCCGATCACATTCGGGACAGCGATCGGCTCGGGTCCGATCGACATGGTGAGCGTGACCTTGGCCCCTCGCTCGAGAGCATCTCCGGCCTTGGCGCTGGAACTGATGATCTGCCCCTTGGGTGCTTTGTTGTCGTAGGCCTCAAGGATGTTCGCAACGAGTTGGATCTCTTCGAGAGCGGCTCGGGCCTGCTCGGCAGATGCTCCGATGAGACCACTTGGGACGATTCTGGGGGCAGGGCCGGCGGAAACCACCAGATCGACCTTGGTGTCCCGCGGGACCTGGCCGCTGTCGTCAGGGGGTGAGCCGTCTTGGCTGACAGCTGATGAGATGACCGTGCCGACCGGTACCGTCTCGTCGTTCTGAGGGGTCTCCGCGCCGAGTTGTAGGTCAGCCGCGGTCAGAGCAGCCACGGCGTCGTCTCTGGTCAGCCCGATCAGTTGGGGAAGTACTCGCAGAGTCGGGCCCAGTGAGACCGTCAGGCGAACCGTTGAGCCCTCGTCGAGCTTCGTTCCCTTGGCAGGTGACTGGGACAGAACCTGTCCGGGCTCCGTACCATCTCGTCGTTCGCGGACCGAGGAGTCCACCACGAAGTTGAGTTCTTTCAGCGCAGCCGTCGCCGGTTCGACCATGAGGCCCTCGGCCTGTGGGACGAGGTGCTGGGGTATTCGAACTGCGGACCACCAATAGGCAAAGCCCCCTGAGGTCCCCAGCAACACGACAATGATTGCAACAGCGAGAAGGGTTCGCTTCCGACCACGCGGTGACTGTTCCACTGGCGCGAAGATGTCGCCATCCTCGACCCCGCCGTCCTCATCGATCTCGAAGGGCTTCACTGGGCCCAGGTATCTCGGCTCGGAGGGCGCCAGGATGGACTCAACGCTTGTCCTGTCGACCACCGCCGCGAAGTTCGGTTGTGGATCTGTGCCCGGTTCGGCGATCACTGCTGAATCATGGGTGGGCCGACCCTCGGGCTCCACAACG
>CAUJEC010000099.1 GCA_963169245.1 Actinomycetota bacterium
TGGCTGAGAGGCGGCAGTTCGGTATTGGTGGTCGAGATCACGGCCTTTGGTGATGATTCCCATTCGGCGGGAGCTGCGGCCAGAACATGAACCTTGGGGACGCCGGATTTCGCGGTCGCCACCTCGTAGGTTCCGGCTGGAAGTTCCTTGATCGTCGTTGTGGTGGGGCGTCGAGTGGTTGTCGTTGTTGTTGATGCCGGTGGAGTATCCCCGCGGGTCAGTGCAAAGGTGATTCCGCTCAGAAGAACCACAGCCAACACCGAAGCAGCGATGATCAGTTGCTTTCGTCGTTTGGGTGATTCGGGGCTGGTTTCGCTGGCCGGCGGGTCAACCTCGATGGGCGCGTCGAACTCGTCTGACACTTGTTCTCCTGTAGGGGTTCAGCCCCTAGAGCGTAACTGGCTCAGCGGACAGAGAGACACCTCCGAAGGGATAGCCTCACAGGGGTGAGCAGCCCTGTAAGAGTTCGATTTGCCCCCTCACCCACTGGTTATCTTCATCTGGGCAGCGCACGCGCGGCCCTGTTCAACTGGCTCGCAGCACGCCACATGGGCGGTGCGTTCCTGTTGCGGATCGAGGACACCGACCTTGATCGCTCGAAGCCCGAGTTGATCGAGGTGATCTATGAGGGTCTGCGTTGGCTTGGACTCGACTGGGACGAGGAACCAATACATCAGTCGGATCGAAACGACGCCCATCAGGCAGCGGTGGAGAGCCTGTTGGCTAGCGGCCACGCCTACTGGTCATCGCCAGTTGCCGAGGCTGATAGGGAGAACTTCGGTGGGCGGGCCTATGACCCGGCGGACCGTGACCGTGATCTCGGTCCGGGTGAGGGTCGGGCGGTCCGGTTCAAGGTGCCCGAGACCGGTGCTACGTCGTGGGTGGACCTGATCCGTGGCGAGATCTCGGTCGAACACGAACACATCGAGGACTTCGTCATTCGACGGGCCGATGGTTCACCGACGTTCTTCATAGCGAACGTCACAGATGACGCGTTCATGGAGATCACCCACGTCATCCGTGGGGAGGATCTGATCAACGTGACCCCCAAGTACCTGCTGTTGCGTGAGGCGTTGGGGATCGAGGGACGCCCCGAGTTTGCTCACATGCCGCTCATCGTCAACGAGCAGCGCAAGAAGCTCTCCAAGCGTCGCGACGACGTCTCGCTCATGGACTATCGGGACCGAGGGTTCCTGCCAGAGGCGATGGTCAACTACCTGTCGATGCTGGGTTGGGGCCCGAGTGACGGGGTTGAGGTCAGGCTCAATCCGCTGGATCTGACTGATGGGTTCCCTCCGATGTTCAGGATTGAGGATGTCAGTTCCTCGCCTGCATTCTTCGACGTCAAGAAACTTCTGTTCATCAACGGAGAGCATCTGCGGGCGCTGAGCCCCAAAGAGTTCTCGGCCCGGTCGATGCCATATATCGAAGCGGCGGACTGGTTCGAGCGCTATTCGGCTGACCCGGGAGCCCCCGCCAGGCTCGCGGCGATACTGCCCGAGGTCCAGACCCGGGTCGAGACCCTCTCCGAGGTTCCCGGTTACGTCGACTTCATCTTCATGGAAGAGCCGGAGATCGACGAGAAGTCATGGAACAAGGCGATGGTTGCCGACGCTGCGGGGTGGCTCGACAAGGTGATCGAGGCGGCGGCGCAGTGGCCCTGGGAAGCGGCCGAGCTACACGAGAGGTTCATGGCTCTTGCTGAGGAACTCGGCGCCAACCGTCGCAAGTTTCAGGCGCCAGTGCGTGTCGCTCTGACCGGCCGAAGTGTCGGGCCGCCGCTGTTCGAGTCGATGGTCGTCATGGGTCGTGACGAGGTGCTGCGACGGCTTAGAAGTGCAAGGGCAGAGCTCGGGGGATAGGTGCTCAGGCCCGCCAAACGCCTGATCCAGATCGGACTGATTGTCCTCGCGCTCGTCGTGGGGTACCTCGGGTTCACCGCGTACCAGGTTCGATCCGCTGCAGGCACCGACGACTGGGCAGACTCGGGCCGGCGGGCCGAGGCGATAGTCGTACTTGGAGCGGCTCAGTATGACGGCAAGCCTTCGCCGGTGCTCGCGAATCGTCTGGACCACGCGCTCGAGTTGTTCAACGAAGGAGCAGCGTCGACGATCGTGGTGACCGGCTACAAGCAGGACTCCGACCGGTTCACCGAGGCCTATGCGGGTCTGAAGTACCTGATGAAACGCGGTGTGCCCGAGTCGGCAGTGCTCGTGGTCGATGACGGGTCCAACACGTGGGAATCGCTCAGTGCGGTCAAACGTGTGCTCGCCAAACGGGATGTCGATGACGTCATCTTTGTTTCAAGCCGCTACCACAACCGTCGTCTGCAGGGAATTGCGGGAGAGCTCGGCCTGTCCGCCGGGGTCTCCTCCGTTGGTGCCGAACCATCTCGGCGTCAGATCTTCGCCGAGACCATGAGGGTCGCGACTGGCCAGATCGTCGGGTTCAGACGTCTGTCAGGGTTGACGAGCTAGCTCGTCTCAAGTGTCGTTCGTGTTGTTTCCTCAACTCGGTCCCCGGACATGTTGGGGCGCTTTTTCACTCATCGGACGGTTGCACTAGAGTCTTTCGGCGCCCTAGCGGCGGCATCACCTTCGGGGGTGGTGTAATTGGCAACACAACTGGTTCTGGTCCAGTCATTGGGGGTTCGAGTCCTCCCCCCCGAGCCAGCTAGTAACTGAACTGTCGGAAACGCCAGGACGGCACAACTGAAGATCTCCCGCTCAGGCGGGCAGGCCCCCATCGTCTAGAGGCCTAGGACACCACCCTCTCAAGGTGGCGACACGGGTTCAAATCCCGTTGGGGGTGCCAGTACAGAAACCCTTGGTGTGGGGCCGCGATCGGCTCTATACCAAGGGTTTCGCCGCTTCTAGGTATGACTTGGACGTCCTGTTCTGACACGGCGCATACCAGTGCGACACATCCAATATCACGCCATTTGTGCCAAATTTGTGCCAAGTCCTGACAGATCCAGATG
>CAUJEC010000100.1 GCA_963169245.1 Actinomycetota bacterium
AGTGCCTCTGTTTCTATGATGCTCCCGATGAGGACGCGGTGTGCCGTGCCCGTGAAGTCGTAGGTGCCCCCGTCGACCGCCTCCACAGGCTGGCCGATCAGACCCCGGTACGACAGCCATGACGGTCGCCGCAGCCGAACCAACAGTGGCTCCAGCAGCGGTCCTCGACGGAGTTCGCTTCGGGCTCGCACCCAGACTGTCGGGTGAGTTGGCCAGTTACTTCAGTTCGAAATGCGGACAGATCGACGCAGGCTCAGCTGATGTACATGATGGACTCGAGTTCCTCGCCAGCCGAGGACTCGTCGGTGGAGTCGACCTTCCGACGCAGGCAACGGTGATTCGAGAGGTCTCCACCAACTGTATGTCGTCGGCGTTCTCGCTTTGGGCGCAGGTGATGGTCGCCAACTACCTCCAGCGTGCAGAGTCGCCTTTGCTTCGGCATCAGGCCGAGTTGGTGATGACGGCTCAGGTCGCGGGATCTACGGCCATGGCCGGTGCGTTCCAGGATGCCGATGGCTTCCGCGAACTCGAGACGACCTTCCGATTCGAGGATGACGACGTGATCCTCGACGGCGCCATCCGTTGGGCGTCCAACCTTCGTGCCGAGGGATTCGTCATGGTTCTCGGCGCCCGCAACGCCGAAGGCGATCGCATCATCGTCGCCGTTCCCTCCGACGTCGATGGTCTGAGTGTTAGAGAGCACCTTGATCTGTTGGCCCTGGGAGGAACGGCATCATCTTCGGTCAACCTCGACGGTGTTCGGGTGTCGCGAGAGTGGATACTCACCGAGAACTTCGCCGAGTTCGTGGCGGGAATACGGCCCACGTTCCTGCTCCTCCAGACCGCATTCTGTTTGGGGCTGATCGACGCTTCTCTGAGTGCCTCAGCCGCTCGACTCGAATCTGCGTTCGAAGGCCACCGAGACGAATACGTCCAACTGAGTGGCCAGCGTGACGATCTCGATGGTCGCTTCAGTCAGCTGCTCACAACCCCGGCCCCTCGACCAAGGGACCTCGTCGAGATTCGCCTCGACAGTGCCGCACTCGCTCAGGCCGTGGTCTCCATCGAGACCCGAATAGTGGGCGGCGCTGGTTATGTGGCATCGAGTCCAACCGCCCGCAGACTCCGCGAAGCGGCATTCCTGCCAATCCAGTCACCAACAGAAGGGCACCTCAGATGGCTACTGGCCACATCCGTGTCGTAGGCGGGGCCAAGTTCCTCGGTGGCCGTGAGGGACACTGGGTGTTCAAGGACCTCGATCTGGACATCGACCCCGGTGAGCTCTTCTGCCTTCTGGGCCCCAGCGGCAGCGGAAAGTCGACGCTCCTGCGAATACTTGCCGGCCTCGATGACCTGACCGCCGGAACAGTGGAAATCACATCCCGAGCCGGTGAGACCCTCAACTGTGGGCTTGTCTTCCAGGAGCCTCTCCTCTTGCCGTGGCTGAATGTGCACGACAACATCGGTCTCGGGCTTCGCTACAAGCAGAACCAGTCCGACCGTCGCCAACGGCGTCGACGTCGGGGGCATCGCCACGATGAGGTGTCCGACCTCGCAGAGCGACTCGGCATAGCCGACCTGCTCGACCGATTCCCCTCGCAGATCTCCGGTGGACAGGCTCAGCGCGTCGCGCTCGCCAGAACGGTTGTCACTCGTCCACAGGTGCTCTTGTTGGACGAGCCGTTCGCAGCTCTGGATCCCGGAACTCGGGCCTCGCTTCAGGACTGGCTCCTCGAGGTCGTCGCCAAGTTGGATCTGACAACCCTGTTCGTGACCCATGACGTCGACGAAGCCGTCCGCCTCGGTAGCCGAATCGGTGTGCTCGCAGGTTCCGGTAAAGGTCTCAGCCAGACCTGGGATCTCGCCTCACTGCACGGCACAGACGGAACGTTGGATGACCTGAGCGGCTCATCTCCTGCTTCGATTCGAGAAGAGCTCATCTCGCACGTGGCCGACCTGTCCGGCATAGGTGCTCATGCGACTCGTTCGACTCACTCGACTCGTTCGACGGGCGAAGCGGTGACCCTGCTCGTCTGAGCCACCTCTCGACCACACATCTCCCCAACCCGAGCGTCCAACGGGCCATCGCCGAAGTAGCTCGGCTGGGTCGAGGTGGACGAACCCAAATCCCTAACCCCTCCAAAGAAGAACTTCAACGCGCAATGACACATCAAAATCATCATTCGGAATCCGACGCGACATTCCCACACAGCTACAGTTGCAATAGCAATCACACGGTGGGTGGCGGGCACAGCCATTCGATTCTCTCCCGACGGAACCTGCTCGGTCTCGCCGGAGCAGCCGGCCTTGCTGCCGGCATGAGTCCTCTGCTCGTCGGTTGTGGGAACACGACCTCGACCGGTAATGAGCGCCGCGGTCCTCTCAAGATCGGCTACCTGCCCATCACCGACGCGGCACCATTGCTGGTGGCCATGCGAGAGGGCTACTACACCGACCTGAATGTGGATGTCGCAGCACCGACGCTGTTTCGTGGATGGGATGCGATCACCGAGGCGGTGAGGACCAACAAGGTGGACATTGCTCACCTGTTGATGCCGACCGCACTCCAGTTGCGCATGATTCAGAAGTCGCCTGTCAAGGTGATCGCCTGGAACCACATGAACGGCTCCGCTCTGACCGTCGCCACGAGTGGCCCTCCGCTTGAAGAACTTGGTGGCACTACGATTGCCATCCCGTTCTGGTATTCGATCCACAACATCTCCCTCCAGATCCTCCTTGCAAAGGCTGGTCTCGAACCTGTCGCAGACGGCGACCCGGGACCCAAGCAGGTCAAGCTCGTTGTCATGGCACCGCCCGACATGCTGGCATCGCTTTCCAGCGGGGCAATTGCGGGCTACATAGTTGCAGAGCCATTCAACGCTGTGGCAGAGGTAAAGGGCGTGGGCCGGATCGAAAGATTCACAGGTGACATCTGGAAGGACCATGCCTGCTGTGTTCTGGTGGTCAACGAGAAACTAATAGAGGAGAGCCCGGACCTGGTGGAGAGGACCATTCGGGCAGTGGCCAAGGCACAGCTCCTATGCGAGGCCGACCGGACCAAGGGGGCAGGACTGCTGACCAGCGGCGACCGCCCGTTCCTTCCTCAACCACCCAAGGCCATAGAGCGGGTCTTCAATCTCTATGACTCACCTGAGTACATCGAAAGCGGCGCGATCCAGCATCCCGACTGGGGTATCGACCGTGTCAACTTCCAACCGTTCCCGTTCCAGTCGTTCACCGAGGAACTCGTGGTGCGCCTCAGGGGCACGCTGGTCCAGCCTGCATCGAAATTCCTCGACGACGTGGACCCCGCCGATGTCCACCGGCAACTCGTGGACGACCAGTTCGCTCGCAAGGCGATCCAGTCTCTGGGCGGTCCAACGAAGTTCGGGCTTCCTGAGAATCTGACGAGAACCGAGTTGATCAGTGCCTGAGCGTGCTCGAAGCCGCAGCCATGGGACGAACCTCATAGAGATGGACCGCCTGGTCGACCGTGCAGGTGTTGAGCGTGCAGGTGTTGATGATGCAGTTGTCGGACCGTCACTGGAGGCGAAAGTGAACGCGGGTGACACAGAGGCTGCCGAGAGGCATCAGCCCCAGAAGTCAGTGTCAAACAGTCGGTTGGTCAGCATCGTCGCACCCATCCTGACCGCTCTGCTGGCGATCGGGCTGTGGGCCCTCGTCACGCTTGTGATCTCGGGGCCGACCAGCCACATCCGACCCTTCAATCCGCTCGACGCAAGCCGGGCCCTAGCCCGACTGATTTCTGATGGCGCCATCTGGCTCGACATCAAGGTCAGTCTCATGCGACTCGCCTCCGGACTGGGGATTGCTGCCATCGTGGGTATATCGGTCGGGTGCCTGACCGGGTCCGTTCCTCTGATCGAGAAGGCCACCACGCCGGTGTTCCAGTTCATCCGGATGATCTCTCCGGTGGCGTGGACACCCGTAGCGATAGTCGTGATGGGTGTTGGCAGCGCTCCCGCCATTGCGCTCATAGCGCTCACCGCTGTGTGGCCACTGATCCTCAATACCTCAGCTGGAGTGAAGGCGATTCCTCACGGCTGGACCTCTCTCGCCCGCAGTCTTGGAGCGACACGCGTCGAGGCGTTCCGAACGGTGATCGCCCCAGCAATCCGACTGCCGGTCCTGACCGGTCTACGTGTGGCCCTCGGGGTTGCTTGGATCGTTCTCGTCCCAGTCGAGATGCTCGGCTCAAGCGAAGGCCTCGGCTATGCGATCGTGAACGCCAAAGATGCCCTCGCGTATGACGAGCTCATAGCCGCGATAGTAATCGTCGGAGTGTTGGGGTTCTGCCTCGATTCGGCGCTGCGCTACCTGATCTCAAAGGCCAGCTTCCCATCAAAGGGAGATCACTGAGGCCGACCCGGGCCGTGGATGCTGATAGATCTGTGTCATGGCACATCCTCGAAAGTTCCGATTCGGCGTTCAACTCAAGGCGCCTCTCGCTGGTCTCGATTGGGCGCAGAGCGCCAGGCGAGTGGAGGAACTCGGCTATTCGAGCGTGATGATGCCCGATCACTTCGGTGACCAACTCGCTCCGATCACGGCGATGGCAGTCGCAGCAGCGGCGACCGAGCATCTCAAGGTTGGCTCGTTGGTCTTCGACAATGACTACCGACATCCCGTGGTTCTCGCCAAGGAGATGGCGACCCTTGACCAGATGTTCCCGGGTCGGGTCGAAGTGGGCATGGGGGCAGGATGGATGCGCTCTGATTATGACGAGTCCGGTATCGCCATGGATCAACCCAAGGTTCGAGTGGATCGATTGATCGAGGGTGTCAGCATCGTCAAGGGTCTTTGGGGGGACGATGCCGTAGACCACGACGGTGAGCACTATCGGATTTTGGGTATGACCGGCCTGCCCCGGCCATCTACCCCTGGAGGACCGCCCCTGTTGCTTGCTGGAGGCTCGCCACGGATGCTGCGCTTTGCCGGTTCAATGGCCGACATCGTGGGCGTGAACCCATCGATCCACTCGGGCGTTGCTGATTCCGATGCTGCTAGGGATTCTCTCGCTGACCGGATGGATCAGAAGATCCAATGGGTGCGGGAGGGGGCGGGGGATCGCTTCGATGATCTCGAGATCAACTCCTGGGTTCCGGTAGTGGCGATCACCGATGATTCCCAGGCGGTTGCTGAGTTGATCGCACCGGGATTCGGTATCGAAGCCGATAATGCTTCCGATGCACTTGAGTCCCCGATGACCATGATCGGAACCGTCGAGGAGATCGCCGAGCGACTAGAAGAGCGTCGTGAGCGTTGGGGCTTCTCGTATCACGTCGTTCAGATCGAGGACGTTGAGATGTTCGCACCGGTCATCGTCAGACTCGCCGGGACCTGACTCAAGCCCAGCGGATCAGGACCGTCTCTGCGGCTTGGGCCTGTCCCGTTGGCTCGGGCTCGTTACCCGCGCGTGCCAGCGCAGCGCAATCGGCGCGCTCCGGTCGACGTGGATCATTAGCCTGCCAGACGGGTCTGGCGCATCGTGGCGAGCAGCGTGCCGTCCGGGAGCCATATCCAGCCATCCTCGACAGCGAACCCTTCGTGCGAGTGGAAGGCGTGTACTTGCGACGGAAGGTACTCTCCGTCCTCGAGTTTCCAAGAGCCGGCCGCGCTGTGAATCTGTATGGAGTACTCGATCGTCACGGCGCGCTGTAGTTCGGTCGCCTTGGAGAACACCGCCGGCGGAAAGTAGTCGCCGTACATCACTAGCCACGGGGTGTCGAACGTCTGGCCCGTGAGTGGCCTGCTCCAGGCCAGCCATTCGGCCCGTTCATTGCCGGCAAGGAATTTCGTAGCGGGATGCAGATGGGCTTCGACGCTATTGAGATGAGCGGGAGTGTCTCCCCAGGTGATCCGCTCAGTTCCCTCCGGCCGTTCCGGCGGAGCGGGAGCAGCCGAATAGTTCATACCCTCCCACGGTGGTGAGTGGTGGAGTCTCGCCACGGTTGTGGTTCGTCCCTCCTGGCTGACGGTGACGTTCGTGCTGACGAGTGCTCGACCCTTTCGAATCACCTCGACATCGAAGGAGAGATCGCCGAGCGAGTTTCCACGTACATATCCAAATGTTGCTGCTCGCAACGTCGTGGCCGGATCAACCCCGAGGTCGGCTATCACGGACTGACTCGCCGTTACCGCCAACGCTGCCACCACTCCGCCGTGAGCCCCCTGGAGTGATGTCCAGTGTTCGTCGACGTGGCCTGTGAATCGATGGTCATCGATCTGATCGAGGTGCATTGCCTTGTGCCAGTCCATGCCAGAGTCTTGCCGATACGGACGACCTGGCTTGTAACCTTCGCTCAATGGGGGACAGTGCCGAGATCAGGACGGGTCAGGAGATCTGGCCGTGAGCACCGACGACATACATGTTCTGTCTGGTCTTGTGATCCCGGCCTCGGAGATCATCGAGTCGTTCTCCGCCTCTGGTGGTCCCGGCGGCCAGCACGCGAACAAGGTGAGCACGCGTGTGGTTCTGCGCTTCAACGCAGCGGAGTCCGCTGCTCTGTCGGAATCGCAACGGGAACGGATAGTCGCGCGGCTCGGCCCGCAGATCACCGTTGTGGTTGACGAGCATCGATCCCAGATGCGGAATCGGATCCTCGCTCGTGAGCGACTGGCTTCTCGGATCAGGGGTGCGTTCGTCGTGCGCCGTACCCGTCGCCCCACGACCGCGACCCGCGGCTCACAGATCCGACGACTCGACGCCAAGCGTCGACGAGGTGAGACTAAGTCCGCACGTAGAAAGCCATCGGTCGATGACTAGCGACTGGTGACCTGTGGAGCTGTCTTTCGACACGTTCGCTGAGTGGTGGGAATCGAGCTATCCAGCGATGATCCCCCCTCCCTGACCGTCCACTACGGATCCCCCTTCACGGTAGCCGCCAGCTGAACATGACCCCCTCGGTTACACGCAGGAAGCGAGTGTCGCTGTTGTTGTCGCAGGGCGTTCTGTCAGAGGGTGACGGTGCAACAGCCCCGGACTTACATCCGGCGCGTCCGTGGATGCGTGGGTGCACGGAATGATTCGCCGGTCTGCTGGCCGGCTGGCTTGTGGGCTGGCCGGGTGGATGGATGACGCGCCCGTGGGCGCGCTGATGTCGAGATGGATGCGCGCTGATGTCGAGATGGATGCGCCCGGGTGTCGTGTTTGGATGCGCCCGGGTGTCGTGTTTGGTTCGACGCGCCCGTGGGCGCGCTGGTGCATGAGTTCGGTGTTAGGCAGCGTTCTCGGGTGTTGTTGTTTGTGCTGTCGTGCTTGATTGTCACACCCACTTTCTAGAATCGAACATAAGTTCGATTCTAGAAAGCAAGGGCAAGCGGACATGGAAAGAACAAACGAAAACAGCAGGACCAGAGCCAAGGACGCAGACAGGACCAGAGCCAAGGCCACCGGCAGGATCAAGGCCAAGGACGCAAGCAGGGGCACTGCGCGGGCCGCAGGCAAGGGTGCTGTTGGGGGAGACGGAAGCAGTCACGGTTTGGGTGGTGGAAGGGATCTTGTAGCTGAGATCGAGTTGTTGGCGCAGCGGTTGGCTGTGGGCACTTTCGAGCTTCTGGTTCTGATCGGTGAGGCCGAGGAGAGCGGGGTTTGGATGCTTTCTGGTGCTTTGTCT
>CAUJEC010000101.1 GCA_963169245.1 Actinomycetota bacterium
CGTGGGAACACTGCGGAGAGGACAGCCAGCAGGTTGCTGAAGATGGGATCCTCGTCGACGATCCAGCGGGGCAGATCAGCGTTCTCCATGTCGACGTCGAGTCGGCGCACGGGAATGTCTCTGGTCGCCGAATGCCGATCGTGTCCGTTGCGGGTCAGCTTGGCCTCTTGAATTGCTGTCATTTGGTTTCTCCGTCCGTTGCGTGGATCAGATTGGATTGGGAACTGTCGGGAGCGGGGTCACCGGCCCTCAGTCGAGGGTTTGTCGCCTCGGCCAGAACCCTGGCGGTCGATGGCGTCACCAGTGACGCGAGCAACCGCAGTTGATTGATCGTCTGAGCCGGGTCACCGAACCCGGCGTAGCCCGAGACCGCTGCCCCCTGAACGATTGTGAACGCCAGGTTGACGATGGTCCGCGCGACTTCAAGGTCTTCGATGTCGGGGAAGAACTGGCGCAGGATGTCTATGACCGTCTGCTCGAGGCGTGCGGCGACGCCGTGAACCACGACCTGAAGTTCTGGGTCGGTTCGGGCGGCGACGATCACCTCAAGAACTGCCGCGTATGTCGACCCACTGACGATCTTCCAGAGCTCGTCGACCGCGTTCTCGAAGGTTCGCTGTTCGGGTGAGATCTCAGCAAATGTCGTTCGGAACTGCGAGGCCACCTGATCAAAGAGGTGTTCGACCGAAGCGACCACCAGGTCGCTCTTGGTTGGGTAGTAATGCGTCTGTGCCCCGCGGGTCACCTTGGCTCGCTCGGCGACGATCCTCGTGGTGGTACCCGAGTAGCCGAGTTCCACGAGGCACTCGATCGTTGCGTCGAGAAGGGCCGACTGGGCGTCAGAGCGGCGCTGAGCCTGGGACCTGCGCCCCGACGCCGATTCGCTCGAAGTCACCCCTTCACCCTGCACTCAGAATCCTCCAACGCATACCAACCGGTTGGTTTGTTTTTAGCCGACCGCGCAGGCAAAGTCCAGCATTCTCTGTGGTTGGACGTCATCGGCCAACCACAGCGGCACCCATATCAGGGCACCGCAGATTCGGATCAGGTGCCGCTCAGAGCATCGACCGCTATCAGATTCCGGCGGTGTTGATGTATGCGATGAGCAGGTCGCGAATGGAGACGATGCCCAGGAGTTCCCCGGGATGGCCCACGAACACGTGACGAATCCAATGATTCATCATCTCCTCGGCCACCTCATCCACGGGGGAATCCGGTGAGGTCCAGACAAGTTCGGTCTCGGCCAGATCCCCCACCTTGGTCTCCGGGTCGCGGCCTGCGGCCACTGCGCGGACGACGTCTCGTTCGGTAAGCACGCCGAGCAGTTCACCGTCGCCAACACCGACAGCACTGATCCCCTCATCGGTCATCCTCTGCGCCACCTCCACCAGCGTTGCGGCCGAGGAGACCTGAACGAAGTCGCCACCGAGGAGGCTCGATATTGTCAGTTGGTCGGGCTCGAAGTCAGACATCGGGTAATTGTCGCAGAGGCCTAGAAGAGATGTGGCCATTTCCGGTCAGTCGATCACCTCGAACCCGACGCCGGCATGTGTGTCGAGCCGCTCGACCAACTCGTCACCGAAGAGCGCAGCCGGAGTCCAGAAACCACCACCAGAGTCGGGCGCAACTCCTTCCACCAGGGCGAACGCCGCCTCTCCGAGCATCCTGGCCGTGCTGCCATAGCCAGGGTCACGATCACCAATCACACGGGTCCTTATCCGGTCTCCGGATGGTGCCGAGCCGAAGAACCGAAGGTCGAAGTATCCGCGTTGTTGGGCATCTGCTGACGGTCCGGTCCCAGGTTTGGGCAGCACGCGATCACTGAGCACGTTCCGGATGGGTCCAATCGACGTGGCGAACATAGCGCCGGCGAGTCCGGCGCTCACGCCCGTCGCCTTGGCCATACCGAGGGGGCCCGAACCCATGAGCATCGCCTCGTCGTAACGGAATCCGCTCCCCCACCGCTTATCGAGAAGGGCGTTGGTCCTCATGACGATTCGAGTATTGATTGCCTCCATCACGAATGGGGCGGCCCACTGACCGCTGAGCGAATCGTTGAAGGGCCCCTTGTGCTGGGGCTGGGGCACTCCCCTACGAATTGAGTCGGGAACGAGCGCAAATGGATCTGCCAGCAGTTCTCGAAGAGCGCTGTCCTCGGATGCCTCTGCCATCAGATTGACCATCGAGGCGATCGTGCCCCCACTGGCACCGCCACGGAGCGCCTTGACGCGCATCGAAATCCGGTCGCAGTACTCACCATGAGTTTCCAGCGAACGCTGTTGAGTGAACCACACCCCCAGATCCGACGGGATCGAGTCGAACCCGCAGGAGTTCACCACCCGAGATCCACTCGACTCGGCACCGACCGAGTGAGCGTCGATCATCCTCCTGATCCACTGCGGTTCGCCAGTCAGATCGCAATAGTCGGTGCCCGCCTCGACCACTGCTGCCACCAGTTCGGATCCATAGAGCGCGTACGGCCCGACGGTGGAGACAACAACCTTGGTCGATGACGCCATGTCCGCCAGAGCCGCGCCGTCCGAGGCGTCGGCGACGATCCGCTCCACCTCCGCACCGGTGTCGTGGGCTACAGAATCGAGCTTGGTCCTGTTCCGGCCAGCGATGGCCCACCGCAGTGAACCATCCGTGCCGTGGCGTTCCACCAGATATCGACACAGGATCTGACCCACGAAGCTGGTGGCCCCGAAGACCAAGAGGTCGAGTCGACGATCAGTTGCTCTGGTCATGGTGATTCCTCCATCGACGTCTGACTGGTTGTGTCGCCTGCCCCGACATTCGGGTCAACACCCGAGCAAAAAGCTCGAAGGTCAACCCCGACCGCGTGATCCTACGATGCCAGAAGCGGTGACGGCACCGGGCTGCTGTGCTCGCTAGCCTCGGAGAGATGACGCTCACCAACCGTCACCTGGTCTTGCGGTCCAGGCCAACCGGTATGGTCGCCCCATCCGACGTCGAGGTCATCGAGAGTCCCGTGCCTGTCATCGGCGAGGGCGAGGCTCTGGTTCGCACGAATCTGGTGGCGATCGACGCAGCGGTAAGAACTTGGCTGAATGACCAGCCCGGCTATCTGCCACCGGTCGAGATCGGAGAGACCGTTCGGGCAGGAACGGTCGGCGAGGTCATCGAGTCTCATTGCGATGCGTACGAGGTTGGCGACGTCGTGACGACCTTTGGCGGATTCAGCGAGTACTCGGTGTGCCGGGACGACATCTTCACCACCGTCGTCGGACGACGATCACTCGGTACGGCAGATATCGACCGAGCCGAGCTTCTGGCCGTCTTCGGGTCTACAGGTGCGACTGCGTACTTCGGGATGCACGACATCGGGCGACCACAACCCGGTGAGACCGTCGTGGTGAGCGCAGCGGCTGGTGCCACGGGCTCAGTGGCGGGCCAGATCGCCAAGGCGGCCGGGGCACGGGTCGTGGGAATTGCTGGCTCGGATGAGAAGTGCTCCGTCGTCGTAGCGGAGTTCGGATTTGATTCCTGTATCAACTATCGAAGCGAGGACCTGAACGTTGCTCTGCGACAGCACTGCCCTGATCGTGTCGATGTCTACTTCGACAACGTGGGCGGACCGACTCTGAACGCGGTCCTCGGCAGGCTGGCGATGAACGCCAGAGTCGTCCTGTGCGGCGTGATCTCCAGTTACGTCACTGGCGATCATCCGGGGCCGTCCAACTACGTGCAACTACTCGCCAGACGTGCGCGGATGGAGGGGTTCAACACCCTCGATCACTGGGACCGCTACGGGGAGGCCGAAGCAGCCCTTCGGAGGTTGGTCGACTCGGGGCAACTCCGGTACAGAAGCCAGGTCTTCGAGGGGTTGGAACGATCGGTGGATGCCCTCAATGCGCTCTTCGAGGGCACCAACATCGGAAAGACGATGCTCCGCCCCTGAGACAGAGCCCCGCGAGGTGGTGACCCGCCGCCTCGGCAGCCTCATGTGACCGGCCCGCCATGCCGACAGCACCGTCAGTTCTCGCCAGACCGCTCAGGTGCCACAGAAGGTCTGAAACGACTCGCTGAAATCATCCGGCGCCGGGCCTTCGTAGTCGTCGAGTCCATCTCGTCTGGTGAACGGGTTGCTCAGCACCGAGTTCAGTTCTTTAAAGGGTGACAGATCGCCGTGTGTCGCCGAGTCGAGGGCATGCTGGACCAGATGATTCCGCGGAATGTAGATGGGGTTCACCGTGTCCATCCGATCCGCGATCATCTGGAAGTCGCTCTCTGCATCTTTCAGCGTCCCGGCCCACCGACTCGCCCATTCGGTCAGCGCCGAGTTTGGTCGGCCGAGGACCTCGACCTGGCGAGCGATGGCGTAAGCAGGTCCATCCTCGGTCGCTGTTCGAAGCCACGATGAAAGGCCTCTGAAGGTGGCCGTCCAGTCCAGGTGCTCGTCGTACATGAGGGTCACGAGATCATCGTGGATAGTCGTCGAGCCCCCTGAGTCCGCCTGCTCGCCAACGTCGACTGGCAGACCGGTGTGCGTGCCGGTACCGAGTTTGGTCGACATCTCGGCGAGCCAGTGCTCACGGAATCTGATCGCGAATCCGTTGACGATCTCAGTGGCGATCGTCACCGCCTTCTCCGAGTCACTGTCGAGGCGTTCGAGCAGTGTCTCGGCCAGGCGCGCCAGGTTCCACGCCCCAACACGAACCTGATTTCCGAAGGCATACCGTCCGCCGTGGTCGATCGAGGAGAACACCGTTGAGGGGTCATAGGCATCCATGAATGCGCACGGGCCATAGTCGATACCCTCGCCGGAGATGGCCATGTTGTCGGTGTTCATGACCCCATGGATGAACCCGATCGACATCCATTTCGCAATGAGGTACGCCTGGGTGTCGACAACCGATTCCAGGAATGCACGGTATGAGTCATCGTGTGCCTGCAGTTCGGGATAGTGCCTGGCGATCGCGTGGTCTGCGAGTCGTCTGACCAACTCGGGACCACCCAGCCGAATGGCGTACTCGAATGTCCCTACCCTGATGTGACTGGCCGCGACGCGTGTCAGCACCGCGCCCGGCTCCAACCCGTCGCGGTACACCGACTCGCCAGTGGCCACCACTGCAAGGGATCTTGTGGTGGGAACCCCCAGGGCGGACATCGCCTCTGAGATCAGATACTCGCGAAGCATCGGCCCGATGGTCGCCTTTCCGTCACCTCCGCGAGCAAATGGCGTTCGGCCAGACCCCTTCATATGAACATCGACGATCGAGCCACGATCGAGAGCCAGTTCCCCCAGCAGGAGCGCCCGACCATCACCGAGTCGGGGTGAGTAGTTCCCGAACTGGTGCCCCGCATATCCAAGCGCCACGGGGATGCTGTTCTGCGGCTCGGCTCCACCTGCGAGCACCCCGAGACCCTCTGGCCGAGCCAGCGCTGCCGGGTCCAGTCCCAGACTGGCGGCGAGTTGCGAGTTGATCACGACAACACGTGGGTCGGGGGCTGTGTCTGCGCTCCACCGGAGGCAGAGTTCGGGCAGTTCGTCATAGAACCGGTGTGTCAGGTCCAGAACTCCGGGGACACTTTGCGGAGATCGAGAATCACCCGCGGCCGACTTAGCAGCGGTTTGGGTGGGATCAGTCTCAGCGGCAGAGACAATCATGGAATCGGCGTCTTTCACATAGACGACGGTAGATGCGCCAACACGCCCTGTGAGCGCGGCGTCCACGAGATGGAAGCCTATGTGATGGAGGCGGATAAGAACCGACCCCAAAAACAAGATCGGGACACGCAACTGCCATAGTGGCCGCCGCGTGTCCCGATCCAAAGGATCAGCTGTTGATCAACTACGCATCAGAGCGTGATATTGAGCACTGGTGACCAGTCGCTCCAGAGACCGTTGGCCTGGGCACGGATTGTGACGTTGTACTTGGATCCGAGGCAGAGGCCGAGGGCCTGAACACGGCCGGAGGTCGCCGTTCCCGGGAACGTTGCGCTGTGATCGGTGATACAGCCGACCTGGCCGTCCATGAGCACCTCATATGCGGTGGCACCGGGGACTGCGTTCCAGGAGAAATCGCCGTATGTGTTGCAGCAGCCGGAGCCGACTTTGGTCAGACCGGTGGGTGCTGCTGGCTTACCTGAGACGGTGATCACTGTGGTGGAAGAGCCGGTGGCTCCCTTGTTGTCGGTCACTGTCAGCTTGACGGTGTAGGAACCGGGAGCGGTGAAGGTGTGAGACACCTGCTCACCAGCACCGGTGGTGAAATCGCCGAAATTCCAGTTCCAAGCGACGATGGTCCCATCGGGGTCGGCCGAGTTGCTGGCGTCGAAGTCAACAGGCAGTGGTGCCACGCCGGTCGAGACCGACGGCAGGAACACCGCATTGGGAACCAGGTTCGCGGGCGGGCCGGGCTCCTGAGCACAGGCGGCCACCAGGGACAGGATTCCGACTGCGAGGGCCAGGGGGGCCAGCCGGTTCTTCAATGACATCTTTCACCTTCCAACGCGCGTGACATTCGTCATGCAACTAGTTGGCCTCACCATAACTGACGGTGCGTCAGATGTGAACTCGGGTTCAGCATTTACCCAAGCGGACTGGCAGGTACCCGGATCACAGAACCTGACAGTAGAGCTCTGTAAGAAGCTCGGCGGGATCCATGGTTGGCGTCGGTTCGGTCACGTAGACCTCCCACGACGTACCCGTCGGCGCATAGCCATTTTCGAGTACCCAGGTGATCAGTCGACCCCACGCATCAGCAAGCCCGTCATAGCCGCCATGGTGGGACAGCCGAACCGCACGCCCGGCTGGCAGCGAACTGGCAAGGACGTCTCCAACCGGATCGATCGGCTGATCAGTGGGTAACCCGGCCTCGAGTTCCACCGTGTCCGACGGGGGTCGCCTATAGAGCGCAAGCGCAGGTCCGGTCAGGGTTCGCCCCTGGCTGGTCACCGCTTCGACCACTCGCCCATAGGCACTGTCGAAGAACTGCGCCATCTGATCCATGGTGATGTCCGCGGCAACCGACGCTATGGGGACGCTGTCGAGTTCGAGCAGTTCGATTTCAGATGACATTTTCATCAGATGACATTTTCGCCTGCCTCCGGGGGCTCGTGACTCGATGGCCGTGTCGTCCACATCGGGCTGGGGCCGTCTTGTCAGGGAGCCGTGTTGTCAGGGAGCCGTGTTGTCAGTCCAGGCAGTGCCATCCCACCAACGCTGACCCGTACCTGATGGGTCGGGGTACCAGCCGGCCGGAGTGGAATCGCCTGCGCTCGCTGCTGCCTCCGCGGGAGCCGAGTCCCCAGTCGAGCCAAGACCCGGCAGTCCATTCGATGCCGGAGGAGTCGGAGCCCCACCGGTCGGGTTGAACGCCGGAGGAGTTGCTACGCCTCCGGTTGGGTTGAAACCGCCGGGCGCAGGCGTGCCGCCCCAACCGCCTGCGGAGCCAGCGCCACCGAATCCGCCGCCGGTTCCGCCATATCCGCCGCCGGTTCCGCCATAGCTCGGCGTGTAGGTGTTGAACCCGTCGTCATAGGTGGCGGAACCGAAGCCAAGGATTGGGATGAAAATGGGTGCGAGCAGGGCAAGACCGATTCCGAAGCCGCTGTCCTTCCCGAAGGCTTTCGCCAGGTCCATCATTACGATGATTGCAACCACGAAGCTGACACACGGAATGAACATCAACAGCAGCCACCAGCCCGGCCGCCGTGCGATCTTGATGAGCGTGTAGGTGTTGAGAATCGGAATGATCGAATACCAGCCGGGCTGGCCAGCCTTGGTGAAGACCTTCCACATGCCGGCGATGATCACGAAGATCACGGCTGCGTAGATCGCCAGCATCACGAACAGCCCCACCGCGGATCCCGCGCTGGCTGCGGAACTGGTTGTGAAATCGTCCTGGAACTCTTGGGCTAGTAGCGCAAACACGTCGCGAAGCGTACCGGTGTGACCTTGTCACTGCGCGGCATTCGGTTGTACTTCTCATGTGAAGAAGCAACCTCGCAGTCCGGGAATAGTCATCCTCGGCAAGGAGTTGATGACTGCGATGACCGCCACAGATACCGCCACAGATGCCGTCACAGGTTCCGAGACGACTCCCCGGAACGACTCGACTCCTCCGACTGACTCAGCGCAGGACCCGGGAGCTGCTGTTGTGGCCGTGGTGGAACTCGGCCCACAGTGGCCGACCCTCGATCCGTTCCTGTTCTGCGCGCATCACGACGACGCATACCCCGAAGGCGACGGTTCACTTGCCCCGGTCGCTGACCTGAACGATCGCGACATGGGCCAGGACTTCTCCAACCGTGACGGGTTCAGCATGTACCACGGTAGGAACGTGCCAGGGTTCCCGAGCCACCCGCACCGTGGGTTCGAAACTGTCACCTTCGTCCGCAAGGGTCTGATAGATCACGCCGACTCGCTGGGCGCGGCCGCTCGATTCGGCAGAGGTGATGTCCAGTGGCTTACCGCTGGAGCGGGAATCCAGCACTCAGAGATGTTCCCCTTGGTCAACACCGAGAGCGACAATCACCTGGAACTGTTTCAGATCTGGTTGAACCTGCCGGCGTCGGACAAGTTTGTCGACCCCTACTTCACCATGCTCTGGGATGAGCAGATTCCACGCCGGAGCACCATCAATGACAATGGGCGAGTGGTGGAGGTGACCGTCATAGCGGGGGAACTCGATGGGATCACTCCGCTTGCTCCCCCGCCCAACTCGTGGGCGGCCGGGTCGGATTCGGATGTGGCCATCTGGCACTACGTCCTGGAGCCGGGCGCGGCGGTGGAGGTTCCCCCCGCCCGAAGCGGTGTTGCCGCCAACCGAGTCCTCTACATGTTCGAGGGCGATACTGCATCCGTTGACGGCATCGCCATCGGCAATGACCACGCGGTACAACTTCGGGCTGAGATGCAGGTACGCATAGAGGCCGGCTCGGCCCGGACCGAGATGCTGTTGTTGCAGGGCGTGCCGATCGGTGAGCCCGTGGCCAAGTACGGCCCCTTCGTCATGAACACCGAGGCCGAAATCCGAGAGACCTTCGAGCATTACCGTCAGACCGAGTTCGGTGGATGGCCATGGGCGAGTAGCGACCCGACCCACGGATCCGAGCCCAAGCGCTTTGCCCAACATGTGGATGGCCGACGGGAGTCACCTGAGGACAGTCGGTCCGACTGAAGATTCGACGCCGCTGAATCGACGCTGCCGAATGGGGTCATAACGGAACCAACCCCCGCAGAATCAGTTATCCCGTCGAGCCCATTCAGCGAGGCGCCGAGGCCGTGTTGCGGGTGACGGGCGGAAGGTCGACTCGTGCGGTTGGCCCCTCGACCTTGGACCCGGTCTTCTTCCAGTCCTCGGTGTTGGTGTCTATCCGGGTGACGGTTATCTCGATGGCTATCACGCCGTCGTATCCGCCGTCGTCCTCAATCTCCAGTTCGTTGTCCCAGATCTCGAGCGTGGCTGTCCCCTCGGCGGGGACCCAGAAGTTCTTCTGGTTGCTCTTCTTCTGCTTCTTCTGATTGCCATCGGCGTAGGTCTTCACGATGGAGATGTCGAGTTCTTGACCGCGGATCCATGTGTTGGAGAACTCGAAGGTTGCCACCCATTCACCCTCGCCGTTGGTCCAGGTTGATGCTGCGTTCCACCAGTTCCAGCGAGAGCCAGCCTTGTTGATACTGGAGCGGAACTCCTTTGGAGTCTTCGCCTCTTCTTCGGCCTTCTTGCGGGCCTCCTCCTCGGCCTTGGCTCGAGCATCCTCCTCGGCCTTGGCTCGATCCGCAGCCTCTGCTTCGGCCTTCTTCTGAGCCTCGGCCTCGGCCTTGGCCTTCTCGGCAGCCTCCTCCTCTGCCTTACGCTTGGCTGCTTCCTCAGCTTCGGCCTGCTTGCGAGCCTCGGCCTCGGCCTTGTTGCGCGCTTCGTCCTCTGCCTTTCGCTTGGCCTCTTCGTCGGCCTTTCTCTTGGCCTCTTCATCGGCCTTCAGAGCAGCTTCGTTGTCGATTCCAATTCCTTCGCAGTTTTCGGGCTCGCCACCGAGCAGGTCGACCTGACGGCATGGATCCGTCTCACCCTTGTAAGTGGCGCGCACAACGAACTGCTCGCTGGTCACGTCACCCACGTCGAACACGATCGAATCGGAGTCCTTGAGGAATCCTGAGTTCGGATCCATAACGCTCGAGTAGGCCTCTTTGACAGTCATGTTCTCGAGCACGATCTGTGAGTCAACTGCCGTCGCAACAGACCGGAGCGACTCATCGAGCCCGACGATCCGGGCTTTGGACTGCATGTGACTGAAGGTCCCCACGCTGACACCGCCGAGCACCCCGAGGATCGAGATCACGACAAGCATCTCAATGAGTGTGAAACCACGCTGGTTCCGGTGCGCAGATCGCGACGTTCGTCGGTGGAGGTCCCATCTGGGTCGGTTGGTCGGATTTGTGCCCATCGCCATGGAATGAACTTCGACACGCCACCTCTCGGAGTTGAAAATTGTCCATCCATCCGGCGACTCCGTGCGTACACGCCGGCACGGCAGGCGACAACCCGCTCACACGCCATGGCCTTGTGGCAGAACTGTCAGAAGTTCTCCCCCGCTGACGTAGCATCTTGGGATTCCTTTGTGCCCATAAGTGCTTGTACCAATAAGTAAGGACGAGACCATGTCGATAGCCATCTCCGAAGAGCACCGCGCGCTCGCAGAATCCGTCTCTGGCCTTCTCGAAAACCGTAGGGCACTGCTCGCTTCCCGAGACGTGCTCAACGCAGCGGATGAAGCGCAGACCGACCTCTGGGCCGAGATGGCCTCCATGGGATGGCTCGGCCTGCACATTCCGGAGTCATACGGAGGGTCCGGATACAGCCTCGAGGAACTCGTGATCGTCGTAGAGGAGACGGGACGGACCGTGACGCCCGGTTCGCTGGTTCCGACGGTGATTGCGAGCGCAGTGATCGACGCTGCCGCCAGCGACGACGTCAAGGGCGCGTTCCTTCCTGGTCTCAGCGATGGTTCCGTGACCGCAGGAATCGGCCTCGGCGGATCAGTCACGGTTGCCGCCGGGAAGGCCAGTGGTTCGGCTGGGACAGTCCTGGGCGGCGGACTTGCCTCGATCATCGTCGTCCCTTCAGGTGACGACGTCGTCATCGTTCGCGTGGGCGATGGCGTGACCGTCGAGAATCCACCGAACCTGGATGCCACCAGACGCTCGTCGCGCGTATCACTCGACGGTGCGCCGGCGACTGTCATCACCGGAGGTGCTCGCTCACTTGTCGACCTGTCACGTCTGATTCTCTCCGCCGAGGCAGTTGGGCTTGCTAGCGCCTGCACCGATGCCGCCGCCGCATATGCAAAGGAGCGCGAGCAGTTCGGTCGAGTCATCGGAACCTTCCAGGCTGTCAAGCATCACTGCGCCAACATGGCCGTCGCCACCGAGATGGCAACCTCAGCCGTATGGGACGCCGCAAAGGCCGCTGCAACTGGTGGCGATGTCTTCTCGTTCACCGCAGCGGTCGCCGCAACGCTGGCGGGACCGGCAGCGGATCTGTGCGCGAATCTCAACACCCAGGTCCACGGTGGCATCGCCATTACATGGGAACACGACGCCCACCTCTATATGCGCAGGGCGATCACGCTCAACAGCTATCTGCGTTCCGACCTTGCCGCCGAGGATCTGGTCGACCTGACCCGCAGGGGCGTCGCGCGCGGCAAGCAGATCGAACTTCCGCCGGAGGCAGAGCCGATCCGCGAACAGGTTCGACCATTCGTCGAGAGCCTGGCGGATCTCTCGGTCGAGGATCGCCGCACCAAGCTCATTGAGACCGGCTACGTCATGCCGCACTGGCCCAAGCCCTATGGCCGTGGAGCCGGGGCCATCGAGCAGCTTGTGATCGAACAGGAATTCGCTCGCGCCGAGATCAAGCGCCCGAGCTACGGAATCACCGCCTGGAACATTCTCACGATCATCCAGCATGGCACCGAGGATCAGGCAGCCCGGTGGGTTCCCGCCGCCCTGAACCAGGAGGTCATCTGGTGTCAGCTCTTCAGCGAGCCCGACGCCGGTTCCGACGCCGCTGCGGTCAAGACCAAGGCAACCCGGGTCGAAGGTGGATGGCTGGTCAACGGACAGAAGGTCTGGACCTCTGGCGCACATGAGTCCGCATTCGGATTCGCGACCGTCCGAACCAACCCCGATGTCCCCAAGCACCAGGGCGTGACGACCATGGTGATCGACATGCACGCCAAGGGCGTCGAGGTTCGGCCGCTTCGTCAGACCACCGGCGCGTCCGACTTCAACGAGGTCTTCTTCGATGACGTCTTCGTCCCCGATGATGACGTCGTGGGCCCCGTTGACGGCGGTTGGACCGTCGCACGCGCAACACTCGGCAACGAGAGCGTCAGCATCGGCGGTGGCGGTGACGAGATGTCGTACCCACCGGCGATGCTCATCCCCGCATTCGATGCCAGTCCCGATCGTGTGGATGGGGGCGCTGCCCGCATCGGTCGCTACATCGCAACACATCAGGGCATGGGCCTGTTGAACCTGCGTGCGGTCAATCGTGCTGTCACCGGCGCCGGGCCTGGACCCGAGGGCGCAGTCACCAAGCTGGTCCTCTCCGAGTTGGGCCACGAGGCCGCGGCACTTCTCGCCCAGTTGAGCGGACCGAACACACCATTCGTAGACGGCATCGAGGCGATCAACTACATGCTGTTGATGATGCATCGAGGAATCTCGATCGCGGGCGGAACCTCGGAGATCAAGCGCAACCAGATAGGTGAACGCATTCTGGGGCTCCCCCGTGATCCGCTGATCAAGTAGTCAGCGGACCGCCACGACGGTGGCGACAGTTGACGCGTCGGCTCACATGATGACGCTGAGCGCATTGGCCAGCGCTACTGCAACAAGCACTGCGGCGAAGATGCGAGCTGAGATCGTATGGTTCATGTGCTTGGCGAGCACCGCGCCCGCCAGGCTTCCGATCAGCATCGGCAGTGTCAGCGCCGTGGCAGCGGTCCAGTCGACGGATCCGAGGCCCCGAATAAACATCGACACGATCGCATTGCCCGCAACAACCGTGAGCGAGGTGGGCACGGCAACCGACATCTGCATCCCGAGCAGGATCGTCAGCACGGGAATGATCACGAAACCACCGCCCACCCCGAACAGACCGGTCAGGAAACCCACGGCGACGCCGGCGACCACATAGATGAGGATCCGTCGCGGGTCACCTCCCGAGAGTCGACCCGTCGACTGACCTGTCAACCCGGCTGCGACTTCCGATTCGGTGACCTCCGATGTGTCCTCCGGTCGGGCCATACGAATCGCTGCGACCACCATGACGACAGAGAACGCGATCAGCATCACATCGGCGTGCAGGTGTTCCCCAACGAACGCTCCGAGGAATGACCCGATGATTCCCGCCGCAATGAATGGCAAAGCCACATCGAAGCGGATGTTGCGCCTGTGACTCCCCGTCGCCGCAGCAGCGATCGATGCTGCACCCACCGCGACAAGCGACGTTGCAGTCGCCTGGTGAACCGGCAGGCCGACGACATGTACCAGCACCGGCACCGACAGGATCGACCCACCTGCGCCAAGCGCTCCGAGGGAAGCACCGATGACGGCGCCAAGGACTATCGCGAGGACGATCACGCTCCCGGGTTGATCGAACAGGCGGCCTCCACGCCGAGGGCCCCGACACCTCCGAGGACATCAGAGACGTCGGTGAAACCCTTTGAGCAGAGCACGCTCGCTGCGATGGCCGAACGGGTGCCACCCGCACACACGGTCACCACCGGATGATTGCGATTCAGATCCTCGAGGTGATCGGTCAGTCGTGCGAGCGGGATGTTGGTCGCTCCGTCGATTGGTGCACTCTCGACCTCACCGGGATTGCGGACGTCGATGAACTGCAACACGTCTGCGAGTTTGGAGCGGCGCGCTTCGAAGTCGGTGGCGGTCAGCCGCGACAGACGTCTGGCCCGCGAGGGATTGCGCGACAGCATTTCGTCGACACCGAAGACCGCTCCGATCACGTCATCGAAACCGATTCTCGCAAGTCGGGTGCGCGCCTCTGACACCGATGCCGGGTCGCCCATCAGGATGATGTCGGCTCCCGTGGGGACCACGCTGCCGACCTGTTCGGCGAACCGTCCATCGAGCCCCACCCCTATTGCCGTATCGAGATGACCGGCGGCGAAGACAGTCGTCGGGCGGGTGTCGACTACGACAGCTCCCCCACGAGTCGCGGCATCGACAGCGGAGAGATCCATCTCGGCAATCGGCTCGCTGTCAGCTAGGAGCGGGCGCTCCAAACGGTTCAACTGAGCAGCCGCACCGAAGTATCCGGGAGCGGCGGGCTGACCCTCGGTCACCAGATCAATGAATCGTTCACGTGTCATTGACGGTGCAAGCGCATAGTTGGTTGCCCGCTGAATCCCCATGGTCGACACCGTCTCATTCGACAGGGACTTCCCGCACGCGGACCCCGCACCGTGCGCCGGTAGGACGAGCGTCTCGACCGGCAGGCTGGCGAGGCGGTTTACCGAATCGAAGAGTTGCGAGGCCAGGACCTCGGCGGGGATGTCGGCTGCGACAAGCAGATCGGGACGTCCGACGTCACCGATGAAGAGCGCGTCACCGGTCAGGACCGCTGCGGGGGACGACTCTGGTGATGAGCTGATCACGAGGGAGATCGACTCGGGAGTGTGACCCGGAGTGGACCAGACCTGGACCTGCACCGACCCGAGATCGATCACTTCGCCATCGGAGAGAGAACGCGACGGGAACTCCGTCACGGCGGATGCGCCATAGGCGATGTCCGCACCGGTGGCGGCTGACATCTCGAGGTGCCCGGAGATGAAGTCAGCATGGAAGTGGGTCTGCACGACGAGTTCTATGGTCATGCCCTCGGCCTTGGCGACCTCGAGCATCTCGTCGATGTCGCGGCGGGGGTCCACAACGATCGCCCGACCAGTCGAACGGTCCCCCACCAAGTAGGCAGCCTGCGAGAGGCACCCCAGATAGAACTGATAGATGACGAGTGGCTCCCCGAGCCCATCGATCAACGTTGCTGTGGTGGTATCCGACATTGTGACTCCAACCTTCGCGGGCATGCCCGTGGCCCGCTCTAGATGTTCTACCTGCAAAGTCCGGTGGCCAGTGGGCAGTACCGCCACCACAGATGAAGCATATACCCCCCGGGGTATATGTCAAATACCCCTGTGGGTATACTCGTGTCATGCAGTTTCCCGATGAGCTCTCCCATAACGCGATCACTCGGCTCCGCCGCGCCGAGGGACAGGTCAGAGGTGTGATCCGTCTTCTGGAAGAGGGCGCCGACTGCAAGGACGTGGTCACCCAGTTGAGCGCTGCCCAGTCAGCGCTGCACCGGGCGGGCATCCAGTTGATGGCCTCTGGCATGCGCCACTGCCTGACCAGTCCCGATTCATCGGATGCCGACGCGGATGCCATCGAGGCGTTGTTCCTCAACATCCGCTGAATGCGACCGGCCCGTGCGGAGTTCCACCGGTGCCACGGTTGTGCCATGTCCCGCTCCCGGTAGCGCTGTAGCCCTGCCGTGGTGATCCGCGGCCCGCTCGAAAATGCCCGACCCCGATCGTCGGCACAGACGTATTATTTGGCTGTTCGGACCACGGGGGATCTTCGGGCAGGTCCGACGGGGAAAGTGAGGCGAAATGGCTGCTCTACGTCAGCTTCCGGCATCCGCACAGACACTGCTCGGATCAGACGCTCTTGCCCACGTGATCACCGTGGGTTCGGACGGGCTGCCGCAGGTTTCGGTCGTCTGGTGCGGCATCAAGGACAACGATGTCCTCTTCTGCACCGAGGAGAATTCGACCAAGGTCAGGAACCTTCGGAAGAACCCTCGGATAGTGATCTCCATCGAGGATGAGATGCGCAACCGTGCAGGGACGCAGCATCATCTGGTTCTTCACGGCACGGCGGAGATACTCGGTCCGGCTGACCCGAAGCTGTGCGACGAACTGTGCGCCGCCTACACCGGGCGAGCGAATCATCCAACGAACCTGGGCCAGTCGAGCACCGCTGTGACCATTGCGGTACATGTCGATCGGATCGGCGGAAACGGTCCTTGGGTGGACGGCGACTGACCGTAGCCGGATTCAGGTCATTCGATTCCGCGCCCGCTCGACACAGACGTCTGTGAACCGGTCGGCCGCGCCGGTTGAGACTCCGACGAACAGCGACGGTTCGAACAATTCCGCTTCGATCAGCGCGGGCGACCCATCGTCGAGTTCGACGATGTCATAGCGGGCATAGAGCAGGGACGCCCCCTCGGGCAGCCGGCCGTTTCGGCGGGCAATGACCTCTACCGCCAAGCGCGCCTGCTCCCCCAGTTCGAGTTCAGCCTGAGTTGGTTCATGTGCGGTGATCACCTCGGTGTACTCGCCACCCAGGAGTCCACCTCCTCGTTCAAGCAGCGGCCCCTTCCTGAGTGAGTGCGATAGCACACCGTCGAAATAGACCAGCGAGACCTCACCCACAGAGGCAACCGACGTCACAAAGGGCTCGACCATTACCGTGCCACCCTCTGCCAGGATCTCTTCCGCCAGGTCGACGGCGGCCGGATCGGTCCGTTCGAACCATCCGGTCAGTCGGCTACCGGCCGACACTGCAGGCTTGACCACAACCTCGCTCGCCGAGCACCCATAGATGGCTTCGCGGATGGTCGCAAGATCGCCCGAGATCGTTGTCTCCACAATCGCTACGCCACACTCGCCGAGTTCCAACAGGTAGTTCTTGTCCAGATTCCAACGGATCAACTCTGCCGGGTTCTCGAGAGTCGGAAGATGAGCGACCGAGTCGAGCCAATCGATGAACTGGTCGCGCTTGGTTGCATAGTCCCAGGTCGAACGAATCACCACCAGGTCATACGTCCTCCAGTCGACATCCGGGTCGGTCCAGAACCGGTAGTCGAGCTCGACGCCGCGTTCCACGAAGGACGCCTCATGGAATGGCCGGTCGACGTCCTCATAGAGAATCTGGTCACCCTCTGCGGTGACGAAAGCTATACGCATGCGATCCTTACTAGTACAGGCCGGGTAGTCGACCACCCTGGTCTGGCGATGACCGAAGTGATTCCGACGAATCCTTCGTGCGAGCTAGTCCAGCTTGTCGTACCAATGGAGCGAACCCGACGTGACATCCCGGCCGAATCTATATACCCTAGGGGGTATGTGTAGAAGAGTGACATGCAGAAACTGTGGACGTCCTACCTTCGCCGGCTGTGGGATGCACGTCGAGCAGGTGCTTGGCGACGTCGCCCCCGAGGACCGCTGTCAGTGCTCGTCGGCCCCAGCGTCATCGACTGGGGACGGCACCCGGAAGCGTCGCTGGTTCCGCTGAAAGTTCGCTCCACCAGAAGTCGGTTGTAGCGTCTCAGCGCCGCGCGGCAGCGCCCCAGCCACATCACCCAAGGGCATGACGCCATAGAACATGTTTGATCCGACAACAGCTACGACCACCGTCGATGACCCTCAACAGCGACACGTCATCCGCACGCTCGTTGGCGCGCAGGTTCTCTCCGGCGCCGGCCTCGCTGCGGGGGTGTCGGTCGGCGCACTGTTGGCACAGGACATGTTCGACTCCGACAGCCTCGCCGGTGTTCCCTCGGCCCTGTTCACCATCGGTTCGGCTGCTGCAGCGGTCATCGTCGGGCGGATCTCGGACTCACGCGGTCGTCGTGATGGCCTCAGCCTTGGCTACGCAGTCGGCGCACTCGGTGCCGTGATGATCGTGGTGGCAGCGGCCACTGGATCGGTGATCCTGTTGCTGCCATCGCTGTTGATCTACGGAGCCGGAACGGCGACCAATCTGCAGGCCCGATACGCAGGATCCGACCTGGCAGCGCCTGAACATCGCTCACGAGCTGTGAGCACTGTTCTGGTTGCGACCACGCTGGGAGCCGTTGTCGGACCCAACGCAGTGGCACCCTTGGGGCGGTTGGCCGCATCACTCGGAGTGCCCAAGCTCGCCGGACCGTTCATGCTATCTGCCGCAGCGTACGGACTCGGTGCTGTCGTTCTGATGCGTTGGCTTCGGCCAGACCCGTTACTGCTCGCTCGCGACAGAGCAAACGCAAGCCATTCCCCACACGGGGACCCAGAGGTCAACGAGATCGATGGCATTGGCTCCGCCCACTCCGGAGCCACCTTCGATGTTGCCCCACTCTCCAGAACACCAGCAGAGCGGGCCGGGTTGGGCGCTGCCATCGGCGGGCT
>CAUJEC010000102.1 GCA_963169245.1 Actinomycetota bacterium
GGCGGCAATGGCGGCAACTCCGCCGGTACTCGTGGACCAGGTGGCTCCGGTGTGTATAGCGGTGGCCAAGGCGGCCTCGGTGGCGGCACCAACTTCTGGCAGACGAACCCGGGTGAAAGCGGCTCGGGCGGAGCCGGACCATCTGCGGGAGCCGGCGGATCCGGAGGCTGCGGATCTAACTTTGGTTGTGGTGGTGACGCAGGTGGCGGTAAGGCTGGTGGCGCTGGTGCAGCTGGTGTCGCTGGCACCGCAGGTAGTAACACCCCCGTCTCTGGTGATCTGTGGACCTCCACCAACGGCACGGCTGGAACTGCCGGCTCCGCCGGTAGCAGTGGTGGTGGTGGCGGCGGCGGTAAGTCCGCTACGGCCAAGGGCGGCAGCGGTGGTGGCGGTGGCGCCGGTGGAACCGGTGGTTCAGCTGGCACAGTCGCTGGAACCTCTGGTGGCGGGTCCTTCGGGGTCTACGCAAGCAACGCCAGCGTCAACCTGTCATCGTCGAATGTCACCTCATCTGCGGGTGGCGTAGGAGGCAAGGGTGCCAACGGTGGCCGTGGCGGCAACGGTGGCAACGGTGGTGACGGCGGCGACAAGAGCTGCTGTGAAGCCGGCGGCGGCGGTGGCGGCGGCGCTGGTGGCGCTGGCGGCGGCGGTGCTGGTGCTGGTGGCGGTGCCGGTGGCCCGTCGATCGCCGTGTACCACATCGGAACAGGCACCCTGCTCAGCACTGCCAGCTCACAGGCACGCCCGGTTATCCCGGCCGCAGGTGGCGACGGTGGAGCGTTCTCTGCCCCAGCAACCGGTGGCATTGGTGGAGCCCGTGGCAACTGCGCCCTCATCGGTGGCTGTGCTGGTGGTGACCATGACGGCCAGACGGCCAGCGTCGGAACGCTCGGGCCGGCCGGTCAGAACGGGCCAGCAGGCCAGCTGTTCAGAATCTGGGACAACGGAACGGTCACCAACTAGGGGACTAGTTCCAGGAGTTTCCTGAAACTGTTTGGATGAGTGGTGGAGTTTCACGCGGGACGCGTGGTAACAACCCCACACGGCGCGTGGAGCGACAAGAGATCGCTCGTGCTCGATTCGCAATGGCTAGCTGCATCGCAGAGGCTCATACCGCATCGGAGGACAACTGATGGCACGCACCACTCTGAATGAGATCAAGACCCGACGCCTGGAGCAGATGGCCGCTTCTGAGCGCGCCGCATTCGACGTTACCTACTCAGCGACGAAACTCGCGCTCGAGGTCGGCGAACAGTTTCGAAACGCCCGCGAGACCGCCGGTCTTACCCAGCGGGATCTTGCGTCGTTGATGGGCACCAGCCAGGCGGCAATCGCCCGCTTGGAGGCCGGAGGTGTGGGAGCGACCTTGACCACGTTGCAGAAGGTGGCGACTGCTCTTCAGTTGAAGGTCGAAGTGCTTCTCCGCCCTGCCAGTTGACCGCACCGACCGACTGAGCGTTAAGCGTACGCTTCTGGCGAACCAGACAGATTTGGAGTCGATGAATGCCAACCGAACTGTCGTTTGCTACTGCTGGTTGCTGTGGGACTGACCGCCCGGATTCCAGCGATTGCCGGCTTCTAGGTTGAATTATTGAACGCTAGTTCATGGCCGATGGCACCAACCCGGCGAGTGTCACATCCCTGACCTATTCTTTAGCGATCTACTGGCCGTTACAGTCCAACGTTGATTGACATCACTCCCACATTCCCATTACATACCGGACATTTAGCGAAATGTGGCCAGATAGCGAAAAGACGGTGCAGATCAAAATGAGGAAGCAGTGACGGCTAAAACGACGGTGACTTCGATGAGAGTGCAGAACCGCCGAGTGAGATCGCTCGCTCTGGTCATAGTCGCGATGCTCTTGGCCGTCGTATCCACGGGATGTCTGACCGGCGACGTCAACGTAAAGGTCAACAAGGACGGTTCTGGTTCGGTTGAGATAGTCATCTTCCCTACCGAAGAACTCCAAACACTGTTGGTTGCAGCTAATGCAATACCGATCGCCGAGGACGCCGTCAGTCAGGTTCGGGACTCGTCCTTTGAGAAGATCAATGAGGACGGTCGCCTCGGCTACAAGGTCAAATTGCCCTTCGACGACTATCAGGAACTTGGACGCACGCTTGTCAACGGGACAATCGTCGGCGATAACCCAGTCCGACTGTTCACCACGTTCGAGTTGACCGAGATAAACGATGAGTGGCGGCTCAATGCCATCCTTGCTCCCGAGATGCTCTCCGAGGCTCTCAAGGCTGATCCAAGCACACAGGAACTGATCGACTCCGCAGGTGTCGTACCGCTCAACTCCGATCTGCGCCTGACGATCTCCCTTCCTGGAAAGATAACCCGAACCAACGGAACACAGACCGGATCAGGTTCCGCTCAGTGGGCGCTCAAGACGAACACCGATGCCACGCTTCAGATGGTGACGGTTCCCAAGCCGCTACTCACCGACACGCAGAAGATCTTTCTCGGTGCCGGGCTAGCGGTAGTCGTCGGAATCTTCTTGTTGGTATGGGGAAGCCAACGCTCGTGGGGTAAAGGCGCCGAACGCAAAGAGCGTCGCCGGACCAAGAAACTCACCTTCGCAGGGCCTTCAGGAAAGGGAGCAGGGTGGCAGAATCAGGGTCCCGTCGCCCACGCACCGGAAGGCACTGTCCCCAGAAGTGGGCCAATGCCACCGCGGGCAATTCCCACCTTGGGCACGCCTTCAATGACCGGGTCACCCTTGAAGCTGGAACAGCGGCTTCCCAACGGCGAACTGGCGCCTGTTGGACCTCCGGTAGCGCCGGACTTCAATCCCCATGCTCCAAACCCGTTTGCACCTCACCGGCCGGGTGCTCCATTGCAATCGCAACCGGGGGACGCGCCAGCGGGCGCGTCAGATCCACCTGTCGAGCCTGCGCCAGCCCCGGTGGCACCGGCCGCTTCTGCCCCTGTCGCTCCGGTGGACGCGCCCACGGGCGCGCGGGATCCAGTGGCCCCGGCCGCCCCACAAGAAGTCACACCCGAGCAGACGGCCGCCCGCCACGAAGAGCTCTACCACGATCCGGCCAACGAGCTAAGTGGCCTCGGAGTCAAAGCGGGAGACGCCGGGCACTTCGACCTTGCTCCTGTCTCAAGTTCTCCAGTTGTTGAAGAGATTCAGCCTGTTTCTGATGAACGGACTGGTGCGCGGGCTGATGAACCAGCCGAAGGACAGAGCGTGCCTGCCGCTTCGAATCCCGACCAAGAGAGCAGCACTGGCTTGCCCGCTGACAAGGCACCTTGGTGGTTCGAGAGCCAGACCGGCCAATCGCCGACCAACCATCCGCCTGCCAGCCAATCCTCGGCCGCCGATGCTCAACCAGATTTTGAGCCTGTAATTCCAGAGCCCGCGGCCGCCCGGGCAGCGCAGCCAGGACCGGAGCCAGCTTGGGCCTCGACAGGTGAGTCCGATGGGCCCGATGCATCTCGCTCACCGTTTTCAACTGGTGGGGCAATTGCCGAAGACGACCAGGAGACAGCGAGTTCTCACTACGTTGCGGCCGGAGGCGGATTCTTCGATTACGTCGAAGATGACGAGGTTGCCGAGCCCCTCGTCGCAACTATGGGCAATGCTTCGGGCGCCGACGGTGCTGATCCGGGCGGCGAGCACGCCAATCTGTCTGGTGCGACAGGATCAACCAGCGGTGGAGGGGCAACCGATGCGGCCGCTCATGAGGCGGAGCAGAGCCAGCATCACTCCGAGTCTGAGGCAGCAGATTTCGCGGGGACTGATACAGACTCGACACTCAGTTCTGAAGTGCCTATTGGCGCCACGGACTCCTTTAGCAGCGGGACCAGCAGCGCGGTCAGCGACGACCGACCGTCCTGGTCTCCACCTGAAACATCTGTCTTTGACGACGACCCGGCTGATTATCCCTCTATCGACGGCTCCGGTGGCCTCGATCTCGACCTGAGCACGCCGGTGGATGAAGAGCCGATTGAATACCCGTCAATAGACGGCGGCGGAGGTCTCGATATCGACCTCGAAGCCGATTCGGACATCCCGCCCGACTGGTATCCAGACCCCGATGACCCGGAGCGATTCCGCTGGTGGGACGGTGTCGAATGGACAGACTTCGTTAGCGACTCCGGGTCCTGAGTGGCTCCAGGTCCTGACGAGGCTGCGCCGCCGTTTCATATGTCCACCGAGCCGGTTTCGCCCCAGCAGGTTGCTGGCGGACTTCGATCCGCGGTCAACACCACTATGCGCGGCAAGACCGCCGTGGTGGATCTGGCCATCACAGCGCTTTTGGCAGGAGGACACCTTCTCGTTCAGGACCTGCCCGGTACAGGCAAGACTCTGCTGGCAAAGTCGATGGCCAAAGCGATAGGCGGTCGGTTCGGCCGCATTCAGTGCACCCCCGATCTGCTCCCGAGCGACGTTACCGGTACATCTGTCTATCGCCCGGAGTCAGGTGATTGGGATTTCCGTGCAGGGCCGATCTTCTCCAACGTCGTACTCATCGACGAGATCAACCGCGCGTCTCCTCGCACCCAGTCGGCGATGCTCCAGCCCATGGAGGAACGACAGGTGTCTGTTGACTCACAGACCTGGGCGATGCTGGATCCGTTCTTCTGTATAGCGACCCAGAACCCGTTTGGTCAGGTGGGAACATTCCCATTGCCTGAGAGTCAACTCGATCGTTTTGCGATGGTCATCTCGGTTGGTCTGCCAGACCGAACCGCCGAGCGTGAGATAATCACAGGCGCGGGCGGGGTAGACGTGCTTGATTCGGTGACGGCTGTGGCGGACACCGAGATGATCCGGGCGGCGATCGCAGCGACTGCTCGAACACACGCGGACGACAAGATTGTTGAATACGTCCTTGATCTTGTGGCCGCAACGAGAGCCGAGACGCACCTGAGCCAGGGAGCATCACCTCGAGCAAGTGTGTCTCTGATGCATCTGGCCCGAGCCCACGCTGTGGTCGATGAGCGCGATTATGTGACCCCTGATGATGTTCAGGCAGTCCTCGTTCCTGCCCTGTCGCATCGGGTCATGGTTGCGGGGCGCGTCGATACGAGCGCCGCAAGCGAGGTGCTCACATGGTTGATGACACAAGTTTCAGTGCCGACGGCCTGACGTCGATCTCGGGCGGCCGAGGTCGTGTTGGGGGTCGGGTGCGTGTCCGGCGATCACGCACCATCTTCCCGACCATCTTTGGTGCGGTGGTCATCGCCAGTGTCATATCGTCGGGACTTTTTCGGCTGGCAGTCGCAGATCCTTCTGTGATGGGTCTGGTCTGGGCGGGGCTCGCTGCTGTAGCAGTCGTCGGTGTCGTGTTTCCCGTGCTCTCGCTGGGGTTCATGCGCACCCGAGTCATCGATGCGCCTGTT
>CAUJEC010000103.1 GCA_963169245.1 Actinomycetota bacterium
CGGACCACAGGATCGACAGCGCTGTATGGCTCGTCCATCAACAGGATCGGTGGGTCGGCCGCCAGAGCGCGGGCCACGCCGACGCGTTGTTGCTGACCGCCCGAGAGCGAGGATGGATAGCGTCGGAGGACCTCTGGGTCGAGCCTGACCAACTCGACCAGCTCCTCAACACGGTCACGAATACGCGCCTTGGGCCATCCGAGGAGGCGGGGTACACAGCCGATGTTCGTCTCCACCGTCTGGTGGGGGAACAGGCCTCCCTGTTGGATGACGTATCCGATTCCCCGTCGCAACTCCGGTGCAGGAATCCCCGACACGTCCTTGCCGTTGAGATGGATGGAACCGGTGGTCGGTTCCTCAAGTCGGTTGATCATCCGCAGCGTCGTCGTCTTGCCACAGCCGGAGGGGCCAACAAATACGACCAACTCGCCTGCGGTGATGTCCATGTCGAGACACTCAACTGCGGGCTTGTCGGAACCCGCATATGTCTTCGTCACCTCGCGAAGACTGATCGCCGGCTGCGTGGCGACAGATGCGACGGGTTTGAGTGTCTTGGTGGTCATGAGACTGACCCGATCGGGTGGATCGCCGTTGGGTGGATCACTCGACAGGTGGTGGTCGGTAGTCTGCCCGGACGAAGTGTCTTTGGACGAGTTGTCTGTGGACGACGGCAGCGGCGTCGCGCTATCCGAAGAGCGTGTCTGGGTTGCCGAGTCCGCGAATCCATTCGGTTACATCGTTACCGAAAGCGACGGTGAGCGCTACGGTTCCGACAAGAATTGTTCCCATGACAATGAGTGACTTGGTCGGTATGCGGCCATCCTCGGGGATGCCCGGAATTCGGCGACGGATCAGTCTGATGACCCGCTGAGCCCACAGATATGGCAGTAGCGAGAGTCCGAGAATGACCATTAGCCAGCCCGGACCGGGGAGAACAATTGCCGCTAGGCCTGAAACTATCAGCGTGAAGCCAGCGACTATCCGGGCCACTCGGATCAGGGCGTGACGTTCTGCCTCGGCGACTGTCTCCTCGCGGTGGCCGGTTTCGAACTCGGCCTCGATAGCGGCTTCTTTGAGCAACTGAAACTGATCTGGTTCCTGCTCTGTCGAGTCCGAGATGTGTCCACCCTCGGGGGAGCGTGACCCGGAGTACCCCTCGAGCGGGTCTTGGGCGCCAGGCGTTGGGTCCAACGGCATCTGACAATTATGGACCCTGTCGCATCGAAGTTTGTCTCAGTTCTGGGCTAGAACACTGAGATGGACTCAGGCAGTGAAACTTCCGACGAATCGGTAGGCGAGAGGCAACCGGCCCCGGTGGTTAAGGCGACGCCAGCAAAGAAGGCGCCAGCGAAGAAGGCTGTCGCGAAGAAAGCTCCGGTCAAGAAGGCCGCTGCGAAGGCGACGCCGGTCAAGAAGGCCGCTGCGAAGGCGACGCCGGTCAAGAAGGCTCCGGTCAAGAAGGCTGTCGCGAAGAAAGCTCCGGCCAAGAAAGCTCCGGCAAAGAAGGCTCCGGTCAAGAAGGCCGCTGCGAAGGCGACGCCGGTCAAGTCCTCAGCGCCGATTTTGGAGCCGCAACTCGACCTGACTCGACAGGCCCCGACGGCAGGCACTCCTCCCACAGCGCCCAATTCTCCCACGGCCAAGCCCCGCTTGACGACGTCGAACATCCGTGATGTCTCGGAGTATCTGGCCGATAAGCCGATCACGGGACCGATGGCGATGGTCGCGTCCCTGACACAGGAGATGGTCAACGATCTCCTTCCGTTCCTGGTGGGCGTGGGGATTCCGGTCGACCCTCTGGATACGACCATCTCCCTCCCTGGTATGGGTGATATCGAGGTGACCCTTGGTCTGACCGTGACCGGTGTAAGCGCAGTGCTTGACTCTGCAAATGGCGGTCGTATCAAGGTCATCGTGGCCGGTGCCGGCGAGGTGGCTACACGAACGGTCGACTATGCGGGCGATGCCGTCAGTGCCGAATCACCAGCAGTTTCGCCGATTCTGAGCGCAGCGAGCGCGATGTTGCCGAGCGCACCTATTCCGGTCATCGGCGAGGCCCTTGTGCAGCCCTTCATGTATCTGAAGGACAACGGCCAGATCATCGTCGGCTTGAACCTGAATCAGGCAGAGTTCGTCTCCATCGCCACCGATCCGAACGCTCCAGTTCCAGAGGGAGTGGAGCCGGCCGGCTGGCCCGGCATGCTCGCCATGTTCGGAGTGCTCCTTGGCGGAATCGGCGGTGACCTGTTCGCGGCGCTCAGCGAGCATGTTGGAGAAGCAATGGTCGAACTCGACGAGGAGGTTGGCTCGGTTTTCGTCAAGTTGGGCGGTCGACCTGGTCCGATCGCGCTGAGCGTGTCGTCGGGACTCGTGACGATCAGCGTCCCGGCCGACTCGTCGGTGAAGGGTGCGGCGCTTCCTGTGCCCATCGCAGGCAAGCGAATCGGGGTTGGCCTGGCGACGTCGGTGGTCGATCACGTCGCCCACATAGCGCTTGAGCGTGCTGCTGGGGAGTTGCCCCTTCCATTTGAGTTGAAGGTATCTCTCGACGAGCAGTCCGTGGGTGGACAGATCAAGAACTCCCGAATCTTCCCCGAGTCGCTCCCAGATCTTCGAGGCGCTCTGCGCACCGAGGTCCGGACGAGGCTTCTTCGCGGGCAGTTGGAGCTCTCTGTGCAATCGGCATGGATAGAGATGCCGAGCATTGTGCCGTCGTTTGTCAACCAGATCTCCAAGCGGCTCGGTGGACTCGTCGCGCTGGCACCCTTCCAGGTGAAGTTCCCCGCTCTCATACCTGTTCTCCTTCCCGACAGTGCAGGTTCGCTCGATGTTCGGATAGATGACCTGCGCGTCACCGCAGACGGGATCGGCTTGGTAGCGTCGTTGGCCTGAGTTGTCCCACGCCGGGGCTTACTTCGGCCCGGTAGGTCTCCCTCGGCGATGTTCCCGGGAGGCGATCTGTCAACTTCAAGGCTTCGAACCGAACTTGCTCGGGACGGCATATTCAACACCCGAGACCTCGGTGGGATGACAACGCTGGACGGCCGAGTCATACGGCCCGGGCGGGTCATCCGAGCGGACGCACTCCAGCGCGTCAGGCAGTCCGCCTCCATCTTCAAAGCGGCGGGGGTGACACGGGTGCTCGACCTTCGTGAGGACGCGGAGCGCGAACGCGCTGGCATTCTCCAACTCGACGGAATTGAGGTCATC
>CAUJEC010000104.1 GCA_963169245.1 Actinomycetota bacterium
CTTCATTCCTCTGGCAGAAGAGACCGGTCTTATCGGAGCCATCGGCGAAGGCATGATAGAGAAGGCGACAACGGACGTTGCAGCGTGGATCGCCGAATTCGGCGAGTCGATGGAGCGCTTCACAATCTCGGTCAACCTCTCCCCTCAGCAACTGCGTAACGCAAATCTGGTTGACACCGTCACGCGGCAACTCCAGAACGTGGGCCTGCCGGCCTCACGACTGGTACTCGAGGTCACTGAGTCATCACTTGTGACAGATGACGTCGGTTCGATCGAGATGATGCAGGCGCTGCGGTCCAAGGGCATTGCCCTGTCGATCGACGACTTCGGAACCGGATACAGCTCCCTCGGATACATCCAGCAACTCGAGTTCGATGTCCTCAAGATCGACAAGAGCTTCGTTGACGACGTAGCCAAGGAAGGCAGCCAGAAGGTTCTGGCCACAATCATGGACCTGGCCAGGAACCTTGGTGTCAAGACCGTCGCCGAGGGCATCGAGGAGATCGAACAGATCGAAGCCCTGCGAGCCATGGAATGTCCCTATGGCCAGGGCTATGTCTACTCCCGACCGGTCCCCCGCGACGAGTTCCGCCATCTACTCGAGAGCCAGGAACTGGTCCCGGCAACCGCCTCGTGACCTAAACGCCTCGTGACCTGGCATCCCCTGATATCGGCATAGTCTTAGATCGACACCGACTGACGGCTAACTCGCCCGAGCGAAGTCCTCGAGAACCTGGGCCATCTCAAGGGCGGTGTCAACCGCCTCTGCACCTTTATTGTCACCCTCATAGTCACCGTCGATCACTGACCGGACCAAGGCCTGATGTCTGGTCTCGACTGTCAGAACACCGAAGATGACCGGGACATCGGTCGCGAGTTGCGCCTGGAGCACACCCTCTGCAGCAGGGCCCGCGACGTATTCGAAATGGGCGGTGTCACCGCGGATGACACACCCGATCGTGATCACGGCGTCGTAGCGACCGGACCCGGCCATGATCTTGGCCATGAGGGGAATCTCGAACGCACCCGGCACCCAGTGCACATCGACGTCATCGGCAGCTGTCCCTCGAAGCTCGAGTTGTGCAAGTGCCCCCCGCAGCAGCCGGGTGGTTATGGCATCGTTCCATCTCGCGACAACTATGCCGATTCGTCGACCTTGGCCACTTGGCTGAGCCTGCGGTGCAGCCGAGTCGACCGCCTTGAAATCAACACCCATCAGTCGAGTCCATTCAGAATATGGCCCATGCGTTCACGCTTGGTCCGCAGATAGCCCTCGTTCTCGGGATTGGGAGTTGACTCCAGACCCACACGCTCGGAGATCTCAAGGCCGAAGCCTTCAAGTCCGCCGTACTTCGCGGGATTGTTCGTCATGAGCCGCATCGTGGTGATTCCGAGATCGTTGAGGATCTGAGCCCCGATGCCATACTCGCGACTGTCGACTGGCAGACCGAGTTCGACATTTGCGTCCACGGTGTCACGCCCCTCATCCTGAAGCCCATAGGCACGGATCTTGTGGCCCAGCCCGATCCCCCGGCCCTCGTGTCCACGCAGATAGACCAGTACTCCGAGCCCTTCGGACTCGATGGCCTCCATGGCCGAATGGAGTTGGATACCACAGTCACAACGAAGCGAATGGAATACGTCGCCGGTGAGACACTCCGAGTGGACACGCACGAGCACGTCACGTTCGCCCTGGACTGCACCCTTGACCATCGCGACGTGTTGTTGTCCGTCGAGAACCGCCTCGTAGACATAAGCGGTGAACTCGCCCCACGGAGATGGGATCCGGGCCTCTGAGATCCGCCGGATCAGTTTCTCGTTCTGTCGGCGGTACTTGATCAACTGAGCGATGGTGATCATCAACAGGTTGTGTTCCTTACAGAACCCGACCAGATCATCGACGCGGGCCATCGTCCCGTCATCGTTCACGATCTCACAGAGGACCCCTGCCGGATCCATGCCGGCGAGACGAGCGAGATCAACCGCTGCCTCGGTGTGGCCGGCACGCTTTAGCACTCCACCCTCGGAATACCGAAGCGGAAAGATATGCCCGGGGCGAGCGAGGTCACTCGGTCGAGTCGACGGATCGATCAATGCCCTGATCGTCGCCGACCGATCAGCTGCCGAGATGCCCGTAGATGTCCCATGGACATAGTCGACCGAATAGGTGAACGCCGTGCGGTGCGACTCGGTGTTGTCCTGGACCATGAGGGGGATATCGAGTTCATCGAGTCGATCACCGGTGAGAGGGGCGCAGATGACACCGGAGGTGTGGCGCACGAAGAAAGCGATGTTCTCCGGCGTCGCGGCCTCCGCGGCCATGATCAGGTCACCCTCGTTCTCACGATCCTCGTCATCGACCACGACGATGATCTCTCCGCGGGCCATGGCTGCCACGGCGTCATCTATCGACGCGAAGATCGACTCCTCGCGCCCCTGTTGTGAAAGTGGTTCGCGGCTCATGCCTGCTGCTCCTTGTCCGGACTGTCCAGATATGCGGCGACTAGCTGTTCGGCGTACTTCGCCATCACGTCTACTTCGATGTTCACGGGGTCACCCACCTCTCTGGCTCCGAGAGTGGTCACGTCACAGGTATGGGGTATGAGGGCGACGCTGAACTCGTCGCCGACAGGGTCGACCACTGTGAGAGACACGCCGTCAACGGTGATCGAACCCTTCTCGACGATGTAGCGGACCAGGTGTTGGGGAACGCGCACCCGAAGATCGGGGGCCTTGGATATGACCGTACCGACGGCGTCGACATGTCCTTGGACAAGATGACCACCCAGACGATCCGCCAATCGAACAGGGCGCTCCAGATTGACCGGACTCCCGACGACGAGCGAACCGGTCGATGTGCGGTTGAACGTCTCCTCGCTCACATCCGCATCCCACCAGCCGTCGTCGTCACCGAGTTCCCATCCAACGACAGTCAGGCAGCAGCCGTTGACCGCGATGGATGCGCCCATCGTGACGTCCTCGAGAACCCTCTTGGCTCTGAGGCGAAGTCGGGGGCCATCGAGCGAGATGACCGATCCCAGCTCTTCGACAATCCCTGTGAACATCAGTGAGAACTCCCGTCGCCGCGACCATCAGCACGACCATCAGGAGAGCCCTCGGTGGCGGTCACGGCCTCGCCCGGTTCAGCCTGATCGAGTTGGTCCATGACGATCTTGAGGTCATCCCCCACGCGCTCGACGGCCACGAAACGGCCACGCCAGACATCAGCGATGTCCCAGGCGCCGGCGCCCTCGAAGAGACCGTTTGCGTCGTCGCCGCCAAAGAACGCCGGGGCGAGGTAGACAAGATATCGATCAACGAGCCCCGCTCGGTGAAACGCGCCGGCCACGCCCGCTCCGCCTTCGACGAGAAGTTGAACGATCCCATCGCCACCGAGTTCGTCGAGGATCTCGCCGAGGTCGCCCGACATCTCTCGGCACGGCCTGACTCTTGCGTCCGGTGGAACGCTTCCGAGCACCACACGCAGAGGATCCACCGAACCACTGACCGGAAGCACGGGCGGTGTGTACTCACGAACCGTCAACGAGGAATCATCCCGCCGAATCGTCCCTGCTCCAACGAGGATCGCGTCCGACTCGGCCCTAACTCGGTGGCCGTCCGCTCGCGCAGCTGCTGAGGTGATCCACTGACTGGTGCCGTTGGGAGCAGCCGTTCCACCGTCCATCGTCGCTGCGAGTTTGAGCACCACCCAGGGTCGATTGGTTCGTCGGTGTTTGAGATACGGAGCGAGTTGGACACTCACTTTGTCTCCCTCGACGCCGACATCGACAGTAATGCCAGCCTGCCGGAGCTTTTCGATTCCGGATCCAGCGACCTTTGGATCAGGATCGATGATTCCGACGACCACTCGCGTGATGCCGGATTCGATGATGGCTTCGACACATGGACCGGTCTTACCGACATGGCTACAGGGTTCCAGCGTCACATAGAGAGTGGCTCCGCGCGCTGCGTCGCCGGCTGCCTTGAGAGCGACAATCTCGGCGTGGTCGTTGCCCGGCTCCAGGGTTGCGCCGTCGAATGTGTCACCATCTGAGGTTCTCACCACCGCCCCGACCCAGGGGTTCGGAGACGTGATGCAGCGAACCCGGTTCGCTGCGGCGATGGCTCGCGTCATGCATTCCCTGTCGACCACGTCGATGCTGTGAGTGGGCCCCATGGTGTAGTTAATTCTATCCGCGCGTCATCTAGGTGGTCGAATTGACGTCAGTCGAGTCAAAGACGACCGCAGCGAGAGTGTCGATTCATTGCCAATGGAAGTGATGATCCTCAGTCGACCGTCTTGAGTTCGACGGCGTCAGTGGTCGGGATCGACCCGCCACCAAGGAGTTCCACAGCCTCGGGAACAGCGTCGAGCACTGCCGCGAGCATGGCGACGGCTCTATCGGGGGCCGCCGAGAGGTTGAGGACAAGGGCGGATCCCCTCGTGCCGGCCATCACCCGCGACAGACGACCTCTCGGCGATATCGCCCTCATGGCTTCAGCCATCCCGGGAGCAAGGCGATCGAGAATCCGTCGAGTGGCCTCCGGCGTGAAGTCCCGCTGTGCGAAACCAGCACCACCGGTGGTGACGATCAGGCCGTTGAATCCGTAGGCCATCGACGACAGGGCATTCGCGATCTCGTCGATCACATCAGGCACCACGCGCCGCTCCACTACTGCGTAGGACTCGGAACCGAGGAACTCCTCGAGGGCCGCTCCGGAACTGTCCTCGCGGCTACCAGCAGTGATGCTGTCCGAAACAGTGAGGATCTTGGCTTCCAGTCTCTCTAGCGGCATTGAGTTCACCTTTCGCGGAGTCGCTGCGCCCGAGTCTCAATATGGCAGATGAGTACGGGCTCGACGTGACCGATCATGAGATCGGCCTGCTATCGACTGTACCGGTAGCGGAACAGACACATGCCATCAGTGCCCAGTGCCTGGGGTAACAAGATCGATCCCCTGCCAAAGGGTTCCCATGGATCTCCGGGCTGTTCGAGGGGTTCGAGCTCAGGTAGTTCCGCTTCGATGACCTGGTCCACTCCAAGTGACTCCCGGGCGGTCAGGGTGCAGACGCTGTAGGTGAGTTGTCCTCCGGGCTTAAGTAGTTCTACCCCGGCCTTGATCAGACTCACCTGTAGCTCACTCAGCCGTTGTGGACTAGCACTGTCGAGAGTCCATCGGGCATCAGGGCGACGCCTGAGAACGCCCAGACCCGAACACGGGGCATCGATCGCAACATGGTCGAACGACCCGGCTCGCAGTCCCGGAAATCCGGCGTCGGAGCGGCTGACGAGAACCCGCCCTTCGCCGAAACGTCTCGCATTGCCGGCCAACAGGTGGACTCGAGATTCGGAGATGTCACTCGCAATGACCAGGGCGCCAGAGTTGGCCAAACCAGTCGCCTTGCCACCGGGCGACGCGCACAGGTCTGCCACCAGATCGCCGGGTCGTGCCCCGACCAGATCCACGACCATCTGCGACGCCGGGTCCTGGCTGTAGCCATCGTCTCTGGTCACCTGGGCTGCAGGATCATTCATTGCCTCCAATGCGCCAACCGCCCGGACATCACCGAGATCGTCTCGAAGTCGTTCGATGATCCAGTCCGGATAGGAGAGTCGATCACCCTCGTCGTGGAACTCGATGGGGGATCCGACGACCTTCCGCAGGACGGCATTGCATAGTCCGCGGAACCGTTTCGGGGCGGCGGAGACCGTCGAGGAGACCGCCGCATAGGCCGGGATATCGGCTCGAAAGGCGATCTGGTAGGCGCCGAGTCGGAGAAACGACCGCGCTGCTGGGGGTGGATCGGACATGGTGAATCGATTGATCAGCGAGTCACATGAACGCTGACGCCGGAGAGTCCCATAGACCAGATCTGTGACCAGCCGGGCATCAGCGGATTCAAGCGGAGAAGGTTCCTTGGCGGCAGAGTCGAGTGCGTGGCGCAGAGCGAGATTCGAGTATGCGCCGTCCTGTGCCACCCGTGTGAGCACCTGGCCCGCCAATCGTCTGGCCCTGACACCTGGCTCGTCACCGTCGCCAGGTCGCTGCGCTGGCTTTCGCGTGGTCATGACCCGATCCGATCACCAACAGGATCGGCACCATTGGCCCAAGCGGCAACATCCATAACCGGCTTACCCTCGGGCTGAACCTGTACGACCTCGATGACGCCATCGCTGAGCACGATCCGGGATCCACTGATGAAGGTGCCCGGCTCACCAGCGCTCTCGGCTGTGGGTTCGGCAAGGCTCATGGCGTCGACATCAGAGCTGACTGTGGGAACGTCCCGAAGCGAGATGATCTTCAGCCGCCTTCCCCGGAACGTCGTCCACGCACCTCCCACTCGAACACGACGATCGACATCCTCGACGGTCATGTTCGCATCGATGCGACGGTCATCGGTGGTCACCTTCGACGCGTAGGTGAGTCCGACCTCCGACTGGGGTTCGGGATCGCCGAGGCCCTCATCGAGTGCGGACAGCAATAGCTGCGCGCCCAGGTGGGACAGCCGCTCATGAAGTTCGGTTGCAGTGTCAGTCGGATCTATGGGTACCTCGACGCGCCTGTAGACATCCCCAGTGTCAAGTCCCTCGGCCACCTCCATGAGACAGACACCTGTCTCTGTGTCTCCAGCGAGGATCGCCCGCTCGATGGGTGCGGCACCGCGCCACCTTGGCAGCAACGAGAAATGGATGTTGACCAGGGGAAAGGCGGCCAGGATCTCATTGGGGATGATCCGCCCATAGGCGACAACCACGCCCAGATCGGCTCCCACTTCGAGTGCGTCGGCCATGTCATCGGACACGTCGAGACCCAACTCGAGCGCAGCAGCCTTGACGGGAGTCGGCGTCTTGGCGGATCCCCTCCCCCGCCGCTTGTCGGACCCGCTGATGACCAGCGCTACGTCGTGTCCTGCCTCGTGCAGCGCAACCAGCGGGGCCACAGCTGTGCGGGGCGAACCGAAGTAGACGATCCTCATCAGTTCACGATCCTCTTCTGGTAGTAGATGCTCTGGCCGTCGAAGTTCAGCGGAACCGCAGGAACGAACCAGATGCCTCGGGAAGTGCCGGGTCGCTCGTGTCCATTGCCCGCTTGCGGAGTGTCTTCTTGGCCTCCTTGCGCTGATCATCGTCGAGGTGATCGAGCAGAAGCACGCCGTCGAGATGGTCGAGTTCATGTTGGAATAGCCGGGCGAGGAGTTCATCGGCCTCGATGGAGACATCGTTGCCATCGAGGTCAACTCCAGTGATGTGGACCCTCTTCGGTCTCACGATGTCAAAGCCCATATCCGGCACTGACAGGCACCCTTCGAAGTACTCCCACTCCCCGTCGGACTCGACAATCTGGGGATTGATGAGCACCTGGGAGCCGTCACCAGCACCGAGGTCATAGACGAAGAACCGCTTCTGAACGCCCACCTGTGGTGCGGCCAACCCGAGACCGGGAGCTTCGTACATGGTGGTGAGCATGTCGTCGCAGAGTTGCACCAGACGGGCGTCGATGTCGGTGACGTCCTCAGCGCGCTGACGCAACACGGGATCGCCGACAATACGGATCGCATAAGGACTGGCCATGACTACAGGCTACCTTGGCCCGGTGGAGCATCCGAAGAGCGGCCAACCCGAGACGACCAAGGGACAGTCCCACTACTTCTCGACCCAGAGCGATGCTCGTTCCAAGCGGTCCCGGATCCGTCTCGATCTTCCCGATCTGTCGGTCGATCTGATGACCGACCGCGGCGTCTTCTCGCCTGATCGAGTTGACCCCGGAACGAAGCTTCTCCTTGGCGAGTTGCCGGTACTGCCAGACGGTCCGCTACTCGACCTGGGATGCGGCTACGGACCTATCGCTGTGACTCTCGCTCGACGTCGACCCGGACAGTTGATCTGGGCGGTGGACGTAAGCGAGCGAGCGATGGAACTTGCCCAAATTAACCTGGCCGCAAATGCTCCTCAGGGCACGCCGTTCGAGGTCGGCGACCCAGATTCGGTCCCGACAGACATGAGCTTCGCCGCCATTGTCTCGAACCCGCCTATTCGAGTGGGAAAGACAGTCCTCCACGACATGCTCGACCGTTGGCTGCCCAGGTTGTCGCCCGACTCCAGCGCATGGCTGGTGGTACATCGACATCTGGGGGCCGACTCGCTGACCACTTGGCTACAGGGCCGTGGACATGTTGTGGAGCGAATCAGATCACGTCAGGGATACAGGATTCTGAAGGTGACCCCCGGTGGTCCCGCATCGGGATGATGCCGCATCGGAGTGATGCCGCATCCGTGTGGACCGAGTTCAGCGACTCAACTGCGACGGGTTTACCTGCAACCGGAGCCTTCCTGGTGGCCGATCCACATTTGAGAGAACTTCAGCAAGCAGGCCGGGGACACGCGACCTGAGGGACCATGTGCCCTCTCCTGCGGAGAGGACCTCGATGTTTTCCGGCTCGCCCAGCCTGGCCATGAACTCCGGGGCCGCCTCACCTCCCACAAGCGCAATGTCTGCTGACGGTGGAAGCCCGAGGAGGTCACGGCGTTTCAGTTCGGACTCGCTGAAGGGGCTCGGATTCGCCTTCAACACCGAGAGAATCACCTGATGCTCGGGGATCCTGGTCTGGATGACGATCCGTCCCCCCGAGCGCCTGCCTCCCACGGCGCGGCACGCGTCAATTACGAGGCGCATTGCATCCTCGGCGCCGCGGTAGCGAGGCGCCAGTAATTCCTGATCGAAATCCAAGAAGATCACGGTGCCGCCAGGCGAACGATGCCGAAGCGCTGTCGATGTGCCGATGATCACCCCTTCAGTTGGGTCATTGGATGAGGTTCCGGCATGCGCGATCGCTGTGGCCGCGGTCACCTCGCCGACCGGTACGCGCAACAGAGCCTCCAGTTCCTCACGCGCTCTGCTCACCCCGAGCCGGAGGTTGGCGAGCGCAACGGATCCGCATTCGACACACACGGGTGGCCGCGTGGTGCCACAACCCGGGCACACCAGGACGTGGCCTTCGGGCATGATCACAGCGCTGTCACAAACGTGGCAGCGGGCGACAGTGGAGCAGCTCCTACAGGCCAACAACCTGGCCCGTCCGGTCCTGTTGAGAACACATAAGACCCGTTCGCCCGACGAAACGGCCTCACGCATGAGTTCAACTGATTGCGATGCGAAGAGCCCGGTTCGCTTCATGTCCTCGCCCCGACGGTCGATCACGATGATCGGAGCCCAACCGTCACGGGTTCTCGACGTCGACAGGGTGAGCATCGGCGAGAGGACCGCGGGATCATCGATCAGGTTCTGTACACGAAGGTGACCGAATCCGACTTGGCTCGGTACGGTCCCGACCGACGGGTTCTGGTCCAGTCCACCCTCTGTGCGATGCCCCTGTGCGCTGGAACCCTGAGCGCTGGAACCCTGAGCCCGGTAGGCCTCGAGCGAGGGTGTTGGAGAGACCAGCAGACACGCCGCGGGATCCCGTCCCTCGACTGAGCTGAGAGCGCGGCGAACTGCCACCTCGCGAGCGTTCCAGGTTGGGGAACCCTCGTTCTGAAGCAGGGGGTCGTGTTCATCCAAGACGACGATCGCAGCAAGGTCAGGCGCTGGAGCGAACACCGCTCCCCTGGTCCCTACGACAGTCGCTCCTGCGGCTGCCATCGCCCAGTCCTGTGGCCATCGCGCAGCGCGGAGTCCGCTGCTGCGGAGCTTTCGAACGATGCGGTCGGCCTCTGGCGGCGAAGGTGTGACGATTATCGACTGGCCGACTTCGGCGGCCAGAAGCGCTATCTCGGAGTTGTCCATCACCGGGGTGGTTCGGACGACGGCCACGCCCACATCGGAGCGCAGCAGCGAGCCGAGCACCTCGTCGAGATCAGGGTCGCCAGTGGAACCAGTCCGTTTGCTCACCACCGAGGCTGTAGCGGGTGATGCAGACCCGCCGGGGGGCCTCTGGCGGTCTGGGCCGGAGAGGGGGACGACCTTGTCGGGTGTGGCCAGACGGAGCATCGTCACCAGTCGTCCGACCCAATGCTGAGCGGCCCACCGGCACAGGTCGATCACCTCGGGATCAGGACCACGCCCGACCACCTTGGTGACCGTCAACAGGTCTCGACCGGGTTCGGGGACTACAGAGGTCTCGAGTACCCAACCCCGGACCCTGCGTCCGCTGAATGGCACGCGAACGACTGTTCCCACCGGGACGTCGAGGTCGATCTCATAGTCGAATGGTCGATCCACCGCCGGGATGTCCGGCAGCACCCTGACGATCGCCACTCGTGCAGCGAAGCCGGATCAGAGACCCAGCAGTGAACGCAGGTCGCTGGCCCGGTCGGTGTTCTCCCAGGTGAACCCGCCATTGGCATCGGTCCGACCGAAGTGACCATAGGCAGCAGTGCGTGCATAGATCGGTCGGCGCAGGTCGAGGTCTCGCACGATCGCTGCCGGGCGAAGGTCGAATACCTCTTTGACGGCCTTGTCGAGCGCGTCGGGATCGACAGTGGAGGTTCCGAAGGTCTCGACCAGGATCGACACGGGGTGTGCCATGCCGATCGCGTATGCGACCTGAACCTCACAGCGTGACGCAGCGCCTGCAGCAACGACGTTCTTGGCGACCCAGCGTGCGGCGTAGGCGGCCGAGCGGTCGACCTTCGACGGGTCCTTGCCCGAGAACGCACCGCCACCGTGACGAGCGGAACCGCCGTAGGTGTCGACGATGATCTTGCGGCCTGTGAGGCCCGCATCGCCCACCGGGCCACCGATGACGAATCGTCCGGTCGGATTGACGAACACGCTGTAGTCGTCATCGGCGAACTGTTCGGGCACGACCGGGCGGATCACGTGCTCGATCATGTCGGGCAGGATCTCGGAATCGCGGTCGATGCCGTCGTTGTGCTGGGTCGAGATGAGAACGGTCTTGAGCCTGACGGGCCGGTTGTCCTCGTACTCGAAGGTCACCTGGGTCTTAGCATCGGGTCGAAGATAAGGGACCGTTCCGGCCTTGCGAACCTCGGCCAGACGCTCGGCCATCCGGTGAGCCAGATGGATGGGAAGCGGCATGAGCGCATCGGTCTCATCCACGGCATAGCCGAACATCATTCCCTGATCGCCCGCACCCTGCTTGTCGAGATCGTCCGACTCGCCGGCGCTACCCGAGCGGACCTCTTCTGAGTCGGTGACGCCTTGGCCGATGTCAGGAGACTGCTCATCGATTGCGACCATGACACCGCATGTGTGTCCGTCGTATCCGAAGCTCTCACGGTCATAACCGATCTCGCAGATGCGATCGCGAGCGATGCTGGGGATGTCCACGTAGGCAGAGGTGGTGATCTCCCCGGCGATGATGCAGAGTCCCGTCGTGACGAGGGTCTCGCACGCAACACGGGCCGCGGGATCCTTCTCCAGGATCGCGTCGAGCACGGAATCGGAGATCTGGTCCGCCATCTTGTCCGGATGGCCCTCGGTGACTGATTCCGAGGTGAAGGTCCATATTGTCATCGGTTTACTCCTGAAAGCCTTCGGCTGTGGGGGATTGATTGTCGCGCGTGCCTGTGACACTCGCGGTCGAACTCATTCCGTTGCGGTGCTGCCGGCATGGTGAACACGCCTGGCCTCGGTAAGAACGGCGTCAGCAACTTTACGCTTGTCGGTAAGTCCAATGTGTACCCGACTGCCGTCTGCGCTCAGAATCGTGACCTCGTTGGTGTCGTGTTCGAAGCCGACACCCGGAGCCGAGACGTCGTTGAGCACCAGCAGATCGGCGTTCTTGGCATGCAGTTTGCGCAGCGCATTGGCCTCTGCATCAGTGGTCTCAGCAGCGAAGCCGACAAGCGTCTGACCGACCGGCTTGACGGCACCCAACTCGGCGAGGATGTCGACCGTTGGCGCAAGCACGATCGAGGGAACCCCGTCTGCCTTCTTGATCTTGTTCTCCGCTGCCCGCACCGGAGTGAAATCCGCGACCGCAGCGCTCATGACGACGATGTCCGCAGTGTTGGCGACTGCGCTGATCGCTCGATGCATCTCATCAGCAGTCTCGACGTTCACGCGGTTGATGCCAGGCGAAGATGCGATTGCCGAGGTCGTGACGAGCGTGACCGAGGCACCCCGGGAATGCGCCTGCTCGGCGATGAGGTGCCCCTGCTTCCCAGACGAGCGATTGCCAACGAAGCGCACAGGATCGATGGGTTCACGGGTTCCACCTGCGCTGACCACCACGTTGAGCCCATCGAGGTCGCGCGTTTCAGCTGAGGCCCGGCCTGCTCCCCGACTCTCGAGCACATCGAAGACGGCAGCGACGATGTCGATGGGCTCGGCCAGTCTGCCTGCACCGATGTCGCCGCCAGCGAGACGCCCCTCGCCCGGATTCACGACATGAACCCCACGAGACCGCAGCAGGGTCATGTTGTCCTGGATGGCTGGGTGCTCCCACATCTCGGTGTGCATGGCGGGACAGACGATCACAGGCGCCCTGGTGGCGATGAGGACATTGGTGAGCAGATCGTGTGAGTACCCGGTCGCGTACGCCGAGATGAGTCGAGCCGTGGCCGGAGCGACGACGATCAGATCGGCGCCCTGACCGATTGTCGTATGAGGGATGGGATCGTTGGGATCGTCGAAGAGCGAACTGCGCACGGGCTCGCTCGCCAATGCCGAGAACGTGGTCTCACCGACAAAGCGTTTTGCGCCGGTGGTCATCACCGGGACCACATGCGCGCCAGCGTCGACGAGCCGCCTGGAGACCTCTACGGCCTTGTACGCGGCGATCCCTCCGCCCACTCCAAGAACTATTCGCCGACCACTCAGATCCATGAACCCTCCAGGGTCACCGTCGGTCAGGAACTATTGGCTCAGGAATCCTCGGAGGTCTCCGAACCCTCGCTGGAGTCGTCAGCCTCGACAGGTTCGATCTCTTGGGGAATCGGACGGCCCGTCGCGCCACCCACTCCGATGACCATGTCCTGATCGATCTCCTCGAAGGCAATGGACAGAGGCTTGTGAGCCGTGCTGGTGACCTGCGGCGGAATGGCACGGCCTACGCCGTCGTCGCTCTTGAGCGCCACGTAGTAGCTGTTGACCTGACGCGCACGCTTGGCGGCGAGAGTCACCAGCGAGAACTTGGAGCCGGCCTTGGCCAGCAGTCCCTCGATCGGAGGATTGATCATCGTGTCGAGCTCTGCCATGTGTTCTGTGGTCTCCAAGTAACCGGACAGCGGGAAACGACCAGGTGGAGTCAGGTCGGCCAGAGAGTCTACCGCACAGAGACCCAGGAATCAGAACGTGGGTGATCGCCGCCGACGGAGACTCAGGCCCTATGCCCTGCGATGAGTGCCAGGACTTCATCGACGGTGCGTTCGAGTTCATCGTTGATCAGATGCACGAAGTCGAGTTCCTTGGAACGAGCAAGTTCCTCCTCGGCCTTCTGAAGGCGCTGCTCGATCCGCTCCGGTGTGTCGCCACGACCGACCATCCGTTGTCTCTGAACCTCTCGACTGGGGGTGTCCAGAAAGATCAGGAGGCTGGCGGGATACAGGCCCTTGACTATCTTGGCCCCCTGGACATCGATCTCGAAGACCACATCCATGCCCGCTGGAGGATCAGGAATCGGACTGCCCTGCATATAGTCGAGGAAATTGGCCCACTCAAGGAACCCGCCGCTGTCGATATGACGCTGGAACTCATCGGCGGTCTTGAAGTGGTAGTTGTCGGGAGACTCACCCGGACGCGGATCGCGGGTGGTCCAGGATCTGCTCAGCCAGAGCCTGGGATCTCGCTTGAGAATCTCGTTGACGATGGTCCCCTTGCCGACGCCGCCCGGTCCTGAGATGACAATCACTTTGAAGTCGTCGTCCCGGCCCTCGTCATTCGATGTGGTGGTCAACTGGCCTCAGCCCTTTCCGTCATCGGAATCGTTCGACGAGTCTTCATTATCGAACATTTCGAGGATCTGCCAGACCACTGGAGCCTCGAGATCAGAGATCGCCCTGGACCCATCGAGACTCATGCCCTCGAGTGCTCTTCTGGTGGTCACCTTCTTGGCTCCAGGAAGCGACTCGAGCACCCACAGGAGCTTGACCCGACCAACGAGTTCATCGGTCGATGCCTCGGTCAGACACTCCGACAGCGTCAACTCCCCAGATCTGAGGCGATCCCTGAGTTCGTACCTGACGGCTCTTGCCTCAGCTGCCCATAGCGACGCCGCCGAATGCGTCGCGTCAGCGCCGCTTCGGATCGGTTCCGCGCTTTCGGACAGATCAGAGGATTCGGTCGGTTCAGCAGATTCGGACAGCGGAACCCCTAGATCGACGCAGCAATCGCGGCAGCGGCAGCGGCCGGGTCCTCGGCCTTGGTGACTGCACGCCCCACGACAAGCAGGTCCGCGCCGTTGGCAGCGGCGTCCTGTGGGGTCGCTGCCCTGGCCTGGTCGTGACGGGCACCACCGGCCAGACGTATTCCGGGAACCACCCGCTTGAGCCGTGGAGCGAGTTCTCGTGCGATCTGCAGATCGGATGCGGCCAATACGATTCCGCCACAACCGCCTTCGAGTGCAACTCGCACACGATTGGGGACGATGTGAGGTGGAGCCGTGTCATCGCTCGTGAGCACCGTGACCGCAAGCGATGTCGGCTGGGGCAGTCCCGCGTTGTCGGCTCCTTCGGCCAAACCCTCGACGCCCGCACGCAACATGTCCACACCACCGAGGGCGTGGAGGGTCAGGTATTCGACACCAAGCGAACCGAGCACCTTCGTCGAACGGTTGACCGTTGTAGGTATGTCGAAAAGCTTGAGGTCCAGGAACACCGAGTAGCCCAGGTCCCGTAGCGCCCCGATGGCATCTGGCCCATCGGAACTGAACAACTCGAGGCCCACCTTGGCCACTCCGAACCAGGGCTTGAGCGCCACGGCGAGTCGATGCGCCTCGACCAGATCATCGACGTCGAGCGCGAGAGCCAGCCGTCGACGAACTGACTCGTCCACCACTGGAAACTCCGCTACTGATTCGTCGCTGTTCATCTTCTCCCCTTCATTGGCCTGTCGTCTTGTTGGCGCAGTCGCCCTATCGGACCCTGCGTCTGTCTAGTCGATCGAACCGTCGAGCACAGCCCGTTCTTGAGTTGTGTCCTCAACCTGTTTGGTGAGCCCCACCGATCAGATCTCGTAGTTGTGATACCTCATGTGCTTCGCACCATGTTCGCAGACCGTCAAGAATCTTCGCGACAGCCCTCGGATCGGCGAAGGTGGCCGTACCGACCTGTACCGCGCTAGCCCCTGCGAGGATCAACTCGATCGCTGTGATCGCATCGGTCACTCCCCCGGCACCGACAATCGCCAGATCCGGAATCGCCTTGCGAACCTCATAGACGGTCCTCACCGCAACCGGATGGATTGCTGCGCCCGACAGCCCACCGCTCACTCCACCCAGGAGGGGACGGCGGCTCTCGGTGTCGATGATCATCCCGATGAGCGTATTGATGAGCGTCACGGCCTCCGCACCAGCACTCTGGGCGGCACGGGCAACCTCGACGACACGGTCGGTGTTCGCGCTGAGCTTTGCCCAACGGGGCACCTCTAGCATCTCGGTAGAGCGCAGGACATCGGTGGTGGCAACCGGATCGTGAGCGAAGAGGTGTGCGCCACCATCGAGGTTGGGGCACGAGAGGTTGACCTCGACGGCAACGATGCGATCCTCGGCCGCGCGCAGCGACCGTGCGGCCGCCGCGTAGTCTTCGACGCTGCGGCCCCAGATGCTGACCACGACCCGTGCGCCGCGCTCGACCAGCCCCGGCAGTTCGTCCCTGACCCAAACAGCGACGCCCGGCCCCTGGAGGCCGACGCTGTTGAGCATTCCCGATGGCGTCTGGTGGACACGTGGCGCTGGGTTGCCCGGCCATGGCTCAGCCGAGAGTGACTTGACGACCACAGCGCCCAGCGATGACAGGTCAACGTACGCAGACAGTTCCGCACCATGGCCGGCTGTCCCCGCCGCGGTCATCACCGGAGCGGGGAACTCCAAAGACCCGATCGTCGTGCTCAGGTCGACGGGCACCTCAGGCGCCTCTCATGGCGGACTGGTACTCCTGCAGGCTGCGAACGTCGAGTTCGTTCTTACGGAGTTCCTCGATTCCCTTGGCCGCAGCGAACGCCGCTGCCGCTGTGGTCATCAGTGGAACCCTGTTGGCCGCCGCAGCACGACGAATATGGGCGCCATCCGCGCGTGGTCCTCGACCACGCGGGGAGTTAACGACAAGGTCGACCCTGCCTGCCGCTATGAGTTCGACACCGTCGACCCCTGGGCCGTCAGCCGCGATGTCGTCGCCATCGGCACTCGGGGTGGTCAGCTTCGCGACGACCTCAGCCACCTCGATGCCATTGGACCCCAGGAACTCAGCGGTTCCCGAGGTTGCCACTATCTCGAAACCAAGTTCCGCGAACTTCGATGCAGCCCTGAGCCCGACGGGTTTGTCCCGATCCGCAAGTGACATGAACACGGTTCCCTCGAGGGGCATTCTGTCGCCTGCTGCGAGTTGTGACTTGGCGAAGGCCATCCCCTCGGTCATGTCTATGCCCATGACCTCACCGGTGGATCGCATTTCGGGGCCGAGCACCGTGTCGACGTCGGGGAAGCGGTTCCACGGAAGTACGGCCTCCTTGACCGCGACGTGACTGATCGACCCCGACTCGCTCAGAAGCCCCTCTTCACGTAGCTCCGCTAGTGTTGCACCACACATGACCCGCGAGGCGATTTTCACGAGCGGTACGGCCATCGCCTTGGCGATGAAGGGCACGGTCCGAGATGCCCGTGGGTTGGCCTCGATCACATAGACCTTCTCGTCATCCCCGCCTGAGTGATGGACGGCGAACTGAACGTTGATGAGTCCTATAACCCCAAGTCCCTCGGCGATTCGTGACGCGTAGTCGCTGATCGTCGCTATTGCGGACTGGGTCAGACCGACCGGGGGTGTGATGCACGCGGAGTCTCCCGAGTGGACCCCGGCCTCCTCGACGTGTTGCATGATCCCGCCGATGATCACCTCTCCCGAGGCGTCACGGATCGCGTCGACGTCGACCTCGGTGGCGTCCTCGAGGAACCTGTCGATGAGCACCGGTCGCGACGAGGAGAGTCCACCCTCGCGACCGAGCGAGCCACCCAGGGTGATCGCCTGCCATGCCCGGCGAAGGTCATCTTCGCCATAGACGATCTCCATCGCTCTGCCACCAAGGACGTACGAAGGCCGGATGAGTGCTGGGAACCCGATCCGCCTGGTCGTCTCGAGCGCAGCATCCAGGCTGGTTGCGGTGGCACCCTCTGGTTGGGGGATGCATAGCGACGTGCACAGTGCCGCCCAGCGGTCACGGTCCTCTGCCAGATCGATGCTCTCGGCGGGGGTTCCGAGCACCAGTTCTGGGGGCAGAAGTCCAGCGAGCTTGAGCGGAGTCTGTCCGCCGAGCGAGACGATCACTCCGACGAGTTCACCACCCCCCGCCTCGGCTGAGCGTCGTTCCGCGTCAATCACGTTGAGGACGTCCTCATTGGTGAGCGGTTCGAAGTAGAGACGGTCAGAGGTGTCGTAGTCGGTGGAAACGGTCTCGGGGTTGCAGTTGATCATCACCGTCTCGAAACCCGCCGCGGAGAGTGAGAACGAGGCGTGCACGCAGCAGTAGTCGAACTCGATACCCTGCCCGATGCGATTAGGTCCGGAGCCGAGGATGATCACCTTCTTGCCGTCGGACGGGGCGACCTCGTTCTCCTCCTCCCAGGTGCCGAAGTGGTACGGGGTGAAGGCCTCGAACTCGGCCCCGCACGTATCGACGGTCTTATAGGTCGTCTCGACTCCTGCACCGATTCGAGCGGATCGGATCTCGGCCTCGTCACTGTTCCAGAGGTAGGCGAGTTGAGCATCGGAGAAGCCGAACTGCTTGGCCCTCTTCCACTCCCCCGTTGTGAGTTCGGGGATTCCGTCGCCGCTCTGACGACCAGCGAGAGCCTCGCGTTCCTCACAGATGGCCAGCATCTGATCCAGGAACCAGATGTCGATTCCGGTGGCCACGTTGATCTCGGTAAGGCTCACACCCCGCCGGATCAGCGACTCGATCTCGAAGATCCGCTCCGGTGTGGCGATCGACACCCGAGCCAGCAAGTCAGATGTCTCCACATCGTCATAGAGCCGCTCGCCGGCGTCGCAGTTGAGACCCGCCCGACCCTGTTCCATCGAGCGCATGGCCTTCTGCAGCGACTCCGGGAACGTACGTCCCAGTGCCATGACCTCGCCGACTGACTGCATCTGGGTACCAAGGACCGGTTCGGCACCCGGGAACTTCTCGAACGCCCAGCGCGGAACTTTGGTGACGACATAGTCGATCGTCGGTTCGAAGCTCGCAGGCGTCTTCTTGGTGATGTCGTTGGGGATCTCGTCGAGGGTGTAACCGACAGCGAGTTTGGCGGCGATCTTCGCGATCGGGAAGCCGGTCGCCTTGGATGCGAGAGCAGACGAGCGGCTGACCCGTGGGTTCATCTCGATGACGACCTGTTCCCCTGTTTCCGGGTGGACCGCGAACTGAACATTGGATCCGCCGGTCTCGACCCCCACGCGCCTCATGACCCGGAACGCAGCGTCGCGCATGACCTGGTACTCGACGTCGGTCAGGGTCTGTGCGGGTGCCACCGTTATGGAGTCGCCGGTGTGGACACCCATGGCATCCACATTCTCGATGGAACAGATAATCACGCAGTTGTCCGCCCGGTCACGCATGACCTCGAGTTCGAACTCCTTCCAACCCGCGATCGACTTCTCGATGAGAACCTCACCGATCGGACTCGCGTCGATCCCCCTAGAAACGATGTGGTCGAACTGCTCCATTGTCGACGCGATACCGGTTCCCTTGCCACCCAGGATGTACGCGGGACGGATGACCACTGGCAGGCCTATCTCACGAAGCACCTCGTGGCCCTCGTCGAGCGACCGGGCGACGCCCGAAGCCGGCACTCCGAGGCCGATCTCGATCATCGCCTTCTTGAAGACCTCGCGATCCTCCGCCGTACGTATCGCCTCTGCGTCGGCGCCAATCAACTCGACGTTGTACTTCTCAAGAATTCCCATCTCGGAGAGATCCATCGCCAGATTGAGCGCCGTCTGGCCCCCGAGCGTGGGCAGCACGGCGTCAGGACGTTCCTTGGCGATGATGCGTTCGAGAACCTCTGGCACGAGGGGTTCAACATATGTCGCGTCTGCGAAGTCCGGGTCGGTCATGATGGTCGCCGGATTCGAGTTGGCGAGGATCACCCGGTAGCCCTCCTCTCTCAGCACGCGACAGGCCTGGGTTCCGGAATAGTCGAACTCGCACGCCTGACCGATGACGATCGGGCCGGAGCCGATCAGCAGGATTGATTCGATGTCGTCACGACGTGGCATTGATGGCTCCGTGGATTGAGAAGTTGATATTTCCGGGTGCGCGCTGGGGCTCGAAGGTACGAGTTGGGGAATTGCTTCCCGGCGTGTCGATCTGTGCGACGCTCTTGGGGTGAAGTTCGATTTTGTTGAGCGGTTCAGCGCAGCGCCCGAGGACGTTCTTGCGGTACTCGTGGATGATGATTTCTGGACCGGTATCGACGACCTGAGCGCGACGTCTGTTCCCGAGGTTCTGGGAGTGAGCGCGTCGGGGAATCGGGTGACGGTGGAACTGCGCTACCGACTCGACGTCGACCTTCCGTCCGAGGCTGCAAGGTTCATCGACACGTCGAATGTGAGTTGGGTGGAGATCACCGAATGGGACCGCTTGTCTCTGCGTTCCGACACACGATTCGTCCCCGACCAGGCCGGACGCCTGATGTCGGCGTCGGCCACTTCGCTGCTGGTTCCATCCGGCTCGGGAGCCAACCGCAACGTCAGCGGCGAACTGCGGGTGAAGATCCCGCTGCTCGGGTCCCGAGTCGAGCGAGCGATCATCGGCGGAGTCGAGGACCATCTTGGCGAGGTCACCGGCGCTGTTGAGCGCTACCTGAGCTGAGTTGGCGAATACCGCCTCTGGACCGGTTGCTGCCATACCGGTCCAGTGATGATCTGACGCGTTGGGTCGTCTCAAAAGAGAACTCACTTGCGGTTGCTGTCGATCAGGTCGGCGAACCGCCCGAACAGATAGCTGCTCTCGTGAGGCCCGGGGCCCGCCTCGGGGTGGTGCTGCACCGCGAACGCCGGGATATCACTGCAGCGGAAGCCCTCGAGAGTTCCATCGTTGAGATTCACATGGGTGATCTCAATACCGGGAACCCCATCTAGATCGACGCAGTAGTTGTGATTCTGGCTGGTGATCTCGATCTTGCCGGTCGTCAGGTCCCGCACGGGATGATTTCCGCCGTGGTGACCGAAGGGGAGCTTGAAGGTCTTTCCACCCAGCGCCTGAGCGAGCAGTTGGTGTCCCATACAGATGCCGAAGATCGGGACCCGACCGAGAAGCCCCTTGATCGTCTCGGGCGCCGACTGAACCGCAGCCGGGTCACCGGGGCCATTGGAGAGGAACACACCGTCTGGCTCGAGGGCCATGATCTCATCGGCGGTAGTGGTGGCAGGCACCACATGAACCGAGCCGTAGTTGGAGAGGCTCCGCACGATCGTCGTCTTGATACCTAGGTCGATCGCAACGATTCGTCGTCCGCTGTCACCATCCTCATCCACCGAATAGGCACCGTCGGTTGTCACCTGCGCAACGAAATCCCGGCCGGTCGTGTCATGTGCTGTCTTGGCGGCCTGGGTGAGAGTGGCCAGATCCGCGGTTCCAAAGACGCCCGCCATCGAACCGTGGTCCCGAAGATGTCGTGTAAGTCGACGTGTGTCCACTCCGGCGATACCCGGAATCCCATGGCGGTCCAAGAACGACGGCAGGTCCTCCTGTGCTCGCCAGTTGCTCGGACGTCGAGCAAGGTCCCTGACGACCACGCCATTGCAGAACGGGCGGAGGGACTCGTTGTCGGTGCCGTTGGTTCCTACGTTGCCGATGTGGGGGTAGGTGAAGGTGATCACCTGTCCGGCGTATGAGGGGTCAGAGATGACTTCCTGATAGCCCGACATGACGGTGTTGAAGACGAACTCGCCCTGGGCTACTCCGTCGGCCGGACGAGCCCCAAAGGCCTCGCCCTCGAAGACGGTTCCGTCGGCGAGGACTATTGCCGCCGGTTCATTTGCTGATCGCTGTTCTCTCGATCGTTCAGTGGCCGAAATCTCGCTCACCGTTGGGCCTTTCCGTCTAGAACTACTGCTTCACCGGCGAGGATCGTGGCAGTCACCCGACCTCTCACCTCCATTCCCACATACGGGACGTTACGACTGCGCGACGCTCCACCAGAGGCGTCGATACACCAGCGATGCTCGGGGTCGAATACCGCCAGATTGGCTGGAGAGCCCACCGCTATTGGCCTTCCATGGTCATCGATTCCGGCAATCCGTGCGGGTTTCCACGACAGCGCGGCGATGACGTCGCTCACCGTCATTCCGATTCCGGAATCAACCAGATTGGTGAGCGCCAACGCCAGTGCGTACTCAAGGCCGAGCATCCCTGGGGGTGCCTTGTCGAAGGGAAGTTCCTTGTCCTGGGGTGCGTGTGGGGCGTGATCGGTTGCGATCGCGTCGAGGTCACCCGAGGCGAGCCCTGCACGTACCGCTGCAAGGTCACCTGCGCTTCGCAACGGTGGGTGGACCTTGAAGGTCGCATCGTAACCAGCGCAACTCTCATCTGTGAGTGTGAAGTGGTGAGGGGCGGCCTCGGCGGTGATCGCCATACCAGCGGCCTTCGCTGCCGAGATCATCGCCACCGAACCGGCGGTCGAGATGTGCTGGAAGTGCATCCGAGCGCCAGTGAGGCGGGACAGGGCGATATCTCGCATCACCATAAGTTCCTCGGCCTCGGATGGCTGACCGGGTAACCCGAGCCGGGCCGACACCTCACCCTCGTGCATGCAGGTTCCCTCTGACAACGAGGTCACCTCGCAGTGCTGTGCGAGCAGAACTCCCAGACCCGCCGCGTACTCCATCGCGCGGCGCATGAGTCTGTCGTCCTGAACGCCGCTGCCGTCATCGGTGAACACTCGGACACCGAGTTTGGCCATCTCGGCCATCGGAGCAAGTTGCTCACCCGCCCGGCCGACGGTGATCGCTCCAGATGTGTGAACATCACACGGCGCTGCCCGTCCTAGCTCGAGGACCTCTCTCACCACCGAGGCGGAGTCGATCGTGGGAGTGGTGTTCGGCATGGCGAGCACAGCGGTGTAGCCACCAAGGGCTGCCGCCCTCGATCCCGTCTCGATGGTCTCGGCCTCCTCCTTGCCAGGTTGGCGGAGGTGTGTGTGTAGGTCGACGAAGCCGGGAGTGACAAGACAGCCGCCGGCATCTATCTCCCGATCACCGGTCAACCCGTCGCCGACTCCGACGATCCGATCTCCCGCAATCGCAACGTCGCCTCGTCTTTCGCCGGACTCATCGAGGATCGTTCCACCACGTATGACGATGTCGGCCTTCATGACTGGTCACCTTCCATCTCGATCATCTCTTTGTCGATGCTGTCATCAGGCGCTCTGTTTCGCAGGTGCAGTCCCGAGCCCAACAACATGAACAGCACCGCCATTCTCACGGCGACACCGTTGAAGACCTGTTCGGTGATGACGGCGTTGGGAAGCTGCGCCACCTCGGACTCGATCTCGATACCACGGTTCATCGGACCGGGATGCATGATCAGCGTGTCGGGCCTCAGTTTCGCTGCACGCTCCATTGTCAGGCCGTAGTCGGCGGAGTACTCACGCATGGACGGAACGAGTGCCTCATCCATGCGTTCACGCTGCATCCTCAGCAGGTAGGCGACGTCGATGTCACCCAGAACCGAATCGATGTCCTGGGTAGCGGTCACATTCCAGCTTTCAGTGGTCACCGGTAGAAGTGTTCGTGGCGCAACGAGGACGACCTCTGCGCCGAGTGATGTGAACATCTCCATGTTGGAGCGGGCGACTCGGGAATGCTTTACGTCTCCGATGATCGCCACTCGACGACCCTCGAGGGAACCGAAATGCGATCGGATCGTGTATGCGTCGAGCAGCGCCTGGGTGGGGTGCTGGTGCCAACCGTCCCCGGCGTTGATGACCGAGGCGTTGGTCCACTGGCTGATCTGTTTCGGCACACCGGAGGACCTGTGTCGGACGATGACGGCGTCTATACCCATCGCTTCGATCGTCTCGATGGTGTCCCTGACCGACTCACCCTTGTTGACCGATGACGAGGAGACTGCGAAGGACATGACGTCGGCCGAAAGTCGCTTGGCAGCGGTCTCGAAGCTGAGTCTGGTGCGGGTCGAGTCCTCGAAGAACAGCGACACCACGGTCTTGCCTCGTAGCGAGGGGACCTTCGGGATCGGGCGACGGCTGACTTCGACGAATGTGTCGGTGAGTGTGAGCAGTTCCTCGATCTGGTCCCGTGTCAGGTCGGTAACGCTCAGCAGATGAGGAGCGTGGGTCGAAGTGGTCATGGCTTCTGCAACTCCCCCAACTCGACTCCGCTCATTGTGACGTCGACGAGTTCGTCGCGTCGGGTCGGAAGGTTCTTTCCGACGAAATCGGGGCGGATCGGAAGTTCGCGATGTCCGCGGTCGACCATGACTGCGAGTTGAACCATGCGTGGCCGGCCGAAGTCGATTAGCGCATCGAGCGCTGCTCGGATGGTCCGCCCGGTGTAGAGAACGTCGTCGACGAGGACAACGGCCTTGGAGTCGAGGTCAACTGGGATATCGGTGACCTCTTCGGGGAGCACTGGCCGGATGCCGATGTCGTCACGGTAGAGAGCCACGTCCAGAGTCCCGATCGGGATGCCCGGTTCACCCTCACCGAACTCCTCGATGTCCTCGATAGAGGCGGCCAAGGCGTGCGCTATCTGGACGCCACCGGTCTGCAGGCCGACGATCACCAGATCCTCGGTGCCGTGGTTCCGTTCGAGGATCTCATGTGCCATGCGCCGAACTGCTCGGCGGATGTCCTCGGCGTCCATCACCTGGGACTTGGCAACAAAAACGCCCCCGAAGGGGCGCGTCATTCGTCGTTCGCGTTCTGCCATAGGCAGTGCCTTTCTGTCCGTAGAGGCCTCTCTGGACCTCTTTCACGTACAGACCTGAACCTTAGCACCACGATGACTTTGGCCGTCCAGATAGCGTAGCTTCCTCACCGAAAAAGGTGGTTGCAGACCAGTAGGTCAACGGTGCAGGGCCGACCTTGCAGCACCGTGTGTTTAAGCGCCAGCGCAGAACCATCGGCGCAGGACAGTCAGCGCAGATATCTCAGCGCAGTTCGTCTGCTGCGGTTGCGAGCAGTCCATTGACGAAGCGCGACGAGTCGTCGGTTCCGTACTGCGAGGCGAGTTCTACGGCTTCGGAGAGGACGACGCCACGAGGCACATCTGACCGGTGAGCGAGCTCGAATACCGCGACTCGCAGGATGACGACATCCATAATCGGCATCCGCTTGAGAGTCCATCCCTTAGCAAGGCGCTCGATCAGCGCATCGAGCGCCTCAAGGTGCGCCGACACACCGTCGACAAGCTCCATGCTGTAACGATCTGGCGGGATGACCTGTGAATCCAGAACCTCGTCTGCTGTGATGCCCTTCATCTGAGCCTCATAGAGCAGGTGGATCGCACGTTCACGGGACTCATGGCGTCCACCGACCACGGGCTTGCTCGCCGCACGGTCCTTCTCCGCTGTCCGAACCTCCGCTGGAACCTGGTCAGTCGCAGCATCTGTCGGACCGCCGCCTGAGCGGTTGCCACCAGAGCGGTCGTCGCCGGACGGATCGCCACCTGGCGGGGCGCCTTCGGTCACATCGCCCGGGTACCCGTCCTCAGGCACGTGAGAGAAACTCGCCGGAGCGTGTATCGACCTTGACACGCTCGCCGGGGCTGATGAACAGCGGGACCTGAATAACAAGGCCGGTCTCAAGGGTTGCCGGCTTCTTGGCGCCAGAGACGCGGTCGCCCTTCTCCCCCGGTTCGGTCTCCGCGATGGTCAGTTCGACCGAGGCCGCCATCTCGACCCCGACGATCTCGTCGCGATACATCATCAGCATGACCGTCGAGTTGTCGACGAGGTAGTTGACAGCATCCCCGAGAGTGGCTGCGCTGACGTTGAGCTGGTCATAGGACTGATTGTCCATGAAGACGTAGTCGTTGCCCTCACGGTAGAGAAGCTGCATCTCGCGCTTGTCAATGATTGCGCGCTCCATCTTCTCGCCTGCACGGAAAGTGCGCTCCTGGGTTCCACCGTTTCGGATGTCACGAAGCGTGCTGCGAACGAACGCACCGCCCTTACCGGGCTTGACGTGTTGGAACTCGACGATCTGATAGAGCGTCCCGTCGAGGTCGATGCTCATCCCGTTCTTGAAGTCCGCGGTCGAGATTTGGGCCATTGGTTGAGTTCTCCGTGTGTAGTCCCGGCGAATCGAATCACCCAAACGGGTGGAATCCGGCTGGGACGTCAGCCTGGTTGAGGTGTCTTGGGGGTGCGGGTCAATCGATCGCATCCGGTGTCGGTCACCAACACCGTGTCCTCGATCCGCACTCCGCCAAGTTCCGGGATGTAGACACCCGGCTCGACGGTCACGACGTGACCCGGCTCCAAGATAGCAGCGGAGCGCGACGACACCCGAGGCTCCTCATGAATGTCGAGCCCGACGCCATGGCCCGTGCCATGCACGAATGCGTCTCCCCAGCCTGCGTCATCGATGACCTGGCGACACATTGAGTCCACCGCCGAGGCTTCTACGCCGGCTATCACCGCCTCCATGCCCGCCAGTTGGGACTCGAGAACGATCTCGAACATCCGCTCGCGCGCTTTGCCGACGTCACCGATCCACATCGTGCGTGTCATGTCGGAGTGATAACCATCCACGAGCGCACCGAAGTCGATCACAACCAGGTCGCCGTCGGCAATGACACGTCCGCCCGGATGGTGATGGGGTTTGGCACCATTGGGGCCCGAGGCGACGATGGTCTCGAAGCTGACATCCGCCGCACCCAGTCGCTTCATGGTGGAATCGAGTTCCATCGCGAATTCGATCTCGGTCGGACCCTCGTTCAACAGGTGCCGTGTTCGGGCCAGGGCTTCGTCGGCGACAGCGCATGCGGCACGAATTCGGGCTGCCTCTGCCGGTTCCTTGACCAGCCGCAGCGTCTCGACAATGGAGTTGGATCCAAGCAATTCGGTCCCGGGCAACAGATCCTTGACCCAGCGGGTGTGATCAGCCCAGGTGATCGAGTTCTCCTCCAGCCCCAACCGTGAGACACCATCGGCCTTGGCCCTCGCTGCAATTGCCCGGTCGGGCTCAGAGGCGGAGATCTCGATCTCGATGGGAACCCCGGACGAGCCGACCTCCGATCTCGACTGCTCGGTGTACCTGCCGTCGGTGACGAAATGGACGTGGTTCCCGGTCACCAACAGCACACCTGCGGAGCCCGTGAAGCCGCACAGATAGCGGACGTTGGTCAGATTGGTGACCACAAGGCCATCCAGACCGACGTCGCCCATGGCGTCGCGAAGACGATCGACCCGACCCACGTGGTCCATGGCCGGTAGGTCGGACACCGCGCCGGCGACGTTCTCAGTAATCGACATGGTCCAAGCGTAGGAGCTATCGACGCAGCAGCCGGACCGCAGCATCAACTGCGAGTGCGTATCCGTCACCACCGAGACCAGCGATCACCGCAGTCGCAACGGGAGTGACGACCGAAGTGTGGCGCCATGCCTCGCGACCGTTCGGGTTGGACAGGTGTAGTTCGATTACAGGACCCTCGAATGCTGCCAGAGCATCATGGATTGCCCAGGAGTAGTGCGTGAAAGCGCCCGGGTTGATGATGATCGCATCCGAATTGCGTCGAGCGGCCGCAATGGCCCTGACGATGTCGGCCTCGGCATCGGATTGGAGGTGCTCGATCTGCACGCCAAGGGAGTCAGCCGACGACCGAGCAGAATCGATGTGATCATCGAGGGTGGCGGTGCCGTAGACCTCGGGTTGACGCTGTCCCAGCAGCCCAAGGTTCACTCCACTCAGAATCAGGATTCTCGTCATTTTCGTGGATCCAGTCTCATCACAACAGGTTCGCGCTATCGCAGCGCAGCGAGCGTCGAGCGAACGAGTTCGGGGTCGACGGAGTGGACGACCTCGACACCGTTCGGGCCATCGAGCACGAATGTGAGGCCAGCATCGAGAACCTTCTTGTCCCGGCCCATCAGCGTGATCAGTTCGTCGTCACCCAGATCATCGGGGATCTGAGTCGGCAGTCCGTATCCGGCCACAACACGTCGATGCTCGGCGACGTCGTCAGCGGTGATACGCCCCAGACTTTGAGCAAGTTCTGCCGCGTAGATCAACCCGATGGCTACTGCCTCACCGTGGCGCAGTTGATGATCGCCGGCGACCTCGATCGCGTGACCGAGAGTGTGTCCGTAGTTGAGGATTGCCCGCCGGGACGATTCGCGTTCGTCCGATGCCACGACCTCAGCCTTGATGCGCACACATTGAGCAACGCGGTCATCGAGGTCGAGTTCATCAAGTCGCCCTCCGCCCAACCAGTGGTACTTGGCTAGTTCCCCCATGCCGCATCGCCACTCGCGCTCCGGGAGGGTGTCGAGGAACTCTGTGTCGCAGATGACGCCGCGGGGCTGCCAATAGGCACCAACCAGGTTCTTACCCTGGGGCAGGTTGACGCCCGTCTTGCCGCCGATCGCAGCGTCGATCTGACCGAGCAGTGAAGTCGAGACGTGTATCACCGGCAGACCGCGGTGGTACACCGAGGCCGCGAAACCGGCAACATCGGTCACGAGCCCGCCGCCGAGACCGATCACAGCGTCTGCTCGGGTCAGGTTCCACTCAGCGAAGCTCTCACAGAGCGACTCGATCGTCGAGAGCGTCTTTGACGCCTCGCCGTCGCCAATGACAAAGACGCGCTGATCGCGGCCCGTGTCGATGGTGTGTGGAATCCCGGACTGGGTGACTATCGCTACTCGCCGGCTGCGCTCGGGAATCAGTTCCGCCAGCCGCGTCACCGCCCCGCGGCCGACATGAACGGGGTACGTGCGGTCATCGCCGAGTTCGACGGTGACTGTACGCATCGAGGGGTCGGAGCTCTCAACCATGGAGGATCCCAGCCACGTCGGGCGGCAGGCTCGTTTCGGGCGGCAGGCTCGTTTCGGATGGATGGCTTATTTCGGGCGGCTGGCTCACCTGAGCACCCGCTCCACCTCGTCGACAACGGAGCGGACATCGAGCCCATCGACATCGACGATGTAGTCAGAGACCTCCTGATAGAGCGCCTCGCGCTCCTCGGAGAGCCGCTGGAGCGCAAACGCGTAGTCCCCCTGGATGAGAGGTCGGGCCTCGGTCGTATCTGCGAGTCTCTCAGCCAGCCGGCCCGGTGAGCCCCGCAGCCAGACGACCCGTACATCGGGCCCACGCAACATCGCGCGGTTCCCACGATCGAGCACGGCACCACCGCCAGTGGCTATGACGACTGGCCCACCCATGAGAGCCTCACGTAGCGCGTCGCTCTCGAACTCACGGAAACGGGTCTCACCGTCCTCAGCGAAGATCTCGGCAATGGTCCGCGAGAACATCGCCTCGATCACTCGGTCAAGGTCGACCGCCGGGCCATATCCCAGGCGCGACGCAAGAATTGGAGCGACAGAGGACTTGCCGGAACCAGAGAGTCCAACCAGCGCAATACTGCGTGAACTGTCAAAGGGACTCTTGGCATCACTGGAGGGGGCATAACCCGCCGACATCAGATGACCCCCTCGGCGACCTGATCACTTGACGGCGACGTCAACTCCTCGCAGGAGGGTGTCGATGGCCTGACGAAGCGGAATCGTTGGACACTGCCGTGCCTCGAGCATGGCGATGGACCCGTCCACACATTCGAAAACAAGTGCGGAGGAGTCCCGATGGATCTTTGTGTTTGTACGGAAACGTGCTTCATCGGAATTCTGGGCCTCGACGGATCGGATGGCATCCCACGCTAATCGCATACTGACCGATGATGGTCCGTTCACCTCGACAGCCTCGAGCGAGAGTGTGGCCGTGCAGTGTTTTCGCTTCTTAGGCTCTCCTGGGAACCCGCCGAGATAGGTCACGTCCTGCAACTCGAGGACGCCGGTGCTCTGATCATCGGGCGCTGAGGACTGGCCGAAGATCTCCTCCCCTGGGGCCGCGCCGTCCTCGACAGCGCTGTCCAGCGCTTCGGTCGCGAGTTGCGACAGATCCATCCGGGCCGCTTTGCCCTGAACGTGACCTTCCGCGTTGGCGTGGGCATCAGCGTCGCCTCCAGATGTCACGTCCTCGGTTACTTCCCCGGCCTCCTCGACGACTGTCTCGACAGTTGCCATGAGAGCCGAGATCACGGCGTCACAGAAGCCCTGGTTCCACCCTGCGGTGAACTTGGTGCCGCTGAGCGTGGCCAGCTCGACCGCCGCGAGCCCATTGTCGGGTTCGCCGATTCCATCGACGCTTGAAATATCAGCAAGTTGTATCCACCGAGGATCATCTGCTGTGTCAGTACGGCCGATTCCCAATCGACCCTCTGAGATCATGAAGAGCGCGTCGGCCCTGCCTTCGGTTTCCAACTCGATCCAACCGCGACTCACGACCTCATCGGTCAACTCATCGGAGATCGATCCGTCCGGCGCCTGTTCCTGCGATTCTGTTTCCCTTGACTCAGCAGTCAACTTGTCGTCTCTCTCCTGGATCGGCGTTCTGACCACGTCGCCCTCTAGGAGACAAGGTACCGGCAATATCGCGTTCACCGGGTCCATTGCAGCGAACGGGGTCAGAAAACTCTGAAGTTGGAGCTCACCCGGGGGCATCAGAACGAGTCGAGAAACGAAATCGGACCGGGATCTGCATCAGATTCAGCAGAGGTCAGTTCATCACCGATCTCCGGCATCGATGCGAACATGTCGTCATTGCCCGCAGCGGACTGTTCAGCGGTGCCCAGTGCGGCGGCGATGGCCTCGGCCGCCTTGGGCGACAGCTTCGACATCTGGCGCAGAACCTCTTCGGCCGCATCGGTCTCGGCGCTCGTCGCCAGTTCCGAACCGTGTGTGTCGACCAACTCATCCCAGCCGTCGAATGAGCGCTCCCCAG
>CAUJEC010000105.1 GCA_963169245.1 Actinomycetota bacterium
CGAAGCTAGTTCCCCTGAGTTCTCGTTGCTCTGGACCCCAAGCACCCCCGTGGGATCCTGATATTTCTACTGCAACTGATCATTCCTGAGTCAGCCGAGGTCCTAGGTTGTCGAGAATGCGGGCCGACCATTCGAGAACAGGAACGAGGATCCTTGTTGCTGAGGATGACCGAGCAATCCGCGATTCGTTGCGTCGACTGCTGGAGATCAACGGCTACGAGGTGGTGACCGCAACCGATGGAGTGGCCGCTCTCGAGTCACGTCGGCGCCTCGACGTCGGATTGGTCCTCTTGGACGTGATGATGCCTTCGGTGGATGGCCTAAGCGTTTGTCGTGTGCTCCGAGCCGAAGGCGACAACGTCCCGATCATGATCCTCACCGCCTTGACAGACCCGTCCGAGAGAGTGGCGGGGCTCGATGCAGGAGCAGATGACTACTTGATCAAGCCGTTCGATCCGGGTGAACTGCTCGCCCGGGTGCGGGCCTTGTTGCGTCGATCACGGGACCGCTCTGGGGACACGTCGGATCCCGTGATCGATCGGATGGTGCGCGTCGGTGACCTGAGCCTTGACCCGGCTGCAAGACGAGTGTGGCGTGGCAACGTCGAGATAGGACTGTCGAGGATCGAGTTCGATCTGCTGGAGTTGCTGATGCGCAACGCCGGGATCGTGCTGTCGAGATCCCAGATCTACGAGCGGATCTGGGACTACGACTTCGGTCCGGAGTCGAAGAACTTGGCGGTCTACATCAGCTACCTCCGGCGCAAGATCGACGACCCCGCCGACGTCGCATTGATTCAGACGATCAGAGGGGTGGGCTACACGCTTCGGGAACCCGAAGGGCCCGTCAAATGAGCTTCCGTCTGAAGGTGACAGCAGCGCTGGTGGTCCTTACCGCGCTTGCCTCTGTCTCTGTCGGTCTGCTCGCCTTCCGGTCAACGTCGGCTGAACTCAGGGCACAACTCGACGCGTCGCTGCGTTTATCTGCGGCGCAGTTGAGCCGTGAAGGTATCACAAGCGACTCGCGTCGTTCCCGACAGATGATCGAAGCTCTTCGCGCACTGCAGGAGTTCACCGCAGCGAGCGACACAATGACCCAGGCGATCGGGCCGCGAGGCAGGGTGATCACGCTGGGGGAGACCGGGCTGCCAGTGGACGAGTCGGATGTGGCGATCGCTCGGAACTCTGCTGTGACCGAGTCGCTTCGCACGGTGATCGTGGACGGACAGCGCCACCGACTATTGACGCGGGGTCTTGGCTCAGGCGCGGGAGCGGTCCAGGTCATGCGGTCGATGGCCGAGATCGAAGCCGTGCAACGGGGGATCGCAAGGCGGATAGTTCTGGTGTCTGCCCTGGTCTCAGCGGTTGCCGGGTTGATTGGCTGGCTGGTCGCATGGCGTATGACCCAAAGACTGACCGCGCTGAGCGTGGTCGCAGGCCATGTGGCCAAGACAGGTGATCTGAGATCAAGGATGTCGTCGGGCGGCACCGATGAGGTTGGCCGTTTGGCATCTGCCCTTGATGAGATGTTGAGCGCACTCGTGCAGGCAAGGGATGAACAACGAAGGCTCATCCAGAACGCGGGCCATGAATTGCGGACCCCGCTGACCAGCCTTCGCACGAACGTCTACCTGTTGAGTGGTTCGGAGTCGCTCACCGACGATGAGAGGCAACGGGTTGTCGCGGATCTGAGGATCGAGACAGAGGAACTCTCGACGCTTGTCAACGAGGTGATCGATCTGGCGGCCGACGCCCAGAATGATGAACCGTTCGGCACGGTCAACCTTGGGGAACTGGCCGCAAGTGTGGCACATCGGGCTGGCCAGCGATCGGGGCGACGAATTGAGATCAACGTCGACGATTCCTATGTGGTGGGCCAGTCGAAGAGGCTCGCTCGTTGCGTGTCGAATCTGCTAGAGAACGCGATCAAGTTCGACACCTCCGAAAAGCCAATTCGGGTGGAATGTCATACGGGTGTCGTGTCGGTGATCGACAATGGCCCGGGTCTGGCGGATGTGGACATCCCGATGCTCTTCGAACGGTTCTATCGATCCGATGAAGCCCGATCGGTGCCAGGGTCAGGACTGGGACTTGCGATCGTGGCGGAGATCATCAGGGCACACAACGGATACGTGTGGGCGAGAGACCGTGGGAGTGGTGATGGGCCGTCGGCCCGGGGAGCTGTCATCGGCTTCACCTTGCCGGTCGCTTCTGAGTTCTAACCGTCTTCTAACCAAGTTTGAATGATCCTTTGACCTTCGGAGTCCATCGTGAGGGCATCAACCTCGACATAGGAGCCGAATGATGAAGAAGTCGAAGCATTCACTAGCAGCCGTAGGGCTGACTATGACGCTCGCTGCCAGCGGGCTCAGTGGTGTGGTTCTCGGTGGTTCGGCGCTGGCCGGTGCCCAGGAATCCACGACGACCACGGCCCCAGCCAAGGACTCTGCCAAGTCCGATTCCGCCAAGTCCGATTCAAGCAAGTCCGGCTCGGCTCGGAATTCCGAGGAGGCGCGCAAGCGCCATCAGGAGAGGATTCTCAAGGCTCTAAAGCCCCTGATCACGGACGGGACAATCAGCCAGTCTCAGGCCGAGGCGGTCGCCAAACGCCTAGCGACAGCGGAGTCGGGAATGGTTCGTCGCCACGATCGGCGGGTGGCCATCGGCTATAGCGAGATCGCTGAGGAACTCGGCTTGTCCCAGACCGACCTGGCCAAGGCCATCAAGGATGGTAAGACGATCGAGCAGATTGCAGCAGATCATGGTGTTGACATCAACGAGATGATTGATTCCCTGATCGCCAAGCTCGGGACACGACTCGATCAGTCTGTGGCAGAGGGGAAGCTTACGAGGGAGAAGGCGGATCAGATTCTCGCTGCCGCCCGGAAGCGCCTGACCACAACGGTCAAGAGTGAGAATCTGGAAGAGAAGCTGGAACGTGTGTATCGCCGTCGCCACTGATTCTCCAATAGTGCTTGGTTTTCGAGGGCCCGAATGACACAGATCGCGGCGGTGCTCACTGGCTGATCAATTGGCCAGGAGCGCCGCCCCGATCACGCACAGAACAAGGCCGATGGCCCGTATGGGTGTCAGTGTCTCGCGGAAGAACCTCAGGCCGAGTACGACCAGTACCGCTGCGACGATTGCCTGGGTGGTGATGTTCCCGGTCGTGAGTTCCCAGCCGTTTCGGTACATCGCGTACACGCCGAGTTCTATGCCGATGACCGAGGCAGCCAGTAGCCAAGGTGCCCAATGAGTGGCGACAGACGAGATCTCCCCAAGTCCACCCAGAGGCCCACCGGTTGCTGCGGCCAAGGCGAGCGCTACAAAGCCAACGCCGTAGACGAGGGTGAAGAGT
>CAUJEC010000106.1 GCA_963169245.1 Actinomycetota bacterium
CAGCTTTGACTCTGCGACCCGTTCTGGCAGCACCTGGACCGACTGGAGATCGAAGGTCTTCTGCGCGACCGGAACCTCGAGGCCGTCGTTGGGTTCGGGGTCAGACAGGTAGCCGAGTCGGGGGTCATCGACGAGTTCGGGGGGCACGGGAGGCAGGTACGTCGTAGTTGTAACGCTTGGGTCCACCGTCGTGGTGGTCGACTCAGTCGCTCCAGGGACAGTCGTCGTCGAACCGGTTGGATCCGAGGACGTAGACGACGTCGGCGTCGATGTCGACGATGTGGAGGGTCCGGCCGCTGCCACCTGACCGCCACGGGCGCCATCGGAGTACGAACCGGGAGCCGCTTCCACCACCGGTGCAACGAAGGGCACAAGGGCGACCATCGCTGCGGCAGTGGCCAGTGCTCGCCGACAGGTTGAACTCGAGAGCCCGCTACGGGTACTCGTCATGTCCATCGGATCAGGTCGTCGCTCGACGTTCGGACGCTGCATCCACGAAGATCGGGTGACTGGTGACGGGCTGAGTGGTGACATTGCGGCTAGGGCGAGCTATTCGACATTTCCACTCCCCTGACCCTGCCACGCTACAGCCTTGACCCCGGCTCTCCAACGGTTTGAATCTCAACCGAGCCCGCTTCTCAGGCAGTCTCCTCAGCCGGTCATCACTGTCGCTCCCGATGACCCCATGCGATCAGCAATCCAGAGAACCACGCCGCACACAACAACCATCAGTACCCCTACGGCCATGGACTGCCCATATCCCACCCCGCCTGGCCGAGACATGAGTTGCTGCAACAGCACGGGCATGGTGACCTCGTCACCACGCGACACGAACACTGTCGCTCCGAACTCGCCCAGACATACGACAAAGCCAAGAGCAGCAGCAGAGCGGAGCGCCGTTCTCAAGTGTGGAAGATCGACTCGCCAGAATCTGGTTGGCCCCACCGCACCGAGCATCTCAGCCGCATCGAGTTGGGCCCGATCGAGGGACCGGATGGGAGGAACCATGACTCGGGTCACCAGCGGCAACGCGACCAGCAATTGCGCCAGCGGAATCAGCAGGCCAGAACCCCGCAAGTCGACCGGTGGACGACCGAAGGCGATCAGCAGGCCAAGGCCGATCGTCGTCGCTGACACTCCCAGAGGCAACAGCACCAGTCCCTGTTCCACTCGTCCCCGCCGCGTCGCCAGATAGCGGGCTGTGGGCAGCGCCAGAGCGACCGTCAGAAGACTCACCAGCATCGAGGTCCGCAGCGAGTTGATCGTCGCTGAGATTGGACTTGTCGTCATGTCGGTGCCTTCGAGGACTGATCCGAGTGAGGTCCAGTTGTCCAGGCCAAGGCCGCCCGGGACCTGCAGGGACCGAAATGCGAGGGCCGCCAGCGGCACCCCGCAGATCAGTACAATCGACAGGACACTTGTGATCACAAGGGCTTTTGCCAGAGGTTCAGACGGTCGTTGCCTCCGGACCTCACTCGGCAGTGTCGAGACCTTGGAATGTCTCGCAATGGCGATGTCAGCAGCGAGCGTCGATGCAACAGCTATCAGTTGGAGAGCGCTCAGCACTGCTGCTCCGCTTATGTCGAACTGACGCGTTGCCCGAACCCAGATCTCCACCTCGAGGGTCGTAACCGACCCTCCGCCGAGTATGACGATCACACCGAAGCTGGTCAGAGAGAACAGGAACACGATGACGGCGCTCGCCGCTATCGATGACGCGACCCTCGGGAGCGTGACCTCGCGAAATGTGGCAAACCCGCTCCGACCGAGCAGGCGCGCCGCTGCCTCGCTGTCCCCACCACCTCGTTCGATGGCAGCCCCAACGGTTCTGACGACGACAGAGATGTTGAAACACACGTGAGCCGCAATGATCAACCACCAGCTACCCCGTCCGTCGAGAACCCCTCTGGCCCCGAAGATCGAGGCGAAAGCCGCTCCGACCACCACTGATGGCAACACAAAGGGCACCACCGCCAACGTCGCCAAGACGCTTCGGCCAAAGAAGCGGTACCTGGCGAGCGTGTAGGCAACTGGAATGCCAATGACGACGGTCACGGCAGTCGATCCGACTGCCTGCCCGATGGTCAGGGCAATGACCCGCCAGGTTCGTCTCGAACCCAGGATTCTCGCCCAGGGCGACGCTGTGTCCAGACCCGTCGCGAGTGAACCGCCGAAGGTCGTGCTGAGGACCGCGATGAAAGGAACGGCAACAGCCAGGACGACCAGAACCAACAGGACTCTGCCAAGTGCTGGACGACGCACTCTCACTCCATGACCTGTCGCCAACCTTCGATCCACTCGTCACGCATGGAGTCGACCGTCTCGGCCGGCACACGCAGAGGACTCTTCACCGGCGGCGCCCATTTCACGAACTCCTCGGGTAGTTCGACGTCGGTGACGGGGTAGACGAAGTTCGACAGGGGAAGGTCCCGCTGCCAATCAGAGTCAATCATGAACCGGATCAGCTCGGCGCCGAGCTCGGGATTCTTTGCTCCCTTCAACAGGCCGGCGTACTCGATCTGAGCCACACAACTCGAAGTCATGACCTGGGAGACGGGTTCGGTTCGCTTGCCCTCACTGAAGACGACCTCTGCGGGTGGACTCGACGCGTAGGACAACACGACTGGCCTGTCACCTCCAGAAACCGTGTAGTCGGTGTAATAAGCGTCGCTCCAACTGGGACGGACCATCACATCGTTGGCTCGGAGCGCCTTCCAGTAGTCCTGCCAACCATCATCTCCGAACACCTCAACCGTTCCGACGAGGAACGCAATCCCCGGAGTGGACGTGACCGGGCTGGAGATGACTGTCAGTCCCTTGTACTCGGGCGCCGCCAGATCCTCAAGCGTCGATGGAGGAGCAATCCCCTTCTGTGTGAACCAACTCGGGTCGATGTTCATGCACACCTCTCCGTGGTCGATGGGGATCAGGCGATCATCGGCGCCTGCACCAAGCTTGAAGTCACTCGATATCCGAGCAGCTGCTGGGACCTTGACGCTGTCGAGCAGGTCACCTGAGAGTGCTCGGGTGGCAAGGAAGTTGTCCACGCCGAAGATGACGTCTCCCTCTGGTGAACCGGCGCTGAGGAGTCCTTTGGTGAGCATCGCGGAGGCGTCCCCGGACTTGATCACCTTGATCGTGGCGCCAGTTCGTCTGTGGAACTCGGCCGCTGCCTCCTCTGGCAGCGCGAACGACTCGTAGGTGACCAATACGACCTGCTTAGAAGCAGACCCCTCATGCTTTTCGCCGGCGTTGTCGGAGGTGCAGGCGGCTGCGGTGAGACTGAGCACCACGATAAGTGCCAGGATCGTTCCACCTGCTCGCCGGAATCCGATTCCGAAGGATGTGTCTGTGGGGAGCATCATTTCGTACCGCCTGTTTTGATGACAGCGAGGACACCTGCTGTCGCTTGGATGGTCGCCACATTCGCGACCAGTTCGTTCGATATCCCAAGACTGGTTCCAGGTTCCAGGGTTGCGTTCTCAAGGACCCACCGGAGACCTGTGGTGGTCACTCCTTCTGCCGGCCCGCTGGTTGAGAAGAGTGACAAATGCTCGCCAGGCCGACCGTGCACGACGGCGCGACGCGGCGCCCGCGCAGTGGACGATGCCCCAGCGTCGCCGCCACCGACAGCAACACCATCGACAGCAGCGCCGTGGACAATGCCGACGTAGTTGTCCACGAGCCACGCTTCGATGATCACATTGCGGTACTTGTTGTTGGTGAGGGTCAGCACTGTTGCAAACACATGGTCGAGTCGACCCGAGGCCCCACCGATGACCATCACATGGCCTGCTCCGGCGGCAATTGCGACGTCGATGGCCAACTCGTAGTCGGAGGCATCCTTGGCTCGTGGCAACTCCGTGATCACCGCACTGCCAGATCGCGCCTCGGCAATGCCGGATGCGCTCACCGAATCCATGTCTCCGACCACGAACCCGGGTTCGTATCCGAGGCGGCGAGCCAGATCGAGACCACCGTCGGCTGCAACCAGAAGTTCGGGCGCGCAAACGTCGATCCGATTCCTGAACCGATCGCCCAGAGTGAGGCCGTCATCGGCTCCACCAAGAGCACCGGAGGCGCCCTCAAGGGGCGGAACCGGACCCGCAACAAAAACCACTGCTGTCGTCATACTCCCTCCGCTGGCATTACCCAGTTCAGGTTTTCGGGTCGGTGGCTTCTACCACCCTCTCAGCCCGCTTGACGAGCTCCCCGGATCACTTGTTGTCAGTCATCAACCATACACCACGACATCGCCCGGGTTGTTCAGGCCCCGCTCGGTCAGGCCCCTATCGGATCGAGCCTTGCGAGCGTCCTCAGCATCACCTCGTCGGCTCCGCCGCCTATCGACCACAGGCGTGTGTCGCGGAAGAACCTGGCGGGCCAGTTGTCCTCCACGTAACCCATACCGCCGTGGTACTGAACTGCGGCGTCGGCCATTCGTCTGGCCAGTCTTGCCGATAGCAGCTTCGCTACGGTCGCGTGTCGGGTGATGTCCGCTCCGGCGTTGAAGGCCGCAACGGCCGCCCAGTTGTGATGCCTGAGTACCTCGAGGTGCGCCGAGATCTCGGCGAGTTCGTACTGGATGGCCTGATTGGCCAGCAGCGGTGAGCCGAAGGCGTTGCGTTCCTTGAGGTACTGAGCGGTGCGCTCCAACGCGGTCTCGACGGCTCCGACCATCTGATACGCGGCGATCATCCGCTCGTTCTGGAACTGGTTCATCTGTTGTTGGAAACCACGTCCGACCTCACCGATTGTGTTGGAGACGGGAACACGCATGTCGGTGAAGATGAGCTCGGCGGTGTCCGATGCTCTCATGCCAAGCTTGTCGAGCTTGCGGCTGACCGAGAACCCCTCGGACGTTGTTGGCACAACGATCTGGGACATCCCCTTGTACCCACCCTCATCAGAGGTTCGAACCAACAGGCATACCCAGTCGGCCTGCAGCCCGTTGGTGATCCAGAGCTTGGAACCGTTGATGATCCACTCGTCGCCGTCACGCACCGCTCGGGTGCGCAGTGCGGCCACATCACTGCCGGCATCGGGTTCGCTCACGCCGATGGCAGTGACCATGTCACCGGCAACCGCTGGAGTCAGGTATTTATCCTTCAGTTCGTGAGACCCGAAGCTGTGCAGCGCCGGTGTCGCCATATCGGACTGAACGGCGAGCGCCATCGCGATTCCGAGCGATGAGGATCGCCCAATCTCCTCACCGAAGATCATCGTGAAGGTGTGCTCCGCCCCACCTCCGCCGTACTCCGGGTCGTACTCGATGCCAAGAGCCCCGACCGATCCAAACGCCTTGAAGACCTGGTGAGCCGGGAACTCACCCGCTGCCTCCCACTCGTCCGCGTTGGCATTGATCTCGTTGTCGACAAGATCACGGATCAGTGCACGGAACTGGTGGTGCTCTTCGCGGAACTCGATCATCGGCGAAATCTCCAGAATCGTCGGGGGACCCTTCAGTAGCGGGACCCGTCAGTCGTCGAATCCGACCACTGAGTACTGAGTGCTGACGACCGACATTACCGGCAAGTAACTACGGTGGATGCATGGATCCAGATGTCACGTCCAGCAATAGAGGCCAGGCCAAGGGCACAGATCTCTCCGAGGAGGCCCTGCGTCAACGGCTCTCCGAAGAGCAGTTCATGGTGACCCAGCACGCCGCCACAGAGCGGCCCTTCACCGGAATCTACTGGGACAACACGGCGCCGGGAACGTACTCCTGTGTGGTCTGTGGAACCGGACTGTTCTCATCGTCTACCAAGTTCGACGCCGGATGTGGCTGGCCATCGTTCTGGGCGGCGAGCGATGAGTCAGCGGTCCGATTCGTCGAGGACTACAGCCATGGAATGCACCGAACCGAGGTCGTGTGCGCAAACTGCGGCGCGCATCTGGGCCATGTGTTTCCTGACGGGCCGCCACCCACCGGCGATCGCTACTGCATGAACTCTGCCTCGATGTCCTTCGAGCCCGAAAGCTGAGGGTGCTCGCCGAGCGTGACCTACCCTTGCCTAGCTGAGGCCGGCCTTCTTCATGACCTTGAGCGCTGCGCTCATCACCTTCGCAAAGGCCTCGTCACCCAGTCCGAGCGGTGGAGCCAGATTCATCATCCGCTGATACGCAACTGTTTGTGACTCTGTGTACTTGAGCAGACCACCTTCGCCGTGACGACGGCCGATTCCCGAGGCGCCCATGCCACCCATCGGCGCGTCGATGCTCCCCCACGCTGCTGCGTAAGCCTCGTTCACGTTGACCGTGCCGGTCTTGAGTCGTGCAGCGACCGCTCGCCCGCGAGTCGGCGATGAACTCCAGACACTCGAGTTGAGTCCGTAGGTCGTGTCATTGGCCGCTGCAATCGCCTCGTCGTCTGTCTTGAAGCGATAGAGCGAGACGACCGGCCCGAATGTCTCCTCCGCGAAACAGGTCATGGACTCCTCGACGTCGCTCAACACGGTCGGTTCGTAGAAGAACGGGCCCAAGTCGGGTCGCGCTTTGCCACCGGCGAGAACCTTCGCCCCCTTCGACACGGCATCCTCGACATGGGTCTCCACTGTTCGGAGCTGTGACTCCGAGGTCAGGGAACCCATGTTGTGCTCGAAGTCGTAGGAACCACCTATGCGGAGAGCTTTGACGGCATCAACGAATCGGGGGACGAAGCGGTCCCATATGGCGTCGGCAACGTACATGCGCTCGCCAGAGATGCAGAGTTGCCCACTCGAGGAGAAACACGCACGGACCGCGCCCTCAACCGCCCGGTCGAGGTTCGCATCATCGAGGATCAGAACCGGGTTCTTTCCACCGAGTTCTGCTGAACAGTCGACCAGTCTGCGACCTGCCTCAGCAGCGATGTGTCGTCCGGATTCGGTCGAACCGGTGAACATCACATAGTCGGCGACGTCGAGCAGAGTGTCGCCAATGGCCGACCCGCGGCCGGTCACCACCTGCCATACACCAGCGGGCAGTCCGGCCTGAGTCATCAGTTCCAGCATGAACAGAGTGGTGAGGGCGGTCTGGTTGTCGGGCTTCTGAATGACCGCATTGCCTGCGAGCAGCGCCGGAATCGTGTCACCGGCACCGAGGCTGAGTGGATAGTTCCACGGCGAGATGATCGTGACCAGACCCTTTGGATGATGCAGTTCCGTGACGCTGGTCAACATCGGGATCAGTCCCCGACGGCTGTTCGGGTCGAGCAGACCGGGCGCCTTGCGCGCATAGTACCGACACGTGTTCGCGATGTCGGCCACCTCTAGGAAGGCATCGCGTCGGGCCTTGCCATTCTCTGCCTGGATGAGGTCCATGAGGGTCTCGCTGTTGGCGAAGACAAGGTCGTGGAGTCGAAGAAACACCCCTGCTCTCGAGCGGACATCCATTCGTGCCCAGTCGAGTTGTGCCTCTCTGGCCTCTGACGCCGCGGACAGCACGTCGTCGGCGGTGCACTGGGGCAGCTCTACGATGGCCTCACCACTGAAGGGAGCAATGATCTTGACTGCCTGGCCACTTGGGTTGGAGATCAGCGCTGTGAGGCGATCAAGCAGTGAGGTGGTGAGACTCGCCGGCCGACCGGCAGTCCGACCGAGGGAGCGGGTGGAGGAACTGGATGAACTGACATTGGTTGTGGTCTGACCCATCTGCCAAGTCTCCCACAAGGACCGGAGCACCACATCAGGTCCTCTGCCACACAAGCCACCATCGTCGGCACCCCGTCAGCCACGCCGGTGCAGGGTCGGCCGGGCCGGTTCGGTCAGTTGACCGGCTTGAGCCAGTCTCCAACCGGCAGCTTCACCTCCACCGACGAGAACTCGATGCTCCCGCCGAGTTCGGGCGTCGCGTAGGCCACCGTTCGGGCGACGAGTTGGAGTGTCAACTTGGCTTGGGGCTTGAGCGAGAAAGAGATCACTTCGAGGGGAACCCTGGCCTTGTGTTCCTTTCCGTCGAGAACGACCTTGATCGGTGTGACCTGGTTACCCACGACCTTGCCATCGGACTCGTCGACAAGCTGGGCGAACACGCGGGTCGGGCGTCGTGTCGTTGCAGAGTCGACGGTCTCGGCTGACCGTTCGCCCGTATAGGTGACCTCGACCACTGGTTCTCCGAGAAGGAGGGTCCCGCGCTCATGATCACCCCCCGAGTCCTCACTGTCGGTGATCTCGATATTGAGAGCATTTGTGGCCTTGGTCGGGGTCAAATCAGCGGCAATCCCAGCGAGCATCTGCCCGGCTGCGGTTGATGGGTCGAGCGGGCCTGACCCTCCCTCAGCAGACAGCGCAAGAGTTCCCTTACCCTGGGCCGTCACGTGGCTGTCCGATCTACCCACATACCGGTCGGCCACATAGCGGTCACCGTTCTGGTCGATCGCATCGAACCCCGAGACAACCTCGACGGACTTGTCATCCTTGACGTAACGGTCGAGCCATCCGATCGCAGCAGATCTGGCGCGGTTCGGATCTCCACGACTGGTGAGGCATACACCGTGGCCGTCACAGTTCCAGAGCATCGCAACCGGAACCCTGTGCTTCTCCAGAATCCGGTAATTGGTGACGGCCTCGTCCAAGGTGAACAGGGTGTCGATCGTGCCGTGTATCAACAGAGTCGGGACCTCGACCTTTTCGATCATGTCGCCCGGGCCTCGTTCGATGAACCATCGAATGTCCTCGGCCGAGAGCACGCCCGTGGTCTGTGCTGCCTCCCATGCGCTCGTAATGTGGGCGTCGACCTTGGACGTCGCTGCAGCATTGGCGAGCACCCCTGCCCAACCGATCTTCACGGTCTCCGACTTGTAGAGGCTCGTGCGGAGTGAATGCCACGCGACGATCGGCACAATCGCATCAACCCGACAGTCGATCGCCGCTGTCACAAGTTGGATTCCACCGCCGTATGACCCTCCGACCATTCCCATGCGAGGATTGCGCTCAGCTTCGAGTTCGACACCCGGCAGCGTCGCCAACCAGTCGATGAGTTGTTGTACGTCTCGGCCCTCGAATGCAGCCGAGTCGACAGTCGCGTAACCATCCGATGCGCCGAATCCGCGCGGGTCCCATGTCGCGACGTTGTATCCGGCATTGAGCAGGCTTGCGATGTCGATCGACCCGAGTACCTCGGACTGATTCACATCTGTGGCGCCGGCAAGGCTCCAACCCGGCCCCATCAGAACTGTGGGTGCTGGATTCTCGGGCGTGGCGGCAGGGTTGGGGAACCAGTGAGTGCGGATTCGCGTCCCGTCGAATGAGACCATGTCGAAGTCGCGACCATCGATCCCCACTGCGTCTACCTTCAGCGGAGTTGTGTCACCAGGAGGAGAGCATTCACGGTTTGTACCTCCATTGACCCCTGTAGTCGTCGAGCCCTTGGACGAGCGCTCTCCTGCTGTATCGGTCGACTTCGAACAACCACTCAGCACAAGCGCGACGGCGAGCACCATTGCCACAGACACGATCCGGCGTGCGCGATCACCGATACCTGCCATTCGAACCACCTTCGTGAACCGGAGGTCACCGCGACCGCTCGATCGCGTAACGATAACTGCCCACCACAGCCCTTCCCAACGTGAGCCAGGCAGTCCCGATCTGCGCTGGATCAGATTGCTGTGGCCGCTGCCTTGAACTCAGAATCGGCCGGCCTCAGGGTCGGACCTGGCTCCGACGATTCGGACTCGGGCTCAGGCTTATACGTCCACCGAAACGGCAGGATGGTGCTGGTCGATGGACATGAGCAGATTTCGCCGCTCATCCTCATTGATACGCCCGGCGGCGAAGGCTGTCTCGACTCCAGAGTTCAGTTCTTCGACGCTGGACCTGTAGATGCGAAGTTCGAGGCCGGCAGTGACCCGAAGCGGGATCGGCACGAACGCAAACCTGGCCCATGGCTCCGGCAACTCGCCGTTGTCCAGAACTAGGACCCCGCGTGTGATGCTCTCACCGGCGTCGGTCTCCGCCTTGAGCTTTCGCCTGAAGGCGTCGTGGTCGAACAGGGCGCTCGCCACGACATCCGGATCGCTCGGCAGCCGGGGCTCTGACTCCTCGAGGGTCGCTGCGGCGACTGTGTCGAGAATCCCTCCTGCTGGTGGACGGGTGACCTCGGCGACAAGCGGGCATGAGAGCAGTGACCTGTCTCCGTCGGGGCGCTCGTCATCGAGGAGTACCTGCACCACCGTGAAGTGGCTATCACCGACAGTGCGGGGCGAAATGTCGACTCCGAGGATACCGACCTTCTCAACCACACCTGAGGTCGCATCGGAGTGAAATCGATGCGACGAGCCCGACAGTGCCAGTCGAAGTAGTGCCATAAGGCCACCCTAGGTTCGATTGTCAGCGGACGGGCGTGTGTTCTGACACACTTTGCGGATGGCACGAACGATCGTCTTCAGCACCGATGGCTCCGCACTCTCTCTCGATGCGGTCCGCAAGGGGTTCGCACTACTTCAGCCCGGCGACAGAAACATCCTGCTCACAGTCTCGGAGTCACCCGATCAGGCACTCCTGCTGGGTGCCTCCGGATTCGCAGGCGGAACCGTCACGCCCGAGACGTTCAACGAGATGCAGAAGGCTGCCGAGGCGGCAGCTGACGAGACACTCTCCGAGGCGATCAAGGCTCTGGGCGCCGCAGCACCCGAGGGGCTCGAGCACGTTGCGATCACCGGCAACCCGGGTCCGGCGATCTGCGCCTATGCCGACGAGGTGGACGCAACCACCATTGTGATCGGATCAAGGGGCCACGGCGGACTCAAGCGTGCCGTGCTCGGATCGGTCTCGGACCACGTAGTCCGGCACTCTCCGTGTGCTGTCCTGATCTTCGGTGACTCCGCAGAGATCCACGAGGGCCTCGTCCACTGAGGGCCCTCAGGCTGGCGGTCTGAGGGCCCTTAGGACGCCAGTCGGGCCAGCGCGGTCGTGGCCGCCGCTCCAACGACGATCACGGTGAATGACCACTTTCGCCACACGCCGACCACAGCGAAGGCCATTCCGGCGAGTCGCCCATCGAGCGCCAGCGCCTGCTCAGTGGTGACGCTGCCCACCACAACGAGGGCCGAGAGGAGAGCGGCAGGCAGCAGTCGCATCGCCTCAGCCGCCGGACCACGCAACTCGCGCCCACCTACGACCGTCAGGCCGACGACCTTGAACAGATAGCTCAGGGCGGCAAGGACACCGATCGCCGCCCAGGTCACGAGAGACCCTCGCCGTCGGCCGGGATGCCTGCTGGGTTCTCACCCGAGACGCCCTCATTGTCAGCCAGCTCGCGCTCGGCATCACCACCTGTTCGGGCACTCCCACCGAAGCGGCCGAACCCGCCGCCCCCACCGCCGCTCGATGCGATCATCATCCCCGGGACCACAGCCAGGCTCGCCAGTAGGATGGGCACCCCCACCGGCAAGAAACTGACAGTTGCGACAACAACAAGTGCGCCGACCCCAGCGGTGACCCTGCCCGGAGTCGTTCTCAGGTGAGGAGCCAACAGAGCGAGGAAGCTGGCGGGAAAGGCGACGTCGAGCCCGTAGCGGGTTGGATCACCGATCAGGTCGCCGCTCAGCACTCCAATGAGCGTGCCGGTGTTCCATGCGACGAATACACCAATCCCAGTCACCAGAAAACCGGTCCGTGACGCTCTGACGCTGGTCTGCGCGGCACCGACGCCAGCAGACTCGTCGATGATGAAATGCGCCAGCCCTGCCCTCCTGAGGAGGGGCCCATCGAGCCACTGGGCGACGATCGGCCCGTAGAGAACGTTCCGCGCTGCAAGCAGAACCGCTGTCCCGAGCGCTGCAGCGACACTCCCCCCTGCTGTGATGACGCTTACCGCAGCAAACTGCGAGGCACCGGTGAACACCAGGACCGACATCGTCATCGACTGGGCCAGACTCAGTCCCCCGGCATCGGCGAGCACTCCGAATGTGATTCCGACGACCCCCACCGCCAGAGAGATGAGAACTCCCATACGGACCGGATCGCCAGCGGGTTCGTCGTCTCCATCTGTCGACGAGAACTCTCCGTCGCCGCCATCAGAGCGACGGTGACCGTCACGCTCAGATCGCATTACGGCTCTGGAGATACTGGAAACTCACCCAACCCGGGATTGTCGGCAACCAGAACGTCACCAACCGGTACAACAGCGCTGCGAGCAACCCGACGCCCGATGGAACCCCAACAGCACTCAGGCCGGCCACCAGCGCTGCCTCCACCGCTCCGATTCCACCCGGCGTGGGAGCAACGGTTCCGAGAAGCCCGGCACCCAGATAGACCGCCACAGCAGCCGCTATCGGGATGTCCGCACCGTAGGCCCGGACTGAGGCGTACAACGTCAGTGCATACGAGAGCGACGTCAGAAGGCTGCCCAGAACGCTGATGGTCAGCCGCTTCGGATCCCGCATCACCTCGAGCAGCCGCGGACCGAAATCAGCGAGCGATGGTTTGATCCTGTTGATGATCATCCGTCTCGTGGGGCGGACGATGAACGCGCCGGCGATGACCGCCCCGAGGACTCCAGCGATGATCCAGACGTCCGAGGATGGCGCCTTGAACTCGAAGGCAGTGTTCGCACTGGAGAACAACGTCACGAGAACGAACGCCACGACGGTGGTGACAAACGTGACGATGGTTGAGACCCCTACCGTTGCGAGCGCAACCGGTGCCGGAACACCAGCCTTCTGAATGACTCTGGCATTGGTGCCTGCGCTTCCGACCGCCGCTGGAGCGACCAGACGTACGAATTCCGATGCGAACTGGGTGGCGATCCAACGAGACGGCGGAATCCGCACGGGCGACAATGGGGCCACTGCCATGGCGGCACCTACGTAGGTGAATATTGAGGCGGCCGCCGCAGCGATCGCCCAATACCAGTTCAGATCGCCGAATACCGCATTGAAGTTGATGTCGCTCAGTTGGCCGGCGAGAACGTAGACAGCAAAGGTGGCCGCGACGAGACTGATGATCGTGCGCGGTCGCAGGCGCTCGAGTTTGACCGATTGTTGCGTCGGTTCGGGTGTCTGTTCGGCAGTGTCCTCAAGGAGTCGTTCCAGATGACCCCTGTTTGCCTTGAGCATCTGACGGTTGGGCTGATTGAGCGCAACCGGCTGGAGCAGCGAAACCAGGTTGGCCAGATCCTCCGCGCCGATCTGTTCCTTGGCTATGCGCACGGCGCGCTCGATTCCGACCAGGAATGAAGTGACCAGCAGAAGTTCTGCCCGGTCCAGTCGCATGCGGAGTCTCGAGGACGCAATCTCGCCACCAGCCAGGTCCAACAGCCAGACCTTCCCATCATTGTCGACAGCGAAACTCGAGGTGCTAATCCGCTCGTGTGACACACCGGCATGGTGAAGGTGTTTGACCTGCCTCCATGCCTGTTCGATCGCCTCATCGGAGATCCCGGCCGGATCGAATTCACTGAGCAGACGCAGATCCGACGGTCTCTCCTCTGCGAAGATCAGCGTCGAGTCGTCCACCTCGGCCGCAGACAACGTTCTTGGCGTCCTCACTCCGACCTCGCGGGCCATGAGGACCGGAACGGCTGCCTGTTGCACCTGAATCCGCGGTGAGAACGATGGAGCCCGGGTCACCCAAGTCCTGACACGAGCCATTCTGCGGATCTGCATGACCATCCGTATGGTGCCCCTGTCGGGATCCATCACATGTACCCGTGCGGCCACTTTCTCGCCCGATCGATCAAGCAACTCCGCCCTGTAGAGACGACCGAACTCATCGCCAACGGCAAGCTGTTCAAGCAGCACCGGGGGCGTCCCCACTCGGGCGAGCGCCTCCGCGATTGCCAGTGAAGAAACTTTCGGATTGTCGGTGCCGGCGACCCAGCGGATGGCGAATGCAATGACCTGGCCGCCCAGAACGCTCAGAGCGAGCGCGAACAGGGTCGCTCGACCATCGGCGAGGAACAGCAGCGCCAGTCCGGCCAAGGTGCTCCAGACGATCAGCGACGTACGGGGACGCACAGCGGAACCCTGAGTCGTCACAAGAGCCACGACCATCATGAAGAGCCCGAAGCTGACCGCAGTGACCGTAGAGCCATCACCCGTTGGCACCGTCAGCGCGTCATGGAGCCGCTCCCCCATTATCGTCGTGGCGTTGGAGTTGATCAGTCGTGAGACGAGCAGCCCGATCGAACCGGCCAGAACCGACATTGCGCTCAGTCGCCACCTGCGACGAAATACCAGGTCCGCGATCAGGTAGAGGGGCAGGGCGAGGACGACGACGCTGCTCATAGTCGCCAGGACGCTCAGGACGACTCCGGGGACGGTACGCGCGGCGCTCGATATGTCCTCTTGTATTCCCGCTGTCGTTTCGGACTGGATGCTGCCCAGAACGATGATCACCGTGATCAGTGTTGCGGAGCCGACCAACTTGAACAGGTCCGAGATCTGACGGGTTCTCGCCGGCTCGGCGATGTCCAGAATCCGAACCTGATCAGGCGTCCAGGTCTCTCGCGGGGTGGGTGTCACGTCTCGGTTCGGTAGTCGCCGAATGGTTCGTCCCGATTGGTCAGAGCCGTTGTCAGACCGTTCTCGGAGACCATGGAGATGAACTCCGCGAATCCGTCCTGATGGATGGCGAGCGAGCAGAGTTCGGTTCCCTGTCGGATCCCCGCTCGGATGCCCATTACCTCCATCTGACGGTGCACCGCACGTTTGTTCAAAGAGACGATGTCACTCGGAAGTCTGGCAATCCGCTCTGCTGTGGCTAGCACAGCGCTCTCCAGATCCTGAGCCGGATACGAGCGCGTCGCCCAGCCGAGTCGTGCAGCCTCTATCCCTGTGATCGGGTCACCTGTGAGCACCATCTCCATGGCCGCACGCATTCCCATGAGCCATGGGTGGAACTGCATGTCGGGTACCCCGAACCGGACGGCCGGGTAACCCATGAGCGCGTCGTCAGCGATGTAGACCAGGTCACATCCTGTGGCCAACTCGCTGCCACCGGCCAGGCAATAACCGTGAATCTGGGCGATAACGGGCTTGGACAGATCCCAGATTCCCATCCAGGTCTCTGTCACATGCCGTGGCCACACTCCCTCACCCGGAGCGGTGAAATGCGGCAACGGCTGTCCGATATTTCCACCACCAAGGTCATAGCCCGCCGAGAAGCAGGTACCGGCGCCTCTGATGATCATCACCTTCACCGCCGGATCGGTGTCGCCGATCTGCAGTGCGTGGACCAGTTCACCACGAAGCTGATTGTTGAGGGCGTTGCGCTTCTCGGGCCGGTTGAGGGTAATTCGCAGCACCCCCTCTAGCGGAGTGTCGACGATGACCAACTCCCGATCGCTGTATCGCGAAGGGTCCGCTTCGACCGGGATCGATTCGCCTTCACCATACTGATCAGTCATCGTCTCGCTCTTTGTCGCCCGCTCCGGGTGACGTCTCACGCCTGGCCGTCAAGAATCTGCTGAGATCTTAACTGCCCAATCCGATGACCCACTGAACCCAGGCTCCCATGGGGTATTTCACAACTGCAGCGTGATCTCACAGCTCGAATCCGAGAATCAGGATCGACAGGGGTGGCAACTCCACTTCGATGGACTGCTCTCTTCGGTGATAGGGAACCGGAACAGAGTCGAACCGACTGGTCCCGGCTAGTTGAGCCTCCAGCCAGCCACTTCCGCCGTACTCGGCTGCGTCGCTGTTCCCTAGCACCCTCCAGCCACCGACCTTCGGGACACCAAGCCGGTAGGAACTGCGCGGGATCGGGGTCGCGTTGACCACGACGAGCACCGGCCTGGAGCGAGTTGAATCTGCCTCGCAACCATCGAGGTCTCCTGCAATCGACTTACGCAGATACGCCACAACCGAGTTGGTCGAATCGCTGTTGTCGATCCATTCGAAACCGTTCGGGTCACAGTCCCCCTCATGTAGTGCGGGTTCGGACCGGTAGAGATGGTTCAGATGGGTGATCCACGATCTGACACCAGCGTTGGGGCGCAGGTCATGGAGAGTCCAGTCGAGGACCGATTCATGTGCCCAGTCCCCACGGGGAGCAAGTTCGCTCCCCATGAACAACAGCTTCTTTCCGGGCTGGGTCCATTGGCAGCCATAGAGCACTCGCAGGTTGGCGAACTGCTGCCATGTGTCGCCCGACATCTGATCGAGCAGCGAGCCCTTTGCGTGAACCACCTCGTCGTGGGACAGCGGAAGGGTGAAATGCTCGGTGAATGCGTAGACGGATCGGAAAGTTAGGTCATCCTGATGCCAACGTCGATGGATGGGGTCATTGCGAAAGTACCGGAGCGTGTCGTGCATCCAACCCATGTCCCACTTGTAGGTGAAACCGAGTCCACCGCCTTCGACGTCACCGGTGACCCCCGGGAAAGCGGTTGACTCCTCGGCAAAGGTGGCTACGCCCGGAAACTCCTCGGCCACAGCGACGTTGAGTTGTTGGAGGAACGAGATCGCCTCCAGGTTCTCCCGCCCACCATGGACATTGGGGATCCATTGACCCGGTTTGCGCGAATAGTCGCGGTAGAGCATCGAGGCAACGGCATCGACCCGAAGCCCGTCGATGTGATACCGGTCGAGCCAACTCATGGCGCTTGAGATCAGGAAACTCCGGACCTCATGTCGCGAGTAGTTGAAGATCGCGCTGTTCCAGTCTTGGTGAAAACCCTCGCGTGCATCGGCGTACTCGTAGAGGGAGGTTCCGTCGAAGTTCGCGAGCGCGAAATCGTCGGTCGGAAAATGAGATGGAACCCAGTCGAGAATCACGGCGATCCCTGCGCAGTGGAGTGTGTCCACTAAGTCCATCAGGTCAGCGGGTGTGCCGTAGAGGGCGCTTGGCGCGAAATAGCTCGTCGTCTGGTAGCCCCAGGACCCGTAGAAGGGATGGCCCAT
>CAUJEC010000107.1 GCA_963169245.1 Actinomycetota bacterium
TCGGCGCCTGCTGAGGCCTGAGCAATGGCCGCATCCCCGTAGAGTTCGAGCGTTGCGTCGTTGTCGACTGTCCCATCGTCTGCGATGACGCCGCAGTGGCCGTGATCGGTGTACTCGTCAAGACACAGGTCCGCCATGAGAACGACGTCGGAACCGTAGGAGTCACGCAGTTCACGGAGTGCCACCTGCACTATCCCGTCTTCGTCATAGGCACCCGATCCGACCGAGTCCTTGTATTCGGGAACGCCGAAGAGGATCACCGATCGGACACCCAGGTCGATCAGTTCGCCGACCTCCTTGTTGAGCGACGCCAGGGAGTGTTGAACGACACCGGGTAGCGAGTCGATCGGTTGGGGATCGCTGATTCCCTCCCGCACGAACAGCGGGGCGACCAGGTCGTTCACGCCTAGGCTGGTTTCGGCAACGAGGTCACGTATCGCTGGAGTCCGGCGCAGGCGTCGAAGTCTCTGTTGGGGGAAGGACACGGGCCGATCCTATGGCAGGGCGCCGCTGCGATCAGCCCGGCTGGGCTCAGGAATGCTCTGTCTGCGCCCGGAGGGTCGCCGCCTGTGCGGTAGCTGTTCGGGCGGTCGCTGCTTGGACGGTCGCCTCGATAAGACCCTCCACGGTGTGAGGGTCGGCTTCAGCGGCGACTTTCAGCCCCCATCTAGCCGCCTCGGCACTTGCGATCGGTCCGATGGTCACGACAAGAGATGGTATTTCGCTCGGTTCAACCTGCTCGAGCAGGTTCCGCAGCGCCGAGGCAGAAGCGAACGTGACGATGTCACAGCCGCTCAGAGCTTCAACCCGTGAGGTGTCGACCGGCGCCATAACCGTCTCGTATGTGGCGACGACATCGACCTGCCAGCCGCGCTCGGTCAGGCCCTCGGGCAGGACGTCGCGTGCGGTCTGTGCCCGAGCGATCAGCACCCGATGCGTCGGGGTTGTCATGGTGTGGCTGGTGGCCGGGTCGGGGTCAGCGGGATCCGGGAAGGAGGCGAGCAGCGATTCGGCCACATGTCGGCTCGGCACAAGGACGACCTTCACATGCCCCTGGGCGAGTTGATCCGCAGTGCCCGGGCCAATTGCCGCGACCTTCGTGGATTCTGGGACATCCCTGTCGCCCAGCGCCTCACAGAACCGTCGTGCACCGTTGGGGGAAGTGATTACCAGCCACTCGTAGTCGTGAAGGCGTTCGACCGCCCGGGCCAGCGCTGCGCCACCGTCGGCTGGGTCAGTGATGTGAATCGACGGCACCGACACGACCGTCGCTCCGAGGGACTCAAGGCCCTCGGTCAACTCACGGGACTGCTCTGCCGCTCGGGTGATCGCTACACGCAGACCAGCCAGCGGGCCTGCGGCGGGGTCGGCGTCGGTCATGTCATCCCCCGAGCGTCGGGTTCTCCAGTCGATCCCGCAACTCGACCGCCAGGTCTCGTCCGGGATTGTCGCTGTCTGATGATGAGACCTGTCCCCTCTCGACTCGTACACCGGGTTCGGATGCGAGCACTCCACGGATCAACAATGTGTTGTCGTCGGCCACAACTGCGTGCGCGCCAGCCGGCAGCGAGCAGTCGCCGCCGAGTTCGACGAGGAACTCACGCTCCGCCTCGACGCGACGACGCGAGTCCGAATCGTCGATGAGCGAGAGTAGCGAGACAGCGCTGTCGTCTGCGGTCCGACACTCAACAGCGAGCGCTGCCTGAGCGACCTGGGGAATGAATCCGATCGGATCGAGATAGTCGTCGATGCGATCAGCGAGGCCGAGCCTCTCAAGCGCAACTCCGGCCACGACGATCGCGTCGAAATCCGCTGCCTTGGCGATGCGTGTGGCCATGTTGCCTCGGAGCTCAGCGAAGCGCAGATCCGGGCGGGCATCGGCCAGAAGCGCCCGACGTCGTGCGGACCCGGTCGCAACTGTTGCACCGAGCGGGAGTTCAGCCAGGCGTCCCCCTACCAGCGCATCACGGACATCGCCTCGCTCTGGGATCGCCCCGATCACCAAGCCCTCGGGACTCTGCGAGGGAAGGTCCTTGGCCGAGTGGACGGCTATGTCCGCATCCCCGTTGAGCACCAGACGCTGCACCTCGGTTGCGAAGACCCCCTTGCCGCCGATCTCCGCCAGCGGAACGTCGAGCCTGCGGTCCCCCTCGGTCGTTATCGGGACAAGCTCGACCTCGAGTGAAGGATCCACGCCCCGGAGGAGAGCGCCGACTCGGTGGGCTTGCCAGAGCGCCAACTCCGACGCCCGGGTCCCTATCCGGATGGTCGCCACGGCAACTGGGCTCAGTCCAGGTCGAACAGGTCGCGGATCGATTCCGCCAGCCGTTCGCCACGGGCCGAGCCCGCAGAGTCGCGCAGCTTCACGGATGGATCGTGGAGCAACTTGGCGAGGACTGCCTTGGTGACGGCGTCAACAGCCTCCATCTGAGTGGCCGAAAGGTCGCCGAGCCTGTTGGACTGCCGTTCCAGTTCACCTATACGTAACGACTCGGCCAAGGCACGCAGCGACGTGATCACGGGTGCCACCTCGCGCGCCTGAACGATGCTCTCGAAGCGACGCAGTTCCTCATCGACGATCTGATGGACGGCTCGAGCTTGGTCGTCACGCGCCTTCAACCCAGCGTCGGTCAGCTTCGCGATGTCGTCCATGTCAAGGAAAGTCACGCCGTCGACCGCCGCTATGCCGGGGTCGACATTTCGCGGCATTCCGACGTCCACAATAAGGAGTTCGTCCCGAGCAGTCATCGCGGAGGTAACTATCTCGCGCTCTATCAGATGTCCGTCTGACCGGGCAGCACTGAAAAGCACATCTGCCACGGGCAGTTCGCGGTGGAGATCCTCAAGTCCAACGGCGCGTATGAGCACCTGATCGTTCTGGATCTTGATCGTCTCGACAAGGCTCTCCGCCCTGTGCATCGTCCGGTTTGCAATGACCACCTCTGCGACATTCGCTGCCGCAAGGAACGACGCCATCCCCTTGGCCATCGAGCCAGCACCCAGAACCACCGCGCGCTTTCCGGCAAGACTGCGAGCCAGCAAGGACCCAACACAGGGAGCATCACCGACTGATGCCGTGTCTGTGGGGGCCGGCTCCATCGAGGCTGAGGTTGCGGAGCGACCACCGAAGTGGGTCCCTGCAAGCAGAACTGCTGCCTGGGACACCGAGGTCACATGATGCGCGATGGTCGTCTCGGTTCGGGCACGCTTACCCAGTTCGAGCGCGTGGCGGAACACCATGTTCATGGAGCGATGCGCAGTACCCTCCTCACGGGCCACCTCCCACGCTCGCTTCACCTGGCCCAGGATCTCGTGTTCGCCGGTGACCGCCGAATCAAGCCCGGCCGTAACCTCGAAGAGATGGCGGAGCGCGTGTTCGTCGTAGTGGGTGTAGAGACTCTCGGCGAACTCATCTGGTGCCAGATACGTGAGATCACTGAAGAAGTCCCGGATCTGCGCATATGCCGGATGGAATCGTTCCGCCACCAGATAGACCTCGGTGCGGTTGCAGGTCGCGAGCACCACCGCCTCGGAGACATCAGGGGCCTCGGAGAGGGCATGGAGATACTTGGGCAGGCGATCCCCCGGGATCACCATTCGCTCGAGTAGCTCGATCGGGGCAGTTCTGTGGTTGGCTCCGACCACCACTATCGACACGGGCCGAGCACCTCCTTCAATGCCTCAGACGATCTCGGCTTCGCTGAGCACTCGCCGTTCCTCATGGAAGGCGAGGATCTGCAACTCGATCGCGACGTCGACGTCACGAACCAGCACCCCGAAGGGTACATCGAGAGTAGCGGGAGCAAAGTTCAGGATCGACCGAATCCCGACCTCGACCATCTGATCCGCGACATCCTGAGCGGCACCAGCGGTCGTCGTGATGATGCCGATACTGATGTCGAGTTCAGCCACGACATCGGCCAGGTCGTCCTCGTGGCGGATGGTGAGCGCACCGACCTTCTGGCCGACCTTGGACTCGTCGACGTCCATGATGGCCACAACCGAGAACCCTCGATCGGTGAACCCGCCGAACTTGGCGAGCGCTGTTCCCAGATTTCCGGCTCCGACGATCACACATGGCCAGTCATGGGTCATCCCGAGTTCGCGACGGATCTCGTGAAGCAGATGTGGGACGTCGTAGCCGACCCCTCGAGTGCCATACGTGCCGAAGTAGGACAGATCCTTGCGGACTTTCGCACCATTGACTCCGGCGAGCTCCGCGAGTTGCTCCGACGACGCCTTGGTGCGACCACCTGCCTCCAGTTCAAGCAGACAGCGCTGATAGATGGGGAGACGCGCGATCGTGGCCTCAGGGATGACTCTGCGGCGCGGCGACGACATTCCAAAAGGCTACCGAGCTTGTTCACAAGTTCACAAAGTTGCACTTGAGGGCCGAGTTGGCTAGTCGCCGACCCGGTCAGGCGTCCGACAACTGGGTGTGGACAACTCGACCTGATCTTGTCGGATCACCCGAGCAATGTCAGGACCGAAGAGGTCAGCCAGCCATGTTCTCGGGCAGTTCCCGCCTGATGATCTTGCCGGTCAGGCCGGTTGGGATCTGATCCACGAACCAGACCTTGTTGGGGCACTTGTATCCGGGCAGGCGCTTGGCAACAAAGGCCACGACGTCATCCTCCTCAAGGGGGATTCCCTCTCTCGGAACGACATACGCCTTGACCGCCTCGCCCGTGTAGGGGTGTGGAACACCGACCACCGCGCAGGCAGCGATTCCGGGATGCTCACGCAGCACGGCCTCGACCTCTGCCGGGTAGACATTGAATCCCGACACGATGATCAGATCCTTGACCCGGTCTACAAGGAAGAGATAGCCGTCGTCGTCGACGACTGCCACATCACCGGTCCTCAGCCAGCCGTCGGGGGTGATCACATCGGCGGTGGCCGCTGGGTCATTCCAATATCCGGCAAAGACGTTTGGGCCTCTGACCCAGAGCTCACCCGCGTCACCGACGAGCACGTCCTCCCCATCGGCGTCGACCAGGCGGACCTCCTCGCCCGGAACAGGGATTCCCACAGAGCTGAAAGGGGCATCCGTCCCACTCGAGGAGGTCACCACGGGTGATGCCTCGGTCAGCCCGTAGCCCTCACGAAGCTGAACCCCGAATTTGGCCTCGACTGCCTGGGCCACCTCGATGGGCAACTTCGCCGCACCCGACACGGCCGTGCGCACCGATGCAAGTTGCTCAGCCCCGACACCCGGTATTCCGACCCACGCCGCCCACATCGTCGGCGGACCCGACACGGCGGTGACGCCGTGCAACTCGATCGACTCAAGCGCGGAGACGGGATCGAATCGCTCGACGAGCAGGACCCTTGACCCGACAGCGAGACTGACACCGAGGACGACATTGAGACCGAAGATGTGGAACAGCGGAAGCACACAGAACGCAGTGTCCGCAGCGCCCTGTAAATCCTCGCCACTCGCGATGATCTGACGGATGTTCGCGTAGAGGTTGCCGTGGGTCAGCATCGCCGCACGGGGAAGGCCAGCAGTGCCCGAGGTGTAGATGAGTACTGCCACCTCGTCGGGGTCGCGGTCGAGAATCGGGACGGTCTCATCGACGTCGCTGACCGCCTCCATGGTGACACCGCCTTCGGGTTCGAATCCGGCCCCGATGATGAACTCCAGACTCGGGATCGCTGAGCGATGGATGCCCTGGAGCGCGCTTCGGCCTGCAGGACCGACCACCACCGCCCGGGCCTGGACGTTTTCGAGTTCGTGTTCGATGGCGAGGCTGGGGCTCGTGTGGTTGAGCGGTACCGCGACCAGTCCCGCACCCAGGGCGGCAAGATAGGCGACTACGAAGTAGCGGTTGTTACCCGAGATGATCGCAATGCGGTCACCCGGCTCCAGACCCAGCTTCACCAGGCCACTACGCAGAGCGGCAACCTGATCGCGCAGGCTCCCGTAGCTTGTCGGCTTACCACGGCTGATAAGAGCAATGTGCTCAGCCGGGTGTCCTTCGATGATCGACGCGAGGTTCACTGATCGGGCAGGTTAGTCATTGGCGAGGCGCCAAAACCACCAATTGAAGGAATGTTGCACCAACAATAATCATCAGCAGGACGATGATCGCGATGGTTGTGTACTTACGCATCTGTCACACCTCCCGCGGTGACCGGCTGAGTGTGACGGGCGTAGAGGACTGCACCTCGGCATCCGCTGCACCCGAGTTCGGCGAGCCACCGGCGCTGGATCGGCCGCCTCCGGCAACCTCCTGGGAACCAGTATCCAGGGGCGCCAGAGTGAGTGGATCGCCCTCATTGAGTCCGAGTTCCTCGGCAGCGGACGCCTGATTACAGACCAGAGCGAGTGCACCGTAGCTGTCGATCACCATTCCGACCGCGCCCAGGCCAAGTTCCTCGAACGCGTCCTGTCGACGCACGGTCCGCGAGTGTTGGCCCGCCCGAACTTCGAACACCGCACCCAGCGCCGCCACCTCTCCGGGGTCAGCGTTGAGTTGGACGTTGCCGAAATGATCGATCCAAAGCACCTCGACGATCATCCCCTCAGCGGTATCCTCGGGAATCGGCAGGGTCCCCGGCAACAGACTCGCGGTGGAGATCTCCTCTCCAAGTTCCAATATCGGAACGCCGTTGCACAGGTGCGCGGCAGCGGGAGCGAAGACGTCCCTACCGTCGAAGAGAGAACCGGCGGTTGCGAGGTGGTACTCGGGGTTGTTCAGGTGCACCGCACGGGTCGCCCCGCCGGCCACCGCCACAGCCGGCGCGAGCAGCCCGTTATCCGGGCCCACAAGAACGGACTGACCTCCGTCAACCTCGATCGCGACGGCCCGGCGTGGTGTACCCACTCCCGGGTCGACGACCCCGATCACGACACCCGGAGCCAGATACTGCGCAGAGCGACCGAGAGCGAGTCCACCGGCACGGACATCGCACTGCGCGATGTCGTGGGTGATGTCGATCACCCGAACCTCAGGGGCCAACTGACGGATAACGCTGTGCACGACGCCGACGAACTCGTCCTTGCGGCCGTAGTCGGAGAGAAATGAGATCGTGTTGTATCGCAACGACATCGCCGCCAAACCTACCAGCGTCTGTCGAACAGGCCAGAGCCGTGGGTCACTCGCGATTGCTGACTATCTGCGCCTCAACACCAAGTATGGAAAGATTGGACCCAGGTCTTCGCCGAGAATGGTCTGGCCGAGCCGATGGTCAACTACATCATTCCCGAGCCTGGCGTCAGCTACCAGACCGCATGCTCTGCCACCGATGACAACTCGATGTTCTACTGCCCTGCAGACGACACGATTGCATTCTCACAGTCGATAGCCACACGCCTGTGGGACGGGACCTACGTTGGCCCCGACGGCCAACAGGTCAACGGCGAGATCGGCGACTTCGCAGCTGCCCTGCTGGTCTCTCATGAGGTCTCCCACAGCATTCAGCAGGAACTGGGATACAACTCCACAAACGTTGCCATCCCAATGCTGGAACAGCACGCAGACTGCTGGGCCGGCGTCTACACCGCTTACGCCGAGAACCAGGGAATGCTCGATGCCGGAGACCTCCGAGAAGGGGTGATTGGTGCCTACATGGTGGGAGATTCCCACTTCGATAGCCCGACCCACCATGGAACTCCTCGGGACCGGATCATCGCCTTCGCCACCGGCTACAACGGTGGAACACCCACTGCCTGCAACGCTTATCTTCCGCTCTGAGTCATCATGTCCTGAGCTGACACCGACAGAAGGATCCGAGTTTGGGGGGACGGTTGAACCGTCCCCCCAAAGCGCGTTCCGAAGTTGTCCTGTAATTCTCGTGGCCAGGGGGTGGCCATATCACAAGAAGTCCGCGACCAGCCTCAGTGCGCCAACCACAAAGGGCGCCCAGGTCTGCGCTTCAGTCAACTACGACTGTCGTGCATCGACCGGGAACGGTCCGTTGCCGCCGAAACCGCCTCGATGACAGTCGCTCTAAAAGCCCCTCGTTCAAGGGTCAACAGGCCAGAAGCCGTTGTACCAGCAGGACTGGTTACAGCAGTGCGCAGCGACTCAGGGCCGTCAGAACTGTTGACCAACAATCGCGCGGAACCAAGAATTGTCTGGCATACCAACTCATGTGCGACATCTCTCGACAGGCCCTGGAGCACCCCGCCCTCGATCATCGCCTCTGCCAACATGAACACGTACGCCGGACCCGACCCGGACAGGCCCGTGACCGCGTCGAGAGAGGACTCGGGCAGGCGTACGACCGTGCCCACGCCACCCAGAATCGACTCGGCCCAGCGCAGGTCCTCTTCCGACGCAGAAGGTCCCGCCGATATCGCAGCGGCCCCTTCGCCGACCAATGCAGGAGTGTTGGGCATTGCCCTGATCACTGGGATGTCTGGGCCGACACACGCTTCTAGCACCGAGAGTCGAACTCCAGCAGCGATCGAGAGCACCCGTCCGATTCCGATCGAGCCCACCACTGCGAGAGCCTGCTGAGCATCCGATGGTTTGGTGGCCAGGATGACCGACTGCGCTGGCACCAGATCGGCCACCACTGCCACGTCGGGGAACAAGGCCTTGAGTTCGTTCCGTCGGGCCTCCGAGACCTCGGCAACGACAACATCCTCGCGATTGATCACATTGTGATTGAGCATGCCCGTGAGCAGTGCCTCTCCCATGCGACCGCCGCCGATTATCTCGAGTCGGAACATGAGCCGAGACTAGTGCGGCGGTTGCGGAGCCGTGCTCGCAAACCGGCGGAATCTCGCCCAAGTCCAGCAGAATGTCAGCCGGCTGCCCCCAGAGGGATTTGGGGGATTCACCGGATACCTCTGAGCCAATCCACATGCGACAACTGATCAATGGAAACCGCAACGAGGCCCACCCCCGGATCCGAACCCACACGTGGGTCCTCGGCTGGCCGGACCCCGACCGGCTCAGCCTGGCCCTACTGGCTTCGAATGATCCTTCGCTTCCTGGGGTGGACAGTCGCTGTCGTGGCCCTTCCGGTCGGGCTCGCCACCAGTTATTTGGCGTCGTTCCTGGGGAACTGCAAACTCGGATTCTTCGGCGATTACGGGCCGCTGCCGGGGGCAGAGCGATTCGAACTCTGGGACTTCTTCGGCCCGCTGATTGGCCTAGCCATGGCGACTGTCCCCTGGCTGATCATCTGGCGCAGAGCACGTCAACCCCAGGCCCGGACCGCGGGCTGGGTGGTCGCGTCAGTCTGCCTCACCATCGTGGTCACCTTCATATACCTACCCCAACTGGGCAACGCCGAGATCTACTGGTCGGGGGCCTGTCACTGAGGCGAGCCGTGGTGGATCCGCACCTGTTTGAGTTGGACAACTGACGCAGCGCCTAATGGGGGCGGGCATCGCTGAACGGATTTCAGCGCTGATTGACTCCGCCCCCGTAGGGGTATTGGTTCTCTGTGACCGAACAGCTTTCAGACGGCGACGCTGGCAGTATCGAATTGGATCACCAGACCAGCCGAGACAGGGGCCGCCTCGACGACGAGGTCCGCGAGATCCATGACCAACTCACCGTCGGCGAGGATGTCATAGAGATCGGGTCATGGGCGGGTTCAATCCCCCAGGCCTATGGGACCGCGCCGCATGTCCGCGTCGGACGGGATCGGTGGTTCAACCTGCTCTGGCTGATACCGATGAGCCTTGTCGCGCTTGTCCTGTCGGTCGCCCTCGGAAAGGCTCTCCGTGACATCCCAGCAGTTGAGGCGTTCATCACTCGACATCCCGGCACGATCATCACGCCATCAGCCCAGGAGCACGCGGGATTTCCAGTCTGGTTGAATGCGCAACATTTCTTGAACCTGTTCCTGATGACCTTCATCATCCGGGCGGGTTGGCAGATTCTGGCCGATCACCCTCGCCTGTACTGGACCCGCCACAGCACTCCCGGAAAGGAATGGTTCCGCTTTCAGAAGCCTGTTCACACCGATCGCATGTGGACCGCCAAGCAGGACTCCATCACTCTGCCCCGCCACATTGGCCTGCCCGGCATCCGCCACTCGATCGGACTCGCCCGATGGTGGCACCTTGGAGTCGATGTCCTGTGGCTTGCCAACGGGATCCTCTTCTACATCCTGTTGTTCTCAACCGGGCAGTGGAGACGCATCATCCCGACAACTTGGGAGGTCTTTCCGAATGCGATCTCCACGATGATCCAGTACATGTCGCTCAACTGGCCGGCCGAGCACGGCTGGGTGGCCTACAACGGACTGCAGTTGATCACCTACTTCATCACTGTGTTCGTAGCCGCTCCCGCCGCGCTGCTCAGCGGGCTTGGGATGTCACCGGCGTTGTCGACCCGGTTTAGGCGAGTCAGCATGGTCCTCAGCATTCAGGTCGCCCGGTCGCTGCATTTCCTGGTGATGTGTTGGTTCCTGTTCTTCATAGTCAGCCACGTCACGATGGTCTTCACGACAGGACTTGTGGTGAACCTGAACCACATGTTCGCCGCCCGTGACACCAAGAGTTGGGTTGGTATGGCCATATTTCTCATCGCAATGACTGCCGTGACAGCAGCTTGGTTTGCAGCATCGCCTTTCACCCTGCGTCACCCGAGGGTCGTTCAACGCGTAGGCTTCGCGCTCATCGGACCGTTCCAGCGGCTCTTCGAGCATCTGGACTCCTCCCCCGGCGAGTACAGCGACAAGGACCTGTCGCCGTACTTCTGGCACAACGGACGGGTTCCCGACTCGGTGGAGTACCAACTACTCCAGCGTGAGGGCTTCGAGGACTACCGCCTCGTCGTCGATGGACTAGTCGAGAGTCCCGTCGGGCTCGGCCTGGCCGACCTGCATGCCCTGGCCCACCACGAGCAGACCACCCAGCATTTCTGCATCCAGGGTTGGTCTGGCGTCGCCAAATGGGGTGGCGTGTCGATGCAGACCATCCTCGACCTGGTTCACCCATTACCCGAGGCCGAGTGGGTGGTGTTCTATTCCTTCGGCGAGGGTTCCGATGGGGGCCTGTACTACGACGCTCATCCGATCGATCAGATGTCCTACGAGTTGACGATGTTGGCCTATGACATGAATGGCGAACCGCTCAGCTTCGGCCATGGTGCGCCGCTTCGGCTGCGTAACGAGGTTCAACTGGGTTTCAAGCAGGTCAAGTGGATCAAGGGAATCGAGTTCGTTCATGACCTGTCCGAGGTGGGCGGAGGATTCGGTGGATACAACGAGGACCACGAGTTCTTCGGCTACCGCCAGTCGATCTGAGTGGGGCCTCCTGCGATCTGAGCGAGGCTGCCTGCGATCTGAGTGGGGCCTCCTGCGATCTGAGCGAGGCTGCCTGCGATCTGAGTGGGGCCTCCTGCGATCTGAGCGAGGCTGCCTGCGACGCCGCCGACCCGGGTACGGCCCGGCCCGCACCCGGTGTCACAGCTTCCCCACTGCGCCCTACCGTTGTGCCATGATCCCGGCGCACTCCGTAACGACGTCAACCGGCACCCAGCATGTCCAGATCCGTCTTCAGGGTGTGGTGGTGGCCGACACGCATAGGCCGCTCCTCCTGGACGAAACCGGACTGCCGACCCGCTACTACATCTCCCGCAGCGACGTGCGAATGGATCTGCTGGCAGTGGCCCCTTTGCACACGACGTGCCCCTACAAGGGTGAGGCCACCTACTGGTCCGCCGACCTGGGCAATGGGATCAGTCCTGCCACGGTCGACATCGCTTGGAGTTACGAAGAACCCATCTCAGAGGTCGCCGAGATCAAGTCGATGCTGTGCTTCTATCCCGATCGCGTGGAGACCATCATCGACGGCCGGCCATTGGCAGGCCATTGAGGGGGCCACTGCGCCACTAATCCACTGAGCAGTCGGGACCTGAGTCGGCGACCTGACAAGCCGCGCACGTCGGTTCAGGTACTCGGCTCAAGTTCCCGACTCAAGCGCCCAGTAGGTCCTTGTAGATCTTCATGGTGGAGTCACTAAAGCACACGAAGATGACCTCTGCCGGTGTCCACCTCGCATCCCGGACTGTGGAGACAGCGATCTTCACCGCCTGATCGGGCGGGTACCCGTATACTCCCGTCGAGATCGAGGGTAACGCTATCGACTGAGCGCGGATCTCGTTCGCCGCGATCAGACAGTTGCTGTAGCAACTTTCTAGCAGTTCACTCTCGCCGTGTTCTCCACCTGACCAGACCGGCCCAACCGTATGGATGACCCACCGGGCCGGCAGATTGAATCCCGGAGCGACCTTCGCCTCCCCTGTCGCACACCCACCGAGAGTTTTGTTGTACTCGAGCAGGCCAGGTCCAGCCGCGTCATGAATTGCTCCATCAACTCCCGAACCCCCGAGGAGAGAGTTGTTTGCGGCGTTGACGATCGCGTCGACATCCATTGTCGTGATGTCGCCGATGACTGCCCTCACTTCCATTGCTCTGGTCTACCCGAACGAGAGCACATCGACAGACTCAGGCATGCGATCATGGACCATTCAGGCGTACTGATGGTGAGCATCGGAGGACCAGGTGAATACGAGAGCTAGTCATTCAGCCAAACCCACACGACCCCGTCGCATCCAACTCGGGCGAGTACTCGCGCTGAGGGCATTGGCACTGTCGGCGCTTGCCCTGTCCACGGTGGCACTGTCCTGTACAGCAAACCCGCCGGATGGCGGCCCGGTCGACAATGGACCGATAGGCACGAACCAAC
>CAUJEC010000108.1 GCA_963169245.1 Actinomycetota bacterium
ATGTCCCGGCAGAGTCGTAACCGCTACGTCGGTGAACAACTCGGTCTTGGGCAGTCGATCGACGAGGTGATCGAGTCCATGAACATGGTCGCCGAGGGCGTAAAGACGTCCAAGGTCGTCCATGACCTCGCAAACGAGTATGGGATCGACATGCCAATCGCCGCTGAGGTCTATGCCGTGTGTCACGAGGGGTCGACGGCTGTTGAGGCGTATCGGGGGCTGGTCAAGGGGCAGGCAGGCGGACTGGAGCACAGTTCCCTGCAGTTCCGCTGATCCTGGAGCGCTTGTCAGGTAGATCGCTCAACTGGGTCGGGTGCCCAGTTCTGTCGCCGTGGGGAATAGAAGCCACACCCTTGGGAGTCCTAGCCTCGCCGTGATGGCTCGAAGCAGACGACGTCGACAGCGCAGCGGGATTGCGGCGGCGGACCCAACCGAACAGATCGCCAGGCTTGCCCAACGCAGTGTGGTGCGGGCACGTCACCTGCAACGTGAGGAGCCGGTCAGAGCGGCAGTGCCGGTGGGGACCCTCGATGACGGAACGCTCGCGCTCGTCGATCCTGCAGGAATGGTCCAGATGGAGGGCCAAAACTGGGTCCTTGACTGGTGGATCGGCTCAGAGGACGGCTGGCATTTCGCGTCATCCGACATGACCGTCACGCAGACTCTCAGTGGGTTCTCCCCGGTGATCCGTACGACGATCCACGTTCCCGGCGGCAACATCATCCATCGTGTGTTCGGCACTCGCTCCACTGTCGGAGTCGGTGACCAGAGCCGCTCGACAGCAGGGGTCGTGGTCGAGATCGAGAACCAGTGTGCAGTCCCTGTTGCGCTGGCATTCGTCATCCGCCCGCTGACCCTTTGGGGTGATGGCGAAGTGCGCTCGATCGGGTCCGACGGGTCGACGATCACCGTGGACGGCTCTGTTGGTGCAGTTCTGTCGCGCCCAATTGCCCGCCGAGTCGTCGGCCCGCCCGGCACTGTGGCGATCAGGCTGGACCTTGAGGATGATGAGCAGCCCGACGGGATCTGGCAGGTCGACGACCAGATCGCCGAGGGCGCCTTTGTCGTTCCTCTGCCTCACACCGCGGTGGCCAAGGTTCTCCTTCCATCTGATCCTGCAACGCTCGCATTAACGCCAAATGACTCATCTGGGGGTGGCGAAGACAACTCAGGATCTGGGGTCGGTTCCACGACCGGTGGAAGGATCGTCGGGTGGGAGGCTCCTGGAGCTGATCAGGTGGAGGCCGGATGGAAGGCGATATCCAAGGACATGGTCTCGGTCATGTCGCCTGATTCGATCCTCGACGGTCTCTGCTCGGCATCGCAGAGGTTCCTGATGATCTCGGGGCTCGACTCCTTCTATGAATCGGTCGACGGGTTCTCAGCGGCCTTCCGCAACGCGATGCTCACAGAGGCGCTGGTCACTGTCGGCGCGGAGCACACACTCGAGCCGATTGCACGAGCACTCGTCGATGCTGAGCGGATCAGAGGTGGGATCCGTATGGATGATCGATCGGACGCTTCGGTTGCGCTGCTCCACAGCGCCGGGCCACTACTGGTCGGTTCGCGTTCCTCTCATTGGGAGGATCTGTTGCTCGGACCTCTCGCAAAGGCCATACACCGACTCGAACGAGGTAGAGGGCTCGGTGAGAAGGAGACCGGCGGGGATGCTGTGGTAGATCTGCAACTCCGTCGCAGCGCCGCACTTGCGCTGGCCCGGCTAGCTCCTGCGCTGTTGCACATAGAACAGCCCGACGTCGCACGAGCAGCGCACGATCTCTATCACCAGTTGGCTTCCCGGGTTGTCTCCGGGGTCGAAGGAGTTGCCCACGGAGTCGCCGCAGGAGTCGCCGCTGAGTCAGATGTGATGGCGTCGTCGGCTTTCGGCAGGGCCGTTGTGCTGCGCATGCTGGTCCAATCACGAGACGCCTCCGCGGCATCCGATGTCGTTGCCTTTGCAGGACTTGGCCATCTGGGTGTGCTCGCCCCCAACTATGACGCAGCCGGTGTAGAAATTGGTTCGACTCCGATCGACTCGGCCGCCACGGCGCTACGCCTGTCCGCTCTCGTCGACCTGTTTGCCGGTGAGAGCCAGACGAGTGTCGAGATTCTCCCCGGATGGGCGCAGGTCTGGTTCGGGAAGCAGATCGAGGTGTCGAACGTTCGAACGCGACTCGGCGTTCTTTCCTACGCGCTGCGTTGGAGTGAGAACCGGCCAATACTCCTGTGGGAGATGGAGCCGGCGGTCGGACTCGATCCGGGCAGCGTGGAACCGCTGGTGACGGCTCCGGTTCTTGACCCCGGCTGGCATGGCCACGGTTGGCGTGGTGAGGCGATGCTCGGATCGGTCGAGGTCTCTCAGGACATCCTCGATCAGATCGCTGAACGCGACCGCCCAAAGATGGCGGTGAGTCTCGGGATGAAGAAGCCAGGTGGTCGACGCTGAGCGGCACCCGCCCGCCGGGCCGCAGTACTGGGCACCGTCGAGGTGCGGGGCGTCCGCCAGCTCGACCGCCCGATGGAGCACCGCAACAGCCAGCGCCACGGAATCTAAGTTCTAGGTGATGGGCTTGCGAACTCCCGCCCCGGGTCTGGAGCACGAGAAACGTCTTTGGGCTGAGGGCCATGGGATTGTCGTCGGCATGGACGAGGTTGGCCGCGGTTCATGGGCAGGGCCACTCACGGTCGCTGCAGCAGTAATCCCGCGGGAGCGTCGGGTGAACGGGATCAGGGATTCCAAAATGCTCACCGAGTCTCGACGTGAGGAACTCTTTGAACGAGTATCGGAGTGGTGCGCGTTCTGGGCTGTGGGTCACGCATCCCATGTCGAATGCGACGAACTGGGCATGTCCGCAGCCCAGAAGCTGGCCGCAAGACGAGCCCTCGACGGACTCGGAGTCGAAGTCGATGTGGTGCTCTTGGACGGCAATTGGGACTTCGTGGGAAACGGTCGTAGCCAACTGATCGTCAAGGGTGACGCGAAGGTCCTGTCCATCGCAACAGCGTCGATTCTTGCGAAGGTCACCCGGGACCGAATCATGCGGGCCGAATCGGAGAACCATCCCGCCTATGACTTCGATCGCAACAAGGGGTATCCGTGCCCTCGCCACAAGCTCGCTCTCAAGGGGTATGGCCCGACTTCGTTGCATAGGAGAAGCTGGGCGTTCATGGACGATATCCCATGGCTAGGTTCGCGCTACGAGCGTGAACAGCAACTCACCCTTGGATTCGGTTAGGCCGGGTCGAGGCCCGACCTGCTCCCTGGGTTCACCCTCACTAACGGGGAGTATGCTGACCGCTGAGAGAGTGCCAACTTTTGCAAGCGCCATGCTTTCAAGTGTTGTTCGATTGTGGCACTCTGGATGTGTGGTCCACGCCCTTTCGGGCATGACGGAAAGGCCTCCTCAGTGAGCGAGAACCGAACGCGGGGCGTCAGATTCGGTGCGCCCAGTGCTCCACATGTGCCCACTGGTACCGGAATGGAGCCACCCCTTCCCGAGTGGGTCGATATCTCCCAGACTCTGGAGAGATGGTTCGCCTTCGTGGACGTGTGCGGATTCACTTCGTTCACGGAAAGGAATGGGACCCATGCGGCGCTCGATGTCCTGAGCCGCTTTCGCGCTTCGGTGCGAAGCGTTACCGGACGGAGGGGTGTGAGGGTGCTCAAGTGGCTGGGGGATGGGGTGATGCTCATCGGCGTCGAGCCCGGTCCATTGATTGCCGCGGTGTGTGAGCTGAATATGCGTTTCGAGTCCGAGGACTTCGATGTTCATGCTGGCATAGCTGGTGGACAGGTTCTCCTATTCGAGGGCGACGATTACATCGGGCCTGCTGCCAACCACGCATCCAGGCTCTGCGAGGCCGCGCTCCCGGGCGAGGTACTCGCCTTTGGCGCCCAGGGATTCCTTCCGGATTGGGTCGAGGCGATCGATGTGCGTTCCATCTCGGCAAGCGGAATAGGGGTCATTGACGAAGTCGCATCCCTTCGTGTCAGTGATGATTTGCATGACCGCAAAACACTCGAACATCGGATTGCGAGCTGATTTTTGTGATCTCCAGAGCACGGACAGTGCAGACGGTTTTTCTTGTATGGACGGTGTTTGTCTGGGGAGTTGTGCGTTTGCGAAACATTGTCTCGGATCCGCTGCTGGATGGTGGGGCTCTGCTCGGGGCACTAGCACTTTCTGGGCTGTTCTGGATCCCAGCGTTGGCGCTGCTGGTGGCGCTCTGGGTGAGTCGTGAAACTTCTGTCAGCAAGCGTCTGTGGGTCGAGTATGGACTCATGGGGCTTTGTGGACTGACCATTGGGGTATGGATCTACAAGATTATTGATATCGCAATCATTGATAATCACCCGATCGGCTTCGTAGTGGTTCATACGGTGCTCGGTGCCATATCGATTCTGCTCGCATACACCGTCGGGAGACAGGCGGTTGGGTCGGCTGGGAGAGGCTTCAGCCAATGATGCAAAAGGCGGCGTAAATGGTGGCGCCGAGAACGAAATTGGAGCATGATGGATAGGTGGCTCCGGCCACGTTCCATTGCATCCTCCCATCCACCCTTCCTCTCCCACGGATGTAATGGATCGAGGGTCTTCCTACCATCGGAGTTGATGGGGTCCGATGTTGGGGTGACCCTCCTAACTTTTTAAGAAGCGGGCCGAGCGGGCCCGCTTCTTACTTTTTGTGCCCTGTCGCGCCCTGCGTGAACTGCGCCTGGAGTTGTGGATCGAAGGCGGTGAGATCTGGGATGGGTGCCCGGTGGTGTCCGGCGGATAGGCTCGCTATATGGGTCAGCCCGTCACAGTCATCGAGAAGCCATCCAGCACCCCCGGGGTAGTCAGGTTCGAGACCAATCGTGTTCTCACCGGTACCGAACACGCTCGCTATCTCCCGAGCGAACCCGTCGAGGGCAGGCGTCCGGCCGATGAGTTGGCACGGCGCCTCTTTGAGGTGGGTGGAATCGACAGCATCACCATGATGGCGAATGTGATCACGGTCAACCTCTCCAAGGGTGCGACCAGCCAGGGGATGAAGGAAGTGATCGAGTCTCTCTACACCTACTACACCCCAGGTGTGAGGGTCCCAACCCCTGCTGATTTCGGATACGTGGAGAGCTGAGCCCACAGTTCTGAGCCCGTGGTTCGAGTCTCTAGGCGCCGAACTGCCGGGTCTGAGTTCCTGAGTCTGAGTTTCTGAGGCGACCTCTTGCCAGTATCGAACGCATGTTCGATACTGGAGGAATGGAAGCGGTACCAGACGCACCTATCACTCTTGTCTCGATTGAGGGTGGCCTGTCCAAGGCGGGCCGATCGCCAGACGCTCGGCTCGCGGGTCCCGTCGGGGCCGATGGCGAGCAGATACAGGCCATAGAGCAGATACAGGCCGCAGATCGGATGGCCAAGGTCACAGATCTCCGAGCTCTCATGGGCAAGGTCGAACCGGTATCGGGAGCCCACGAACGAGTCCTTCCAGTTCCTGAGTGTATGGAGACGATCTTCGAGGGAGGGCTGAGGCGTGGCACCAGCGTCGTGGTCAGGGGGGAGTCGGGTGCGACGTCCCTTGCGCTGGCCCTATGTGCCGGTGTGACTAGAGGCGGCCTGTGGGTGGGGTGTCTCAACGTGGGCTCTGCGAGCACCGGGCCATCAAGCGCGGGGTCATCTGGCAGAGGATTATCAAGCAGAGGATTATCGAACACTGGGTCGCTTGGTTGGGCCACGGCTCAGGAGATGGGGGCGGATCTTCGCCGTGTCGTCTCCGTCGAGGTGCCCGAGGATGACATCTCGACTGCGGCAGCGGTCATGGTGGACGTCTTCGATATGGTTCTGTGTGACTCACCGCGAGGTGTCTCGGCCTCATCTGCTCGGCGGCTGGCCGCCCGTGCGCGTGAGAGGGGATGTGTGATGGTGATCCTCGGTGATCGCCTGGATCGCCTGTGCTCGAGGGGTTTCGAGGTCGATGACATGGCCTTCTGGCCCGAGGCGACCGACGCCGTGCTGGACGTCGAGGATGTTTCATGGGGTGGTCTGGGTCGCGGTGAGGGACGTCTGCGACAGCATCGGATTCGGGTCGGGATCAGCGGACGAAGGGGGATGGCGATGCGTCGTTCCACCGAGATCCGCCTGCCTGAGGTGGGCTGAGCGCTCACATGTGCGGGACGCTGTGGGGCACCGTGCCCGTGCGACGAGCGTGGCTGAGGTCATTGTGGGTATGAGAACCCCAAGAGGGGAATTCCATGTTGGCGTGCGGTCTCTCTGCATAGCCATCGATCAGTGGGATTCCTATGTCATGGGGAAGGACTCCAGACAGCCTCTGGTGGTGGTCGAGGTGAACAGGGTTCGGTCATTGAACCCAGCGGCCACAGCAGCAGGGGTCCGTGTGGGAATGAAGCGTCGAGACGCTCAGGCAGTGTGCCCATCGGTCCTGCTTCGGACCCACGATCCCGACGAGTCGGCACGGTCATTCGAGACGGTGCTGGGGATCGTTGATGAATATGTGCCCAGGGTCGAGGTGGTCGAGGCAGGCTGTTGTCTGTTTCCGACGATCGGCCCTGCTAGGTACCACGGCGGTGAAGAGGCCCTTGTCGGGCTCATCTGGTCACGTCTGGTCGAACTGTTCGAAGACCGATCCGAACACAGTCCAGTCGTGGGTCTGGCCATCGCCGATGGGCCTCGTGTCGCTGTGATAGCCGCTCGCGAATCGATCAGGGATCAGAAGGCGTCAGGTCCGAAGTCATTAGGTCCGAAGGATGCGAGTCGGGGTGGGACGGGTCAGGACGAAGCGGGCCAGGACGGGGTGGGTCCACTCATCGTCGCCAGAGGGGGCACTCGGGAGTTCCTATCGCCCTTACCCATCGCCCATCTCAGTGCCGTGATGGGCGAGGAGACCGCTGGGCTGCTGCGCCGACTCGGCATTAAGACCATCGGAGCGTTCGCCGACCTTGCCGCAGAGGACGTCCAAGCCAGATTCGGTGTCGATGCACTCGATGCTCACCGGATGGCCAACGGGGATGATCGGGTTCTCCTTCGACTCTCGGAGAACCAGTCGCCCCCACGATCGACACGCACGGTGGAACCCCCATTGGAGAGGGTCGACCAAGTTGCATTCATCGCAAAGGCAATGGCAGACGACCTGGTCGGAGGGATCTCCTCCCGGGGGCTGGTGGCAGACAAGGTGCTCATAGCCATCGAGACCGAGCGCGGCGATCGTATCGAGAGGGTCTGGCGCACGGACCGGAACTTCTCGACAGCAGCGATCACCCAACGGCTGCGTTGGCAACTCGAAGGATGGCTCTCCACAGGCAGAAGCCGTGGGTTGCACCATGGCGGTGTGTCATTCCTGATGATCCAACCCGAGGATCTACGCGTCCATACAGGGGAGCAACTCGGGTTCTGGGGAGGCTTCGACCGACGCGACAGGATGGTCGTCAATGGTATGGCCCGTATACAGGGGCTCTTCGGCATCGACTCGGTCAGGGTCCCGCGTCCTCACGGCGGCAGGTCGCCTCGTGATGCATATCGGCTGGTGAACATCGACCCGGAGGAGCTTCTCCTGGCGTCGGAGGGTACGGGGCATGGAGACGATCGAGGGGGAGAGCGGAAGAGGCGGGGGCGAGGTGATTCTCCAGAGGGCGGAGGGCAGCTGGCTGGACCATGGCCGGGGTCCATACCCGCTCCATCGCCATCGAGGGTGTGGCCAGAACCAGTGCCGGCAGAGGTTATGGATGAGTCAGGAAAGGTGGTTCAGGTCAGTGGCAGGGGAGTCATCAGCGCCGCTCCTGCGTATGTGTCGATATCGGGTGCACCCATGAGAATGGTTCAGGCGTGGGCGGGGCCGTGGTGTATCGAGGAGAGATGGTGGGATCCGGCACGGCACAGGCGCAAGGCGCGTCTTCAGGTTCTGATCCGACCCGCTGGCGCAAGTCCCGATGGCGCAGGTGAGGACGCTGAAGGGCACCCGAGCAGACTCTCCGCTCATCTCTTAACGCTCGAGGCAGGGCAGTGGTGGGTCGAGGCTTCCTACGACTGACGGGACCGCTTCGCAGCACTTGGGTGTCGTCAACCCTGAAGCAAACCTGAGAAACGAGCGCAAAAACGTGAGCAGACCTGAGTGAACTCCCAAAGCCGGGCGATCCGAGGCCAATATCGGCCCCAGTGAACCCCAGATCCTGAGAGAATGGTTCCTGCAGGAAACGCCGAGAAGGGGACCCTCATGAACACACCAGCCGCAGATTCGAACTCGCTCGGCGAGGGCGCAGGGTCGCGGATCCTCGTCGTCGAGGACGAGGCGGCACTCGCTGACGGCATCGCCCGGGGGCTTCGTGCCGAGGGCTTCATCGTGGAGGTCGCCTACGACGGTCTCACCGGGCTTGAGAAGGCCCGAGGAACCGATATCGATCTGGTGATCCTCGACATCATGTTGCCTGGGCTCAACGGGTACCGCGTCTGTCGAACGCTACGTGGTGAGGGAGTCGGCACACCCATTCTCATGCTCACCGCCAAGTCCGGCGAGTACGATGAGGCCGAGGCGCTCGACACTGGAGCTGACGACTTCCTCTCCAAGCCGTTCTCCTTTGTTGTGCTCGTCGCTCGTGTCAGGGCGCTGCTGCGCCGCTCGGTGGATGGCAAGGCTCAGCCGCTCATCATCGGTGACCTGATGCTCGATCCACTGGCCAGGACCTGTGCCAGAGCCGGCCAGACCGTCTCGTTGACCACCCGGGAGTACGAACTGCTCGAAGCTCTTATGCGTAAGCCCGGTCAGGTCGTGGCAAAGAGCGACCTGCTCGACCGTGTCTGGGGCACCGACTTCGAAGGCGATCCGAACGTCGTCGAGGTCTACGTCGGCTACCTGCGCCGTAAGATCGACCGACCCTTCGACCGAGCCGATATCGAGACGGTCCGCGGTGTCGGATACCGGATCAAAGCGGACCCGGCCGCATCCTGATCGCTTCGTGGATCGGTGTTTATGGGTAGAGAGCCAAGCGGCTGACCCCCGAGTCAGCGAGCTTGGGGTGACAGCAGGCCTGGCAACAGAGTGGTTGTGAAGAAGTAGATGACCAAGGAAGCGCCAGAGTCAGAGAGGCCAGAGTCAGAGAGACTGTCGATACGCGTGCGGATCTTCGGGTCCGTACGTTTTCGTCTTGCCCTCACGGTCTTTCTCATTGTGGGCGTATCACTCCTCGCCGGCGGCACCCTGTTGGTCAAGTGGGTGAAGATCACACTCACCAACGACCTGCGGAACCGTAGCGAACAGACCGTGACCTACCTTGCCGATCAACTTGCCAAGGGTCAGGTCCCACGAGAACTCTTCGCCCCGGTCATCGACCTGGAGGCTCGCGAGGAGGTCCTCAACTCACTTCTCGGTATTTCAGCGGACACTCGTGAGGTGCTCTCCAATACCTACTTCTACTTGGAGGGGCGTGGCCTGACGGACCTGAACTTCGATGTGGACAGTCAGGGCCGCGTGGGACTCTTCGGCCGGAAGGGGCCACCACCGAAGATCCAGGCCGAGGCGGTGGACGTGACCCGAAAGGTCTACACCGTCGAGGGGGTTCTCACCCTTCATGCCGTGACTCCAACCGTCGAGATAGAGCGATCCGTCGGAGCCCTTCGTGCCGCGCTGGTTCTGGCGCTGCCATTGCTCGCGTTTGCTGCGGGGATCATGACGTGGTTCATCACGGGGCGGGCACTGGCTCCCGTCGGAGCGATGACCCGTCGCGTCAGAGAACTCAGCGCAACCAACTTGGATGCTCGTGTCCCGGTGCCGCCAACCGCCGACGAGATCGCCCAACTCGCTCGGACAATGAATGAGATGCTCGACAGACTCCAGAAGGCATCCATTGCTCAACGCCAGTTCGTCTCGGACGCGAGTCACGAACTGAGATCCCCTGTCGCGTCGATTCGCGCCCAGTTGGAGACAGCCCTGCGCTACCCCGATGATGTCGACTGGCCAGAGGTGGCGAAGATCGTGCTCGCCGAGGACGACCGTCTTGAGCATCTCGTCGGCAACCTCCTGGCCATGGCCCGACTCGAAGAGGGACGAAGGGGCCCGCGTTCTGAGATCGATCTCGATGAGTTGGTGATGGCACAGACCAAACGGCTGACGGGCATCAGATTGGACCTGTCCGGGGTCTCGGGAGGACGGGTGTGGGGCAACCCTGATGAGCTGACGAGCGTCATCAGGAACCTGCTCGACAACGCAGCACGATATGCATCATCGAAGATCACGGTGACTGTCGTTGATCAGGGCCCCTGGGTCACGCTTACGGTCGCGGATGACGGGCCAGGTATCCCACCGGCCCATCGCGACACGATCTTCAAACGATTCGCCCGGCTCGAGGAGGGCCGTGAGCGCGACATGGGTGGTACCGGATTGGGGCTCGCTCTCTCCAAGCGGATCGTCGAACAACACAACGGCGAGATCTCGGCCCACCAGAACGATCCCGACGGAGCGCTCTTCGTGGTGAGGCTCCCCTCGGTCGAGTGGACCGGTTCACATCAGGTGGTCGACCAGGGTGCCCACGAGGCCGACGGCTCTGAGGGTCACGCCTGAGGCTGAGCGCCACTGACTCCGGCGCCACGGGACTCAGGCGTCGTGTGGGGCCCCGATGGCTATTGACGCTGGCGGGCGAGGAACCGTTCGAAGGTCGCTTTGGGCATCGGAGGCGAATAGAAGAATCCCTGGACCATGTCGCAGCCTTCCCTAATGAGGAAGTCGCGCTGAACATCGGTCTCGACACCCTCGGCCACCGTGTCGATTCCCAAGCCCTGGGCCAAGGACAGGATCGCCTTGGTGATTGTCTCTGAACGTCCGTTCCCGAGATCGTGGACGAAACGCCTGTCGACCTTGAGGGTGTGCAGAGGCAGAGAATGTAGATAGGACAGAGACGAGTACCCGGTGCCGAAGTCGTCGAGGGCGACATAGAAACCCAGCTCGTCAAGCGTTCTCAGGCGTGTCGCGGTCGCGTCCATGTCACGCATGAGCAGGGACTCGGTCAGTTCGAGTTCGATCTGTTCCGGTGAGACCCCCGCGTTCTCCAGCGTGCTCACGAGGCGCTGTACGAAA
>CAUJEC010000109.1 GCA_963169245.1 Actinomycetota bacterium
CGACCCGCTACTGCGGCGGCTTCAGTATCGGATCGCCGGCGGAGTCCTGCGCCACCATCTGGCGACAGTGGACGTCATTGCGGTGGATGACTCGTCGTGTCTGGCCATCTACGGAACCGATGCCGAACCGGATGTGATGGCGCTGATCCTCGGCGGAGCCGCCGGCGAGGGGCTCGAGAACATAGAGGCGATTCTCGACCGCAATTCAACGGCCAGGAACGAGGACTGAACGACGATGGCCAGACGCATACTTCTCATCACAACTGATCAGCAGCGCCATGACACTCTGGGTTGCAACGGTGGAACCGTTGGCCGGACCCCGGTTCTCGACGGACTGGCTGCAAACGGTATCCGCTACGAGCGAGCGGTCCCCCAGTCTGTCGTCTGCATGCCCTCTCGCTCGACGATCATCACCGGACAGCATCCGGCCACCCATGGCGTCTGGATGAATGGTGTCCCACTGCCCGTCGATGCTCCATCGGTGGCCGCTGTTCTGCACAATGCCGGATTCCGCACCTCGATTTTCGGTAAACCGCATTTCGAACCGTTCCTCGATCCGCTGGGTCGCTGGGCCGAGAATCGGCTTGCGGGCATGGGAGTGCCGACGGTGATGGACAGGCAATATGGGGGCGGCGAGGGACCACACCGAGGTTTTGAGCACATGGAGTTCTCCCAGCACGGAGCCGCGGGTTGGCTCCATTACTCCCAGTGGATGAGGGAGAACCACCCCGAACATATTGGCAGCTACTACTCGGTTCTGGACTCAAACCTCGAGGTGAACTCGGACGGATTTGGCGACACGGGCGCGCCGCAAACCAAGCACAACCCGATTCCACGGGGCATCTATCACACCGACTGGGTCGCCGACCGGGCGTTGAGTTGGCTCGATGGGCTCTCCAATGACGATGACTTCTTCTGCTGGGTCAGCTTCCCTGACCCTCATCACCCATGGGATCCGCCCGAGTCCGAACTTCACCGGGTCAACTGGCGAGATGTCCCATTGCCCGCCGGCTATCCCGACTCCGCGGCCGAGCGCGAACGACTTCTCGATGCCAAGCCTCGGCATTGGCGCTTGTGGTACGACGGTCGGCTGGTCTCCAACTATGAGGCACCGACGTCATGGATTCCTGCGACTCTGACAGCGGACCAGGTGCGAGAGGTGAACGCACTCAACGCGATCGAGTGCGAGCTCGTCGACGAGGCGATCGGACGGATCGTGGGTCGTCTCGCGGAGCGGGGCTGGGACGATGATCTCGATGTCGTGTTCACAACCGATCATGGTGAGTTCCAGGGCGACCACGGTCTGCTGTTCAAGGGTCCATATCACGTCGACGCCTTGATGCGGCTTCCTCTCATATGGCGACCTGCACCGTCACGGGCTGTTGAACCGGCGGTCGTCACTGCACCGGTCGGCCTGATCGACCTGGCACCTACCTTCTGCGACATCGCCGGGCTCCCAGCACCTGAATGGACCCAGGGTCAGAGCCTGCCCGTCAATGACCAGGACGCTGCTCGACAAGGTGTGGAGCAGCAACTCACGAGTTGGGACAGCGAACTCTTTGGTGTCGATGTCCACCTGCGCACCATCACCCGTGACGGCTGGGTGTGTACGGCGTACCTGCCCGGGACGGTTCATGAGGAGTCCGACGGTGAGTTGTACTCGCTCACCGACGATCCCCTTCAGCGTGAGAATCGATTCGATGACCCCTCTCTACGTGGGCTGCGCGATGACCTTCTGGCCCAGCTCTGGGACTCGCAACCGCCGGTGCGGTCACCCCGGCTGGAGGTTCAGGCGCCGGTCTGACGAGTCGGGGCACATCACCCCAGTGCTGTATCACCAGCGCTATGCACCTCCACCCGCGCGCCCACGGGCGCGTCCCCGGCCCAGCACTCCACGCTCTGCCACGCCCACCGCATCAAACCCCGCGCGCGCCCATGGGCGCGTCACCCCACCTCCCCGCGCGCCCACGGGCGCGTCACCGCCCTGGCGCCAGGGCCCCGAGCGAAAATGTCACACCCCCGACTTAGGCTGATCGGGCAGCGAGCCGACCAGCCTAAGCAGGGGCCCACGACTCCGGAACAGATCGCCAGTCAACAGATCGCCAGTCAATACATCGCCGGTCAAACGGACATGCCTACTCGGCTCAGCGGATCAGGCCTCGACGTCGGGCTTCGGCGACTGCCCCCGTCCGAGTCGAGACGTCCAGCTTCGTGAAGGCGTGACTCAGGTGCGACTTCACTGTTGCCTGGCTGATGAACAACGCCCGCGCGATCGAGGTGTTGTCCTTCCCCTCAGCAACCGCCTCCAGAACTTCCAGTTCTCGTTCGGTCAGGGCCTGGGGGTCCGCAGTGGTGCTGAAGGCGAGGCGGTTCGCCACGAGCGGCGACAAGGGCCGTTGACCCTGAGCAGCGCCGAATACAGCTGCAATGAGTTCGGATTCCGGAGCATCCTTGAGCACATATCCGGTGGCACCAGCCGACAATGCCGATCGAACATCCCGCTCATTGTCAAAGGCCGTCACAACCACCATGCGAGACTCAGGCGAACGCTCCACAATTGCGGCGATTGCATCGTGCCCGCTCTGATCACCGCCGAGGTGAAGGTCGACTAGAACCACATCGGGAGATTCAGCGTCGACCACGTGCAGAATCTGCTCCACGGTCGACGCATCGCCCACGACCTCGATGCCCACGACTGGCTCGAGAGCCGCTCGCAATCCCGCTCTGACTATCGGGTGGTCATCAAGAATCGCCACACGAACAACGGTCATGTGTCCGCCTCGGACGAGTCATCCAGAGGCACGATCGCACTGACTGCCGTCCCTGCGCCTTGTGACGACTCGATCGTGAAGGTTCCCCCGATGTCACCGATCCGCTTCGCCATCACTGTGGTCCCAAATCCGCGACTGCCGTCACGACCCGGCTTGGACGCAGTGATGGCGAATCCCCGACCATCGTCGACCACGTCGAGACCAACCTCGTCAGCACCATAGGTGAGTGTGATGACGATACGGTCGGCGCAACTGTGTTCCCTTGCGTTCGAAAGTGCCTCCTGAGCGACGCGGAGCAGTGCTGTCTCGATCGGCTGGGGCAGGGCTCTGGGTTCGCCATCGACACGAAGTTGAACGCTCTCGGAGTCATCGACCACCAGCACACCGAGCGCGTCAGCGAGTCCGTTGTCGTTCAGTTCATGTGGAGGTAGCCCTCGTACCAGGCGTCTGGCGTCCTCAAGACCCAGCGACCCGGTGCGTACGATCTCACCAAGGGTCTGACGGGCACTCGCGGAATCTTCGGAGTCCAACTCCCGCAGGGCCTGACGTCCGAGGAACATCGTCGACGCAAAGCTCTGGGCGAGGGTGTCGTGAATCTCGGCTGCGACCCGCTCACGTTCGCGACGAGCACCTGCGTCAAGATGAGCTCGGGCAAGGTCGTCCTGGGTTCGGAGTAGCTCATCGATGAGCACCTGACGTTCGCGACTTTCTCTTGCTGCCATCCGGTAGACCGACACAAGGCCAGCGGCCGCGGCGGCTCCCATCAGAGGGCCGACGAACTGTGCAGCCCAATGCCGATCAGTCGGCCAGTGCCAAGCGAGAACGGCCCCGACACAGACCGCCAGAACAACGATCGCCCCATACGCGACCCGCGACGGGAGGACACTTGCAAAGAGAACGAAAACAGCAAAGCTCACCCACGCGAAGTCCGCTGACACGAAGATCGCTCCTATGCAGAGGGCGGTGAGAACTGCTAGCCACGCCGCTGCGATTGGCACGGTTCGACGAGTTCGTTCCAGGCGCAGACCAGTGAGATACCACAAGACGAGAGCGGCCGACGCAGCGGAGGTGGCAACAGCGTTGGACCCCTGCAGACCCTTGACAAACGCTACGAGAACAACAGATGCGAAGAGCCCATGTTGTATCAATCGGAGAAGCTCGACGGCTCGGATGGGGCCGGACTGGAGCGACCCTGACTGAGTCGGCGACCCCGGCCGAGCCGGCGCCACATCAGGTCGACTCTGTTCTACGGGTCGACTCTGCTCCGCATCAGGTCGACTCTGCTCCATCGGATCTGAGTCTAGGGACCCGGGATCCTCCGAAAGCGCCCGGCGCCTACGACTTTTGGATGATTCGCGACCAACCCACGGGACGATGCGAGCAGGACGCAACAGGTTCACGATTAGGACATCAGACTTCAGAAGGAGACCACATGTTCCTCGCTCTGCGAGACCTACGAACAGCCAAGGGCCGATTCGCCCTCGTCGGGGGCGTCATCGTTCTGGTTGCGTTCCTATCGGCTGCGCTGTCGGGTCTGGCCAACGGACTGGTGGACGACGGAATCTCGGGATTGCGCAAACTTCCCCTGACTCACCTGGCCTTCCAGCCGGGCTCAGATGCCAACTTCAGTCGATCGATGCTCAATGAGACGAACCTGAAGCCATGGCGTGATGCTCTGGGCAACGATGCGTCCCCACTCGGGGTGTCGTTCTTCAATGTACGAACTGACCAGGGCAAGACCCTGGACGTCTCATTGTTCGGGACCGACCCTCAGAGCTTCCTCGCTCACGATCAGCGGGCTCGGGATGCACTTGCCGGCAAACCGGGCATTGTGCTCAGCAGCGAGATGGCCGAACTGGGAATCGAGGTGGGCGATACGCTGACCGTCGTCGGACCCGATGTCGAACTTCCGGTGCTCGGCTTCACCTACGGCGGAACCTACGGTCACGCGGACATAGCGTTCACCTCACTCGAGACGTGGCAGAACCTGGTCTATGGCCCCAACTCAAAGGGACGGTTCTCGGCGGTGGCCATCCGCGACCGCCAGAATCACGACCTAGATTCGCTCGCCAAGGAATCGGGCACACAGGTCTTGACCAAGTCGGAGTCCTATATCGGCTCGCCCGGGTTCAAGGCCGAGACGTCGACAATGTCGCTCATTCGCGGATTCCTCATCGTCATCGCCTCGCTCGTGGTGGGGGCGTTCTTCACCGTCTGGACGATCCAGCGCACCGGGCAGATCGGGCTCCTGAAGGCGCTTGGGGCGACCAATGGCTACGTAGTGAGGGATGCGCTGGGCCAACTCGCAATCATCCTGGTCATCGCGACGGGGATCGGAGTACTGCTCGCATCAGGTGCGGGGGTGATCGTGAGCGGTTCGGCGCCGTTCCGCATGACCTTGTCGTCGGTCGGCAGTTCAGCACTGCTGTTGATTGCAGCAGGAATGGTCGGGAGCCTCGTCGCCCTGCGACGGATCACCTCGATCCCACCCGACACCGCACTGCGGGACTCGGTCTGAGCACCCAGACCATCCGACACCCAGACCATCCGACCAACGATCACGAACGCAAAGGACCATCCATGAACCTCGAACTCTCGAACATCGGAGTCACCGTCGCCGACGGCGAAGCCACTCTCGACATACTTCACGAACTGGATCTCAGAGTCGACGCCGGCGAGGTCGTGGCCATCGTCGGCGAGTCCGGTTCGGGCAAGTCGACTCTGGTCGCCACAACAGGGCTGTTGCGTGCGCCCACAACCGGGTCTGTCGCAATCAACGGGCAGGCCGTCAACGATGGTTCGCTCAGCAACAAGGAGATCGCCCGGCTCCGTCACGCCGAGATCGGGCTGGTGTTCCAGTCAGCCAATCTGTTCCCATCGCTCACTGCCATGGAGCAGCTCGAACTGGTTGCCCACCTCGACGGTTCACTCAATGCTGATGCCAGGGCACGCGCTGCTGACCTGCTGGAACGAGTTGGGATGTCGCATCGGGCATCTCAACGGCCGGGACGACTCTCGGGTGGCGAACGTCAGCGGGTGGCGTTGGCTCGTGCACTCATGAATCGGCCATCTCTGGTGCTCGCCGATGAGCCGACGGCGTCGCTGGATGCGTCGCGTGGTCGTGAGATCATGGCGCTACTGGCCGAATCGGGACGCGAGAGTGGAGCGGCGACGGTGATAGTCACCCATGCGCCGGAGCAGTTGGCCCACTGTGACCGGGTGCTGCGCCTCGAAGGCGGACGCCTGCGGGACGCGTTGATCCCTGCAGACGTCTGAGGCCGCTCGGCTACTCCTGGACGAGTTCGATGAGGGTTCCGAAAGAACCCTTGGGATGGATGAACGCCACCGTGGTTCCTCGGGAGCCAGGGCGGGGGGCCTTGTCGATGGGAGTTGCGCCAGCCGCGATCATCGCATCGAGCGCCGCCTGGCAGTCATCGACCCGGTAGCCGATGTGGTGCAGACCCTCGCCGCGCTTTTCGATGGCCTTTGCGATCGGCGAGTCCGGTCGTGTGGCCGCTGTCAGCTGAATGTAGCTGTCGGCAACCTTGACCAGCGCTTCCTCGACTCCGTCGGATTCGACCACCTCGCGGTGAGCGACGGTCGCCCCGAACGCCTTGTTGTAGTAGTCGATTGCTGCGTCGAGATCCCGCACAGCGATTGCCACGTGATCGATCTCGGTCAGAATTCCAGATGTTGATTCGTTCTCAGACACGATGTGCTCCTCGGTTCTCAGCTCAGGTCGTCTGTCAGGCTCAGAGTTCGCCGCGGGCGTAACGCTGGAACAGGGTGATCTTGTCCTCGCCGATCGCCTCACGCTTGGCGGGATCGGTGATGCCCTGGCCTGCCTCCGGCGCCAAACAGAGCACACCGAGCTTGCCTTCGGCCTCGTTGTGGTGGACCTTCAGGGCAGCTTCGCCGACCTGGTCGAGGGTGAAGACCTCGCTCATCACGGGCTGGATCCTGCCCTGTGAGATGAGCTTGTTCATGTTCCACGCCTCCTGATAGTTGGCGAAGTGCGAGGACACGATCTTCTTCAGCTTCATCCACAGGTGACGGTTGTCGTATTCGATCATGTAACCGGATGTCGCAGCGCATGTGACGACGGTGCCGGCACGCTTGGTGATGAACACCGACGCGCCCATGGTCGAACGACCCGGGTGCTCGAAGACGATGTCGGGATCCTCGCCGACGAGGGACCGCACCTTCTTGCCCAGACGACGCCATTCGCTCTCGTCCTGGGTGTGTTCGTCCGACCAGAACTGGTAGTTCTCCGCCTTACGGTCGATGACAGCATCACAGCCCATGGCGTTGAGCAGCTTGACCCGCTCGGGTGAAGAGACGACGCCGATGGGCGTACCTCCACCATTGAGCACGAGTTGGGTTGCGTAGGCACCGATGCCACCGGTGGCACCCCAGATGAAGACATTGTCGCCCTGCTTCATCGAAGCGCCGTGCTGGCCGACGAGCATGCGGTAGCTGGTCGACGCGCACAGCGCGTTGACGGCGGCTTCTTCCCAGCTCAGATGCTCAGGCTTGGGCATGAGCTGGTTGGCCTTCATGACCGCCAGATCGGCGAGGCCGCCGTAGTTGGTCTCGAAACCCCAGATCCGCTGGTTGGCGGCGAGCATCGAGTCGTTGTGAGCCGAAGGATCCTGGTCGTCGACGTGGTTGCAATGCGCGGTGATCCGGTCTCCCGGCTTCCAGTTGCGAACAGCAGAACCGACACGCAGCACCACGCCGGAGGCGTCGGATCCGACGACGTGGAAGTCCTGCGCGTGACGGGCACCCCAAACCGATTCTCGGCCGAGGCGGTCGAGGAACCCGAAGGTGGGCAGCGGCTCGAAGATCGAGGTCCAAACCGTGTTGAAGTTGATGGAACTGGCCATCACCGCGACGACAACCTCGTCTGGTGCGAGTTCGGGCATCGGCACGTCGCCAACATGGAGTGTCTTGCGTGGGTCCTTGTCCCAGGAATCCACGCCTTCCCACATGGCCGATTCAGAGCGCAGCACATGGGCTGCCCTGTAGGTCTCGGGGATGGCCAGGTTTGCGATCTCGTCACCGGATGCATCGGCCTGGATAGCTGCGAGGATTTCAGAGACGTCACTCATGGGGACGCAAGTTACCATTGAGTAACAGAAACCGCCGATCGGAGCGGACGAAGTCGAGCCTCAGCAGCGCCGGTCTCCTGCAGCGCGAGCCTCGGCAGCGCCGGTCTCCTGCAGCACCGAACCAAGTCAGATCGATCCGCTGGTGACCTCAGCCGCGCCAGGCCTTGGACTGCGAACCGACCAGCGTCACGATGTCACCCATCACAAGGTTGATGTCTTGGAGATGGAAGCCCCACTGAGGAGTCAGCTCTCCACCGATGTCATCGGCACGCGGGTCGGACGGATCGGCGTTGATGGTCACGGCGAGGTAGTTGAAGTCATTCGCCGTCGCACATTCAACGCTCGTCAGTCCCGGGGTGCTGACATAGCGGGTATCGACGGTGCCCTTCGAGGGGTCGACCCACTTCCAGTCGTTGCCCTCCCCCACTCCGAGAGAACCGAGGATCGAGGCACCTTCAGCGGTGAAGTAGGAATGGCTCTGCGCCGGGCCACCCGCCAGATTCGCCGGGCTGTTGCAACCCGCAACCGTCGGGTTGTTCTCGTCGTCGGTCCCTGGCCTACCGAAGATTGCATCCGCGGGCGGGGGCGAACTGGCCCTGTAGGACGACCACGTCACGACACATCCGACTTGGTCGTTCTTTCGACACAGCGACACGTTCTTGAACACGCCACCGACCTCCGCTCCCTTGGGGACCTGGACCGACCAGCCGGCCAGGTACGCGGATACGAGTAGTTCACGCACGTCTGAATTGGGGTCGATCTCGTTGCGGATCAGCTGAGTCAGCAGGGCGGCCCCCTGAGAGTGTCCGATGAGCACAACTCCCCGACTGTTGTTGTCACGGGCCATATAGGTCTTCCACGCGTCGGTGACATCCTTGAGTGCAGAGGTGTCATCGGGAGCATCGGGATCGACGGGTGCGGTTGTTGGGTCCGGCTGGGCCGTGCCCTCCAACTTGGAGGCTGCCGAGTTCGCGTCGCCAGCAGAGACCTGCTGCATCAGAGTCGTCAGCCCGGCGAGGGTTCGCTGCCGGTAGATGGGCGCAAACACTCGGCATTCGGAGCCGAGGCGTGCGACCTGATTGCGAGCGGCGAAGCCCTCCTCATCGCCGGAAGCGACCATGTCGCTGAAGGTGGCGACGTCGCGGGAGATCGTCGGATAGACGTAGAAACAGTCGATGGGCGCGTCCGGATTCGACTTCCACTTCTCCACGCTCATGGTGCCGTCGGCCTGAATGACTGTTGAATCAAGCTCGGTATCACATACGTCTTCGACATCGGGCCGGCACAGCCACGACTCGGGCTTCTCATATACGTCACTTCGGTGATCCGCATAACGGGCGAGCGGACCGACCTTCTGGTCAGAGTCGGAGTCGGGGTTTGCCTCCGCGCTGGTCGACGAGCCTGTCGACTGTGTCCCCCCATCGCTGGACTCGCTCGATGTGCACCCGACGAGCGCAAGCGCGGCGGCAGTCAACATGGCGACTATCAGCCGTGAGGTAGTTCTCTTCGAGTCACATGCTTGCATCAACTGAAGCTAGCCGTCATGGAGCGCTGGACTTCGCCACAGGGCGCGTGACGGAGCAGGTTGGTTCAAGAGCGTTCCGCCCGTTCACGCAGTTGCCTGATCGCCTCTGCGGTCCGCTCCGCTATGACCTCGACCTCGGGTACCGATTCGGCGTCACCAGTGATTCCGAAAAACAGGTTTCCGTTGTAGGACAGCACAGCCGTGGAGATCCGGACACCGTGGGTCACTGGAACGAACGGCAGATACGAGCGCATCTCGCGGCCGAGACAGTAGATCGGGAACTGCGGACCCGGGACGTTGGTCGTGACGGTGTTGATCGACCGCTGGGGCAGACGGTGCATCCCACGAACAATCCACCGGCTAAGCGTTCCCACGGCCATCGGTGGAGCCAACTCTCCGATGGTCGTTACGACTTCACCCGCTTCGATCATGTTCGACGTCTTGAGTTCGGCCATTTCGGCCCGCACCGCCGCGAAGCACTCGAGGGGATCGGTAACTTTCACGGGCAGTTCAAACAGAACGAGCGAGACCTCGTTGTTGGGCACTCCGTCGTCGTCGAGGTGCCGTGTCGAGACGGGTACCATAGATCGCACGACTGCATCGCTGATGTCGTCCCCCCTCTGGCGGAGCAGTTCCGCGTAGCCAGCGGTTATCGCGCTCAGGACGACATCGTTGACGGTCCCGCCAAGCTTCTGGCGGATCGCCCGGACATCATCGAACGAGGCGCTCGAATGCGCCCATGACCGGTCTGGGCCGATTCTGCCGTCGATCGTGAGTCGCGGGGTCGGTTTCATCGCTCCACCCAGCCTGGCCACACCTCTCAGCGTCGAAACGATGTTGTGTCCCACATCACCCGGACGACTGAGAGCCGAAGCAGCGCTTTGAGTCTGGCGAGCAATATCTGACCCGAGCCCCTTCCAGGTGCCCAGCACCTTCGCTGCAGCGTTGGGTTCTGGTGAGGGCTCCCATGGCTCAGGGTCCCCTACATCCACCTCCGGGGTGATGTCGAGCAGGACGGTGAGCAGTCCGACCCCAGAGATCCCGTCCACCATGCAGTGGTGGACCTTGCAGACCAGTGCCCACCTGTCGGCTTCGAGCCCGTTGACCAGCCAGACCTCCCACAGTGGCCGGTCCCGGTCCAGGCGACGTGACATCACCTCCCCGACGAACCTCCGGAACTCCACATCGCCACCCGGTGAAAGGAGTTCGGTGTGACGGAGATGCTGGTTCAGGTTGAATCCGGGATCATCCACCCACACCGGTCGTCCCAGTTCAAGGGGTACCGTCCTGACGCGTTGGCGATACCTGGGGATCAGGTGCAGTTTGGACTCGACCAGCCTCCACAGATCCTCGAACGACGGTGAGGGCCCGTCGAATACGCATGCGCCGCCGATGTGCATGTGGCCGACGTCATCCTCAATGTGGAGGAACTCGACGTCGAGGGGTCCCAGGCGATCAAGCTCACCAAACGTCATATATCTGTCCCTACAAATAGTGTTCTGCTGGTGGATGAGCAACCGTTGGGTCAGTCGTGTCGAGCCGATATTGACTGGCGAAGGAAAATCTACATTGCATCAGGCCGGAGCTAATCGGCACCCGACAGAACCAGTTCTCAGGCCGCCGAGCCCTGTCCGTGAAGTAGCTTCCTACGGACTGTTCAGGACTGTTGGCCCGGTCATAGGCCGAGCCTCGGGTCCACGGAGTGGAGGCTCGACAATGGCGAACCGGAAGCAACTCGGTGTGCAGGACGCCCTGTGGCTGGTCATGGACCGGCCCAACAATCTGATGGTCGTGGATTCGGTGATCTGGACCGCGGAGCCCTTGGACCGCGACAAGGCCAGGGCGGTGATGGTCGAGCGTCTTTGGGATCGCTACCCCGTCTTTCGCAGTCGTGCCGTTCAGGATCCCGACGGTTCGTGGTGGTGGGAGGAGGATTCGAGCACCTCGATCGACGACCTTGTCACCTATGTCGAACTCGATGACCCAAATGATCCGCGTTCGCTTCAGAATCTGGTCGCGGCTCACCGTACAGAACCGATCGATCACGACGGGCCGCTCTGGCGGGTCCTGTGGGTGGACAGGTATCTGGGCGGCAGCGCGATCGTGTTGCGTTCCCACCACGCGATGGCCGATGGCATGCGGATGGTGCAGTTGGCCGTGTCGCTCTTCGACGCCACACCCGAAGGCGGGGCGATTCTTGCACCGCCGGTCAGGCACTACGCGGCCAGCACCCCTGACCCATCAGTGTCGGTCGCCGGTCGCGTTCGCTCCGCGCTTGGGTCCATTGGCGAACAGGCAACTGGCGCCACACGCCTTGTGATGACGACCGGTAGCGAAACCGCAAAGCTGACCTGGCACATCCCCTCATCCATCGTGGAAGCCACACCTTCGGTGACCGAGGCACTCACGAACCCCATCGGAGCGCTTCAGGGTTGGTTCAACGAGTCATGGGATTCGACCAGCAGCGCCGTCCGGCGAGTTGCGGGAAGGATAGGTGAGTCTGCTGCATCGAGCGGTCCAATCGTGGACGTGTTCTCCGAGGCACCCGGAGATCTCGACATCGTGCGCAAACTGCTCCTCGGAACCCGAAACAATTCGGCGGCCTGGAGCGGTAGTGCTTCGCCGGACAAGGTTGTCGCCTGGTCCCAGACCCTGGGGATGCCCGAGGTCAAGGCGATCGCCCGGAAGCGGGGCGTGACGATCAACGACGTACTGGTCGCATGTGTCGCAGGCGCGCTTCGGCATTATCTCGAAGCACACGACGACACCTGCGCTTCGGTGACGTTCATGGTTCCGGTCAATCTGAAGCCGATAGAACTGACCCTGCCCGAGGAACTCGGTAACAGCTTCGCCCTGGTTCAACTAGAGCTGCCCACCGACGAGCCAGACCCGCTTCGGGTTCTTCAGATTGTCCACCGGCGGATGCAGCGCATCAAGAGAGGTCGCGAGGCCGCTGTTGCCTTCCGGATCCAGGAAACCATCGCCGGATTGAATCGTACGGTCTATGCCGCTGCGGTAGACCTGTTGGCCAACCGGACGACGGGAATCCTGACCAACGTTCCCGGACCACCGATCCCTGTCTATCTGGCAGGGTGTCGAGTGGAGGGGATGACCGGCTGGGCACCACTGTCAGGTGACCAGCCGATGAGCTTCACGATCTACAGCTACGACGGGACGATCTCGATCGGGATAGCGTGCGATGCCCAGCTGGTACCCGACCACGAGTCGATAGTCGACTACTTCTCCCAGGCCTTCGAGGAGTTGCGATCAGCCGTCGATCATTCCTGATCGCTTGATGACCTCAGCAGGATCCCCGAACCCAAGCGGCTCTCAGACGGGTGGGGGCGGCCATTGTGCTGGGCTCCGGGGTTACGGTGAGATCGTGCCACCGACGAGCAATCCAGCAGTTCCAGTGGTCACGACCCGGCGGCTGAAGCTTCGCGGATGGCGGGACTCCGACGTCGAACCGTTCGTTTCACTCAACGCCGACCCTCAGGTGATGGAGTTCTTCCCCGATGCCCTTGACCGCGTCGAGTCGCTGTCACTCGTCGAGCGGCTCCGCTCTCACTGGGAGGAACACGGACTTGGAATGTGGGCCGTCGAAGAGACCGAGTCGGGCGAGTTCATCGGGATGATTGGGTTGCTTGTCGTTGGTTTCGACGCCCCCTTCACCCACGACGATGTTCCTCCCGTCGAAGCGGGATGGCGACTGAGGCGACAGTCCTGGGGTCATGGCTACGCGAGCGAGGCTGCGGCAGCGACGCTCGGATGGGGGCTGGGAAAGCGTCGGCTCCCCGAGATCGTCTCATTCACCTCGGTTCTGAACACACGGTCGATCGACGTGATGGAGCGGTTGGGGATGACCCACGATCCGACCGATGACTTCGATCATCCCGCGCTGGCGGATGGTCATCCACTCCGCCGCCATGTCCTCTATCGCAGCACCTCCTGAGGAGCAGTTGACCACGATCCACCAGACGTTTCCGGCCGGACTGTGTTGAGGAGAGCGATAGCGACAGGACCTCGGCCCGACGTCCGAAGAACGGCAGGCAGGCTTCAGGCCGCTGCGCCCTCGACAGCCGCCTCGAGCCGAGCGACTGCCTGTTCGGGTGAGAGGTTGAAGTCCTCGGCTATCAACTCTGCGAGCGACACCGCCTCCTCATGACAGACAGGACAGGCTGCCAGATGAACTCCGAAGGGGGCTGAGAGTGGGATGTTCTCGGCTACGACACCCTCGACGACACTGTCGACCTGTTCGAAACAGTCGTCACATGAAAGCCAGGGGTCGCTGTCGATGGTCAGTCGGGCGACATGTCGATGATCGAACTCTCGACGCTCGATCGGATCAGCGTTGTTCGGATTCTCGTTACTCATCTGTTTACCTCCTCTGACGCGCCCATGAGTGTGTGCCCCTGAGCGATCAGTTCCACCCTGAGGCGCTTTCGCACGTCGTGGAGCGTCTTGTAGAGGGCGTTGCGTGTCGTGCCGAGCCGCTCGGAGAGCACGTCGATGGGAACCTCGTCAACCAGTAGGGCTACCGCCACCTTGTGCTGATGCGGAGTGAGGCAGGTGGCCATAGCCCGACTGACTGCGCTGGCGACATCCCCACCCTCGACATGGGCTTCGGGGGACCGAACGTGTGACTCGACCGGTTCGACAATCTGGCGCAACTGGACTTCACGTCCTCGCCAGCGGGTCCGTCGCACGTGCACGCCGGCCTGAAGAATTCCGAACTTGTAGGCCCATGTGGTGAACCTGCTGCGCCCTTCGAAGCTGTCGAGTCGCCCGAGGACTGCGATCGTCGCCTCATCGGCGGCCGAGTTGATGATCTCGTCGCGGACCACTGACCCCAGAGATGTCGCTTCGGGCATTCGTGCCACCTGATGACGGGCAGCACGGATCATCAACGCGTGCAGCGCCCTGATCGCCTCGTCACGTACCGGGCCTGACATGGACAGTCGCTCCACCCATTCGTCGGCAGGAAAGACCGCTTCCGCCGACATCGCCTGGCGCTCAGGGACAGCCTGCTGTTCGATCTCAACCATGGAGTCCACCCCTCTGTGGCTCCCCCGCTAGCACGTGAGCACCAACGGTCTTCGCTTCGAACGATTCGATGACCATGTGGATGTCGATCGTAACGTCCGATGCCATGC
>CAUJEC010000110.1 GCA_963169245.1 Actinomycetota bacterium
GAGTCGCCCCTAGGCGGATCGCCACCGCCAGAAGCGCGCCCACCCCCAGTTCCCAGGCCCTGGCATGGAGCAGGAAGAACGCCGAAGGTTGACGAACACGGGTCAGCCACACCGAGAGCCCGAAGGACACAACCACGAGAACCGACAACAGCGAGAGCACCCGCCGTTGCACGAACAACTTGGACCGACAACCAATACAGACGACGAAAACAATGAGTGGCCAGACCAGATAGAACTGCTCCTCCACCGCGAGAGACCAGTACTGCTGATAGGGCGACACGACGTCTGGTTTCAGGTAGTCGGTTGCGTGAATCGAGAACCAGATATTGGAGCCGAAGACGGCGACTGCACGGGCTTGCGAGCCGAGTCCCTTGACCTGCAGCGGGGTGAGCAGAAACGCTGCAGCCACCGTCGTGGCAACGAATACGACTGTGGATGCGGGCAGAAGTCGACGGACCCGCCTCGCGATGAACGCACCGAGTCGAACCGTCCCCGAACGGGCACGTTCATCGACGAGCAGCCCGGTGATCAGGAAGCCACTGATCACGAAGAAGATGTCGACTCCTACATAACCTCCCGTGAAATACGGAACCCCCGCGTGATAGAGCACGACTGCGAGTACTGCGATCCCACGAAGTCCCTCGATATCGGTCCGGAACGGAGCCTTCTTCGTCGGCGGATCGACGGTTTCACCGCTGGGGATCGGCCCATCAAGGCTGGGCGAGGTCACTGACATCGGGCCAGAAGTGTAATCACGGGTACAGTTCTGGACACAGTGCGGGTCCCGCCCCACGCAACCACCGCCAGACCCGTCAACCTCGACCTGTCATCGTTGAAGTTGGCGCGACCGCGGCCAACAGGGGAAAGTTTAAGGGTGTTCTCGAAAGTTCTAATTGCCAACCGCGGCGAGATCGCGGTCCGTGTCATCCGAGCCTGTCGCGAAATGGGCATCACCACCGTCGCTGTGTATTCGGACCTCGACCGTGACGCGCTCCATGTCCGACTCGCTGATGAGGCCTACGCGCTGGGCGGTCAGACCGCGGCTGAGAGCTACATCGACGCGGACAAGATCCTCGATGTGATCAAGCGGTCCGGCGCCGAGGCCGTTCACCCCGGCTACGGCTTCTTCTCGGAGAACAGCGACTTCGCACGCCGGATCACCGAGATGGGCGTGAAGTTCATCGGTCCCGGCCCTGACGCGATAGATGTAATGGGCGACAAGATCTCTGCTCGACTCGCTGCCGAGAAGGTCGGCGTCCACGGTGTGCCCGGTACAACCGACATCATCGAGAACCCCGATCAGGTTGCGGCATTCGGCGAGCAGTTCGGTTACCCGATCGCCATCAAGGCCGCCTACGGCGGCGGCGGCCGTGGGATGAAGGTCGTCAACGGGCCAGACGACGTCGTCTCGGCTCTCGAATCAGCCCAGCGCGAGGCACTGTCGTACTTCGGGCGAGACGAGTGCTACATGGAGAGGTACCTGACCGGCCCACGCCACGTCGAGGTCCAACTCATCGCCGACAGCCATGGAAACTGCATTTATGTGGGTACCCGTGACTGCTCTGCGCAGCGTCGCCACCAGAAGCTCGTCGAAGAAGCGCCTGCAGCGGGTATCCCGGAGCACATTCTCAAGGAGATGGGCGAGGCCGCCGTTGCGGTGGCAAAGGGCTGTGACTACGAAAATGCGGGAACGGTCGAGTTCCTCTATCAGGACGAGTCCTTCTACTACCTGGAGATGAACACACGCCTTCAGGTTGAGCACCCTGTCAGCGAACTGGTGACAGAACTCGACCTGGTCGAACTCCAGTTGCGAGTCGCTGCTGGAGAACCGCTTCCTCTCACACAGGAGGAGGTGGAGATCCGCGGTCACGCCATCGAGATCCGTATCAACTGCGAGGACGTGGCCGAAGGCAAGTTCCTGCCCTCACCTGGCCCCATCCACACGCTGAAGCCAAGCTCTGGATACGGCGTTCGCTGGGACGGCGGATACGAGGCCGGTGACGAAATCAGCCAGTACTACGACAACCTCGCCGGCAAGCTCTGTGTCTGGGGCAGAGACCGAGATGTTGCAATCGCTCGTGCCATCCGGGCGCTCGAGGAGACCGTCATCGAGGGAGTCGCGACGACCATCCCCGCCGATCTAGCGATCCTGCGTCACCCTGACTTCCAGGCACTCAAGCACACCACCAAGTGGGTTGAGGACACTCTGGATCTGACCGGGATCGGTTCGGTTGCACCGAGCGGAGACGCCTCCGAGGCCGAGACCAAGGTCAAGCGGGATCTAGACGTCGAGGTCAACGGCAAGAAGTTCTCTGTGTCGGTGTTCGTTCCCGAATCACAGATCGGTGCGGTTGGCCCGGTTGGCGGAACCAAGGCACGACCCAAGCGCAAGGGCGGCGCTGCTGGCGGCGCTGCCGTAGCCGGTAGCGGGTCCATCGCTGTTCCCATGCAGGGCACGATCGTCAAGGTCGAGGTCGCCGAAGGTGATTCGGTAGCCCAGGGCGACACTGTTGTCGTGCTCGAGGCTATGAAGATGGAGAACAACGTCGCTGCAGATGTGACCGGAACCGTCAAGGAAGTGAAGGTCGAGGTCGGCGCCTCGGTGACCGCCGGACAGGTTGTCGTGGTCATCGAGCCCGCAGAGGCCTGAGCGGGGTCTGAGGTTTTAGGGACTGAGTCGGATAGCCAGCTAGCCGTCTAACTCGGTCCGGCGAGCCTTGTTCTCGTAGATCCTGCCCGGAACCCCTACGACCACGCTGTAAGGCGGCACAATCGTGTCCTGTCGAACCACGGTACCTGCACCAATCAGGCTGTGGTGTCCGATACGCGAGCCCATGAGAATGATCGCTCCAGCTCCTACGTGCACGTGGTCGCCGATAGTCGTAGATCGACGCTCTATCGGCGCTGATCCTTCCGAAATAACCCGTTCGGTCGTCGAGTGCGTGTAGATCTGAGCTCCTGCAGAGATGTCACAACCCTGCCCGATCGTGAGTCCACCGCTCCCATCAATAACTGTGAACGCTCCAATCCAGCAACCCTCACCTATTTCTGGTGTCCCAACTATCCACGCGTGAGGGTTGTACGGATTGGTTGGGATGTGGTGCCAGTTCGGAACAGGAGTCAAGTCTGCACGTTGGTCCATCTCGGCACCCTTGTCCATTTCAGTTCCTGATGCGGTCAACGACTGCTTCGAGAGTGGATATGACCAACTCCTGGTCTGATTGACTCAGACCATGGTGCAGTGGCAGCGACACAGCCGAGGTGATCGCCCGGTCTGCTCCCGGAAAATCACCTTCGGAGTATCCATAAGTATTGCGGAAGAAAGTAGTCAGCGGCATGTGGTACGTGCCGATAGTTGCCTGAATTCCAGCGTCGTTCAGACCTGTGATCACCTGCTGAACGCCTCCGCTAGCCAGGCCGGGCACCGAGACGACATACGACTGGAACACATGGGATTCGCCGACTGGTCCGGGTGTTGCGATTTCGGACGACTCGAGCAGCAAGTTGTAGAAGGCCGCCTGACTCCGCCTTCCATCGATCAAAGAAGCCAGCTTGGTCATCTGGGTAACCCCCAAGGCGGCCTGAAACTCAGTCATACGAAGGTTGTAGCCCGCCATGATGAAATCCGGAGAGGGGGCATTGGGATCAAGTCCGTGGTTACGAAGGGACCGCAGTCGTTCAGCGAGTTCATCATCATCAGTAGTGATGACACCGCCTTCGCCGGTAGTGACAGCCTTTCGCGGATGAAAGCTGAAACAGCCTGCAGCACCCCAGGCTCCGGCTGAACGGCCATCCCTCGCCGCGCCAATAGCGCACGCTGCGTCTTCGATCATCGGAATTCCGAACTCGTCACACACAGCCGAAATTTCGGTTAGTGGAGCCATACCACCGAACGCGTCGACAACGAGGACTGCCACGGGCTTGGTCGCGGCACCCTCGAGCGCCAAGCGAAGCGCCGTTGCATCCATGTTGAACGTAGAAAACTCGATGTCGATAAACAGGGGTTTGGCGCCAACAAGTTCGATCACGTTCGCTGTACTTAGCCACGAGTAGGCGCTCACTGCAACGACATCACCCGGACCGATTCCCGCTGCGACCAGCGAAAGGTGAAGCGCTGCGGTGCAGTTCGACACAGCGATAGCGTGCCTTGTTCCCACGACCGAGCGAACTGAATCTTCGAATGCCGAAACCTCGGTGCCTTGGACCAAGTATCCAGTGCGCAGGACTCTGTTGACGGCCTCGATGTCCGAGTCGTCGATCAGCGGCTGGGAGAGCCTAATCACATCTGGCTCCTGTACCACTCCCCTGTCCGTTCGATCCCTTCCTCGAGATCAACCTTCGCTTCGAAGCCGAGCAGTTCGCGTGCCTTCTCCACGGACGGAACCCTGAGTTCTACATCTGCGTAGTCCTTGTTGACGAAGGTGATACGGGATTTGGAACCGAGAACCCTGACAATCGTGCTGGCGAGGCCATAGATAGTGGTGACCGCTCTCGCGTTTCCGATGTTGAACGACTCGCCGACTGCGTTCGGATGCGTCAGACCCAACATCACGCCGGCAACCATGTCATCGACGTAGCACCAAGCACGGATCTGGGTACCGTCGCCGTGGATCTGTATCTCCTCGTCACGCAGTGCACGCTGAACAAAGTTTCGCAATGCGCCCTCACCGACCTGACCCGGCCCATAGACATTGAATGGACGAACAACGGCAACAGGCATCCCGGTCTCTTGGTTGTAGGCCTGCGCTAGGTGCTCCTCCGCGAGCTTGGACACGGCGTAGGTCCAGCGGGCTTCGCCGACAGCGCCAGTGATCGTTGCGTCCGACTCCGACGCTCGAAACGCACGCTGCCCGAACACCTCGCTGGTGGAGAAACAGACCACACGCTGCAGGTCGGTCAGCTCGGCTGCACTCGCCAACACATTCGCGGATCCGACCATGTTGACCCGCATAGTGGTGACCGGGCTCTTGATGACAGTGTCGATTCCGGCAATGGCGGCGCAGTGCACGACCATCGTTGCGCCAGCCATTGTGTCACGCAACGGCCCAACGTCGAGGATGTCGCCCCTAACAACGGTGAGATTGGGGTGGTCTACGAAGCTCTTGTTGCTGAGACTGTCCCGCGAGAACGCGTCGTAGATGACGACCTCATTCTGATCCAACAGCTTGCCAGCCAGCATCGATCCGATGAAACCGCCACCACCGGTTATGAAAACCCGTTGTCCTTTCAGTTCCGCGGTGTCGATTCCAGGCATGGTTGAAGAGCCTTCGCTCATGAATTCCTCCGAATGATCTCTGAATCACGCTAGCCGCGACCGAGTCCTGCTCTACAGATCATCAGCGGGTCGACCAACACTCCGCAAACATCTGGGTTAGCGCGCGTCAACGCCGAGAACGTCAGCCCGCAGGTGGGCTGCACGTTCACGGCTCAGGCCGCAACCATCGACGTAGGTGACCTCTCTCGGATCGAAGAACCATTCGGCTGGAGCGTCGCCACGAAGTGCTAACAAGAGTCGCTCTGCGACTAGCCGAGGTTCGAGTCGTTCAACATATGAAGCCAGCGCGACTCCGACCGCAGCGCGTTGTTCGGGCTCGGAGACGTAACGCCGAATCACCTCAGCGAGATCGCCCGGATCACACGTGATAGTGGGCGGCATGAACCCGTGAAAACAGAGCCGTTCAAGTTCGGCCCAGCCATAGCCGCCGACGATGACGGGCCGTCCAAGCTTTGCGGCCTCGGTCGCGAACATCGCCATCGGGGTGTCGCTGTAGCACTGATCGATCACAAGGTCACAGTCGCCGAGCGCTGCCATGATCTCTTTGTTGGGTACACCGGAGAGTTCCCGATAGTCGAGTACCAATCCTGCATCTACAAGTTCGGCCACCGCTGCCCGCACCAGATCGGTCCCCTTAACCTCTGGACTGGAGGGCGAATGCAGAACAACGGGTACTCGCCTAGTGGTCTCCGCTTCATCGGATGCTGAACTCGGTAGTGGTTCGATCGGAGTCGTTGCAACCTCCGAGCGGAGCGGTAGGCCGATCGCTAGCAGGTCGAGAGTCCGCTTCGAGAGGAGTTGGGCGTAGGTAGGCATTGCAAGGATCAGGTCGGCGTGCTGTTCCATCACGCTCAGCGCGTTCTGAGTGTCGGCCAGAAGAGCCCGACAGCCGTCGTCGGTCACCCCATAGCTCGGTCGCATCAAGTTGCCGTCCATGTAAGGGGGCCGAATGTCTGAGCCTAGGAAGACCTCCACTACCTGCTTGCCAAGCAACTTCAAGAGCCCGCGCTCCCGATAAGAGACGAATCGGGACCGACTGATGAAGACGAAGACATCGTTGCGCGAACAGGCGACGATAAACAACAGGACGCGGAAAGGAAGCGAGGCCACTCGACCGACTCGGATCAGAGGCCCTGGCAACTCGGAGCTGAGATATCGAATCACTCTTGTAAGGCGCTTATACCGCTCGAAAGGTTGCGCGTAGCCGAAGGGATGCTCGTGGGTAAGGGCGACCGTTGAGGTCCACCCGAGTTGAGCGAAACCGTCAGCGAGCCCGGCAGCCACCCCTGCTGTCTCTAGCAGCCCGATTATGACCCTCGCGCCGCCCGGGGTACTGCTCCCGCCGTGAACCGTCACGACCCGATCACCCCGCTAAATTGTGTACGCAACGATCTTATGAGAGGACCGAAGGCACCAACGAGTACCCCTGCCAGAACCACTAGGGCACCGACGCGTGGGAAGCCGCCAAGTTGCTCCACCGAATATGTGGCGCCGGCTGCCACCACGGCACAAACCAGCATCACGAAGAGGAGTTCTTTGACCCGGTAACCAACATGCCAGACTTGCTCGGAGCGCCAGAGTCCAACGGCAGCCAGCGTCAACATCCCTGCGCAGGTAGCCCAGCTTGCACCCAGCAGACCCCAAGGGGGAATGAGCGCGAGGTTGAGTGCCGTGTTGACGACGGCCGCAGCGGATACGGCCTCAAGGGTAGGTCGTGAGGTCCCCGCGATCGTCGGTCCTACCGAAACGATTGCGAGGACTCCTTGGAAGACAACAGACCCCGTGAGGATCACCAACGGTGCGAGCAGTCCCGAGTACTGGTCGTTCGCCACGACAGCGACAACGATCGAGCCGAAGGCTGCGGTGAGGAAGCAGATAATTCCACCGCCCGCCATGTACCCACTGAGCACCGATGAGTAGACCCGCCGAGCGTTAGGGCGCTCCTGAATCGAAAGCGCGGCGGGTCCCCACGATAACTGGAACGCCTGGGTGAAGAGCCCTACCCCTGCGGCCACCGTGGCCACCACCTGGTACCTGCCCACCTGATCCATATCTGAGAACGCCCTGAGGAAGAGCCGGTCTGCCACTCCTACGATCCAGAAGGCGGCGCCTGCGGGCACTAACGGGAGCGCGAACTTCAACATCTCTCGGATCCGCTCCTGCCTGGCCCGGAAAGGCATCATCGGATCACCTTCGAGGACAAGGGCGATCAGAGTGACCATCAAGCCGGCCGCGAACTGGCCGATGAAAACACCCGGCAGCCCGAGATCGAATACCTGAATGGCCAAGATAGATGCCAATGCAACGGCCAACGCCTGGGATGTGGCCGTGATGCCGGCGGCCACTGGGCGACGGTGCAGTCGGAACCAATTGAACAAGGTATTGGGAACAATCCCCGATATCAGCGTCATGGCAGCGAAACGGACTGCGTCGTCTGCTCCTGAGACCTCTCCGATCAGCAGCTTTGAGATCAACGGAGCCAGCACTATCGCTGGGACGGCGACCAATGCCGACGCTACCCCCTGCCACAGGATCCAACTAGAGAAGGTGGCAAGGCGCTCCTGGGAATCCTGCTTGTGAAAGAACCAACGTGCAGTTGCGCTGTCCATGCCGGTGATCGTCACGATCTGGAACAACAGGACAATCGAGATGAGCACCCCGTAGGCACCGACCTCCGCTTCGGTGAGTCTATGGGTGTAGAGAGGCAACAGGATCAGGCCCGCTGCGCGATTGAGTGTTCCGGCGATCGCATAGACCGCTCCCTCCCTCGCTACCGCCGGCACTTTCGCCAAGGATCTGAGCCGTTCAGAGATCATGCAGGTATCAACGCTCCAGGCACCGCCAATGAAAGAGACTGCTCTCCGTGATCGAGTGGCGCTGCTGACGCGTTGCTTGAAGCCGCTTTCTCCACAGATGCGATGCGTTCGAGCACTAAGAGCAGCGCGAACAGTGCCCACATCAACGGTTCCTCCCAGAACCTTCCTTCGGACTGTGACTGGGCGAATATTGCGATAAGTGAAAGAGTGATTCCGGTCGCTAGGGTCCGGGTTGACCGGAACGACATGGAGCGTCGCGATGACTTATATAGCCGTGCCCCAAGTATCAGGTACCAAGTCAGACCAAGCATCCCGAGTTCGGCTGCGGTGGTGATGACCGAGGTGTGCGAGAGCGTGAGTTCGGCACCGTAATAGCTCTGATACTGCGAATAGCGGCCGAGCAACTGGACCGGGAAACCAGCGGTTCCAACTCCGATGACAGGATGATCTAAGAACATGTGCCATCCGGCAGTAACGAGCGCTGTTCGAGCTCCGAGCAGCGCCAGTGGGTTGGTAAAGCTCGCCAACCTCGCTGCGAACGCAGGCATTACCGCCAGGGCGCCAATCATCAGGACAGCGATCGCGGGAACTGCAGCGATTGCGGCCAGGCGGCGATGCCCATCTGCCATCACCAACATCAACAGGACGACGAGTGCGGTCACGGCGAGTGAACTCCGTGAACCAGTAAGGAACATGGCCGCCAGCAACAAGAGCGGCTCTGCTACCGCCCATACGCGGGTCCAATTGCGCATCTCTGCCGAACAGAACACCGATAGGACCGCGGCGACGAGCAGATACCGGGCCGTCGTGTTGGGATCAACAAATGGCCCGTTGAAGCGGCCCGAGGGGGCTAGGGCCGATACCCACAGGTACTTTCCTGTGAGGAACTCGACGATGACTATCACGGCGGCAAGATCGACAGACCAGCAGAACCACCGGATGATCCGCCGGACCTGACCGACCTCGACGAGGAAAGTGGCAATGATCACCATCGCTGCCAGGTTGAATCCGAAACGGAACAACTCCGCCGCTGCGGTCCCCTTGTCCGGACTGTTGACGAAACCTACCGACATCACCACCACTCCGGTACCGATTACCGGCATCCCGGGGACAGTCCGACCCGACGCTAGGCGTACTAGGACGACAGGTAGGACGAAGATGAAAATGACAGCTATTACCAGTCGGGCTCCGTCAAGGAGCGAGATCGAGTCGGCCCCGGCGTAGGAGCTCCGGAGAATCGGTATGAACTTCCGGGTAATCTCCCATGGCAGCAGAGCAACATAAAGCGCTATCGCCGCATCACCGAGAGAATTACCTTGCGTCCGCAAGGGATGCAAGGGCACCCTCGGCCATGCGCATAGTTTCACGCCTCAGGCCTGCCCGCAGGGCGGCTTTCGCTTGGCAAACCTGCTCGGATCACGTCCCGCGACGGAACCGAGGCAATAGCAACACCAAATCGTTGGTCCCGAAGCAGGTCAGCAGCGAAAAGAAGTTCGTCGAAGGACGAGCTCCCCCAGTTCAGAACCAGCACCACAAGGGGTGATCCGACCGTCGAAATCAGAGCGCCCCTCTCCTGCAATAGTGGGGCGGTTGCTCTCAGCGTGACGCGGCCGACCGGGATCCGATTATCGCCGTCGCGAGTCGGAGCATCGGACTCGAGGGCATTGATTGCGTCACCAATGCTCTTTGTCAGTTCTTTCGCATTGACCTGGTCATCGATAGGTACCACCACAACCTCTGAATCCGCCTCGCCACACACAGCGACGAGCGAGGTCGCGAGCAGCGAGTACGACCAATCCGCCCGGGAACCTTCACCTAGCACTGATACGAAGAGGCTTCTTGGCGCCAGTGCAGACACATCAGCTCTGCTTCTGATCCGACGATCGAACGCTGTTCTGATCGCGCTGACAAACAGGCCTATGACCAGCCCACCTATCATGCCGCCGAGGGCCCATGGGATCACTGTTGGACCATTGACCCGCTTCGCGGTCGATCCGAGATCCACGATGCTGATGCCACCATTCGTAGAGGCCACAACGCTGTCGATGGCAGCGATCGACTGTCGCGTCTGAGACAATTCGAGGATCAGGAGAGATTCCTGCACTTTCCCCGATGCCGCCTCTAGGTCTCGTTCGACCCTGGCTGCTGTTGCCTCCAGGGCGGCTTTAGGTACCTCGAGTGACTCGATTACGGCACCCCTATAGGTATCAGCTACGCCCTGAGCCACCGCGCCCGCGGCATCGGCGGCTTCCTTGCTGGTGGGGGCAATGACGCGGAACCTGACCATGTTCGTTCCGACAACGGCCGCTTCGACCTTTACCTTCGCGTTGATGTCGGGGACGAAATAGCTGACTCCTCGAAGTTTGAGATCTTCAACGACAGTCCCTGCAGTTGTCGGAACAAGATCACTGGCATTCGACACCGTCTCTTCAAGTCCTCGAGAGCTGTCGCGGACCACTGCCACCGACGAGTTGGCCTCGTACTCGACGGGACGGGAGCCGACAAAGAAGAACCCTATCGAGGCGAGTAAGAGACCCATCACACCCACTGCGACGATAAGCGCCTTGGAGCGCCATATCCCCAGCGATATATCTGCCGTGGTCGCTTCACGTACTTCTATCAACCCGTCACGTCCTGATCGCTGGTCACGGAGCGCTAGCCTACGTCAGCCGACGTGCAGGACCACTTCCGTCGGCCACGAAAGACGCTGTCCTTGGTCATGACCGATCACGATCACTCCGAGCCATACGACAAGGAAGATCTCCACAAGGGCCCAACGCCCACTCTGATAATAAAAGTGGTCGTTGCCGCTGTCGCGCTCTCCGCGACCACTCTTGGACCCGTCTACTTTTTCCGATTCCATTTCGCTGGCGGTCTCACCGATCCATGGGAGGACGACCCATTTGTGGTCGGGGTTTTCACCTCGATCTACTTACTTGCGCTAGTGGCGTTCGTGTTCGCCGCCGTCTCCCGACGTATCAACTGGTGGACAACCTCGCTGTTTCTAGGGTTGGGCGTCCTCGCCGTCGCATCTGCTGCTTGGTCTGAGGTGCCAGGAATGACGCTCCGGCGAGGGCTGCTTTTCCTCGGAACCACGCTGTTAGGCATTTCCATCGGCGCTTTCCTGAACTCGGCACTGTTACTTAGAGCACTGGTTCTGGGCATGGGCCTGTGCACCGCAGCGAGCGCTGTACTAGCTGTGAAGCGCCCCGGATGGGGAACTCAGCCTCCGGCCGGGGACTGGTCCGGGATGTATTTCAACCGCAACTCCTTAGCTCCGGTGGCGGCACTAGCCCTGCTGTGTGCCCTGCTCCTAATAGTCGACTCGCGATCCGTCCCGGTCAGGATTGCCTCCGCCTTCTGTATTGCTGTTTCGGTAGTTGTGCTGGCCAAGACCGGCGGTGTCACAGCCATGGCGGCGACCTTTGCCTCCCTCGTGGCTTGTGGCGCAGCAATTGTTTACGGCAGGTTGTCAGCCAGGCTTGACTCGATACGTGCGGTGACCCTCGGAAGTGCTGTGACTTTGGTCGTCGTGGCTATCTTGGCTTGGTTGACGAGGGCACAGTTACTGGACCTGATCGGCAAGACCCCAACTCTGGAGAACCGCACTCCGTTGTGGTCCTTCACGATCGATCAGATCGCCCAACAACCACTGCTCGGCTACGGCTTCTATACCCACTGGTCAGCGCCTCTGACCGCCTACGCCACGTTCCAAGCACTTCGATGGGTCGTACCCACCGCTCACAACGGCTTCCTCGAAACGTTTCTGGGTCTGGGGATAGGCGGACTTGCCCTGTTGATCCTCTGCCTAGTCACCGTGATGTGGAAATCCATCCAACTGGCGATCGATCGGCACAGGGTCTCGGACCTAACTCCCATTACCCTGATCACCTTCATGATTGTAATGAACCTGACCGAGAGCTTTGTGCTGCCAAACCAGGTCCTTTGGGTTATTGTCCCGGCTTCACTAGGCGTGTGTATCTCCAAGCAAGTAAACGGCACTGTGTCGACCGCGGGAAATTCCGTGAGATCATCTCCGATGGAGGAGTTAATGGCTGATGGATCATGACCGTGAGGACCTGCAACGGGTCTACAGGAACTACGCCGAGGACGAGAAGGTCGGACGCCGTTGGTCAGCCGACAATGCCGGCAATCGACTCATCATCGATGAACGACTAAAGGGCGCGGAGGATCGCCTTTCAAGACTCGGACTACTCAACCGAGATCTGTGTGTTCTCGATCTCGGTTGCGGTGCGTTCACGCTCGTGCCTGAATCGATCGAGTCATCCCTTCGGATCGGGGTGGATATCCTCTTCGACCGGCTGATCGCAGCTAAGAGGTCGAGCCCATTCGACGGGGTTGCGTGTGCCGACGGAGCGGACCTTCCCTTCGGAGACGAACTCTTCGACCTCATCGTCATCTCGACGGTCCTATCGTCGATCCGTTCAGATGCGGCCCAATCCGGGATCGGACGGGAAGTTACGAGAACTCTCAAACCCGGAGGCTCTGTCCTCTGGTACGACATGCGCTACCCAAACCCATCGAACCGCAACGTCCATCCGGTGACAAAAAACGATCTTGTCCGACTGTTCCCAGATCTGCGCCAGGACTTGACTCCGATCACTGTTGTCCCTCAACTCGCCCGTCGCCTTGGTGACCGACCGGGCCTCTACCGGGCGGTTGCCAGACTCGGTATCGCCAACTCGCATTTGCTCGGAACGCTCACCAAACCGGTCTAGGCGTCGATTTCTTGGGGCTGGACCCCCTCTCTAGCGCAACTTGTCATAGAGCTTGACAAGTTGCCGCGACACTTCCGGAACCGAATGACGTTTGACCACCCAGTCCCGCGATGCCGCGCCAACCGCGATCAGATCCAGCGGTGTTTCGAGTAGCCGCAGGATCTCATCGGCCGCGTCCCGAGCATCACCAGCGTTGATCACCGGCGGGAAGTCACTTGAGTGCAAGGAAGCATCTAGTGGAATGGCCACTGGCCGGGCACATGCCATCGCCTGGAGTTCCGATGTACCAAGCACACCCAACTTCCGCTGACCGATCACGATCCTGTGATTGGCGATCAACCCGGGAAGTGCCTCCGGAGCCGTGAAATCCACCAACTCGACACCTTCGGCTTTGAACTGTTCAACATAAGGACCGTGGTTGATGGCTGTTATACCTATGCCGGGTCGCTGTTTCTTCAGTGCTCGGACGACCTCAAGAATCTGGGGCGCCCCCTTCACGTCGGTCAGCGCAGCAAAGACAAGAACGTCACGTTCCGGTTCTTCCGGATACTCACAGAACATTTCCGTATCAACTGGGTTTGGAAGATATACCGAGTTTGACGGCAGCCATCGGATCAGGTCCGGTGTGGATGCAAGGACTAGGTCAGCTGCCAAGAACACCCTCTTGAGGATCTTCGATTGCAGACCGCTAGGGTCCCTGACGTCGGTTCCGTGTGCGTGGATCACGAGCGGGTGAGTGCCGGCAAAGAGCATGCCCGAAGTGGCGTAGTGGACATGAGCGATTGAATCCTCCAATCGCAACTCCGATCGAACCTCCTTGGCAGCAGAGACGCGCGGCCACATACTTAGCCCCTTTAACAACAGGCTTGAGTCGGGACGCGGTGCCGGCAGCGCCCTCAGTTGACTGTGAACGCCTTGGTCTCGCAACCCTTTCACCAACTTGGCTGCCACGCCAGCTACCTCACCTATATGGATCACGCTCAGACGAACACCATCCGCAGGTAGTTCATTTGGAGGGATGGGAGTGCTCATTCGGCTGCGTCTGCAAGAGCTTCGGCGAGAGCAGGGTGGACGAACAGGCTCTCTGCTATATCAGTGACGCGTAGGCGGTTGGTGACCGCAACCGCGAGCACCGAGATCAACTCGGCGGCATGCTGACCGACTATCGACCCACCGAGCACCACGCCTGTGGCGGGATCCGAGATGATCTTCACAAAGCCTCTGGGGTCATTGTTGATGAGAGCCTTCGCGAGTGACACGAACGGCACCTTCGTGACCCTGACCTTGCGTCCTTCGGCGAATGCATCCGCCTCACCGAGGCCGACGTCCGCTATCTCCGGCTTGGTGAAGATCGCTGATGCCGCCTTCTCGTAGTCGAGGTGACGGTGATCGACCTTG
>CAUJEC010000111.1 GCA_963169245.1 Actinomycetota bacterium
GACACGCCGATCATGAAGGCGCCCACGGTGGCGACCAGATTCCAGGTCTCGAATCCCTGGCCCTTCGTGTAGGTCCAGGTGCGTCGCATCATCCCCTGCAGTCCGAGGATGTGCATGGGACCGAAGGTCAGGTTGAAGCCGACGAGCATGACCCAGAACATGACCTTGCCGAGCTTCTCATCGAGGAAGTGACCGAACATCTTTGGCCACCAGAAGAACATGCCGCCGAAGAACACCATGAGTGATCCACCGAAGAGCACGTAGTGGAAGTGGGCGATGATGTAGTAGGTGTCGGTCTGCTGGGTGTCGGCCGAGGCGAATGCGTGGCTCACACCGGAGAGTCCGCCGATGGTGAACATTCCGACCATGCCCATGCTGAAGAGCATCGCCGTGGTGAATCGCAGGCGACCGCCATACATGGTGGCCAGCCAGTTGAGGACCTTCACGCCGGTCGGGACAGCGATGAACATCGTGCCCATCGAGAAGGCGAGAACGGAAAGCTCGCCCATACCGGAAGCGAACATGTGGTGGGCCCAGACGCCGAAGCCCATGAAACCGATTGCAACGCCCGAGCCGACCATGAATGGATAACCGAAGATCGGCTTGCGGGAGAAGACCGGAATGATCTCCGAAACCATACCGAAGGCCGGGATGACCATGATGTAGACCTCGGGATGACCGAAGATCCAGAACAGGTGCTGCCACACGAACGGGTCGCCACCCATTGAGGGATCAAAGAAGGTCGCTCCGAAGAGGCGGCTGAGCATCAGGAGAATAAGAGCGACCGTGATCGAAGGAAGGGCGAACACCAACAGGACCTGTGTGATGAAGGCCATCCAGGTGAACACGGGCATCTTCATCAGCGTCATGCCGGGTGCCCGCATATTGAGCACCGTCACCGTCAGGTTGATCGCGGAGACGGTCGAGGCGATTCCCATGATGAGTAGGCCAATGGCGTAGAAGTCGATGCCATAGCCGGGTGTGAAGGTGACACCGGAGTTAGGGGCATAGTTGAACCAGCCGCCGTTTGCGCCGCCGCCGAACAGCCACGATGAGCTGAAGAACAGAGCACCGGAGACCCATACCCAGAGGCTGAGGGCGTTCATGCGAGGGAACGACACGTCTCGTGCGCCGATCTGAAGTGGGATCAGATAGTTAGCGAACGCGGAGGCCATCGGCATGACGACTAGGAAGATCATCGTCAGGCCGTGCATGGTGAAGACCTGGTTGTAGAGGTCGGCCGAGAGGAGCTTGCTTCCCGGTACCGCCAACTGGGCGCGGATCAGCAGCGCCTCGAACCCGCCCACGAGCAGGAAGAACAGCGAGATCCCGCCGTACATGATGCCGATCTTCTTGTGGTCGACCGTGTTGATCCACGATCGCCACCCAGTGGTTGCCTTCGGGCGTGCGAACACACCGAGGGGGTCCGGGGCCGTGATGGTCCCGGTGCTACCCGACCCGAGTTCCAGTGGTGGATGTTCCTCGACTATCGCCATGAGGTCATCGCTCCCTTTGAGTTGTTGTGAAGTTCACAATTCATTATCTATCTTCGACCATTCCGTGTGCCGCTCGCCACACCTGTCAGCCAAGTGTGAGAAGGAAGGCGGTCAGTTGCTCGATCTGATCCTCTGAGAGGTTGTAGTTGGGCATGCCCTGAAGGTTCTGTTCGTTCATGGGCTTGACCTCGTGTGGGTCGCGGAGCCAACGCTTGATGTTGTTGATGTTGGGCTCGTAAACCTCTCTGGGGTTCACAACGGCCTCCTGCTTGCCGCGATACAGCGGAAGGAGTCCACCCACGAAGTGCTGACGCATCATCAGATGGGTGAGGTTCGGAGCGTTGCGTGAGAGAAGCGGCGAGTCATTGGTGACGCCGTAGTCAGGATCCATCTCCTTGGTGTAGGTGAACGGAGCCTTGTCGGTCGGCGAGACGCCGTTGACCTGGTGACAGAAGGAGCACTGTGCGACGAAGAGTTCCTGGCCGGCCTTCTCGACGTCGGTCTTGGGCTGCTCGGGAGGCGTGGTCATGAGCTTGACCCATTCCTCGTAGTCCTTCGGTTCGAGCGCCTTCACCTGCATGCGCATCACACCGTGGGAAAGGCCGCAGTACTCGGTGCACTGGCCCTCGAAGATTCCCGGCTTATCCGCGTCCATGACTCGGACGTGGGTCCGGCCCGGGACCGCATCGAGCTTTCCGGCGAGGCGGGGAATCCAGAAGCTGTGGATCACGTCTCGTGACTGGATGTGGAACTTGACGTCGCGACCGGTGGGAATTGCTGCCTCGTTGGCAGTGATGATGTCGGGCTTGCCATCGTCATTGAGGTCATAGCGGTACTCCCACCACCACTGCTGACCGATGACGGTCACATCGATGGGGTTCTCGGCCTTGCCCTGAGAGATGATTCCGTTGACACTGAAGACCGCCAGGAAGGCAAGAAGCAGAGACGGGGCGAGGGTCCAGCCGATCTCGAGCTTGGTGTTCCCGTGCAGCTGCGATGGCTCGTCGACACCGTCGACATCCTCTGGACGTCGACGGAACCTTGCGGCCAACCAGATGATGCCGATCTCAACAACTATGAACACGAGACCCGCGATGATGAACACGGGAACGATCAGGTTCTGGATCTCCCACGCCTTGCCACCTGCCGGCGCCAGCGTGTTGAGTGGGCGACCATCGGGCTTGCCGATATCCGCGACCATCAGGTAGCCGAGGACGAGCGTGACCGCCAGGGCGATGCCCGTGATGATCGTTGCGCTCTTCTTGTTCCGCTCTGCTTGTGACACTGCTTGAGACCTCTCAGTATCCGCCGGTCAGCCCGGCGCTGCTAGCTGGTGAGTCGACCGTTGAGGTGACCACCAGGGCCGGGGCACCTTCTTCTTCCCCGTGCCCCGTTGACTTATACGTTCCGGCGCGACCGCCGACGATCCCACCGAGGAGCAACACCAGACCACCAGCGACCAGAACAGCAACCAGTACCGGCCTCTTGAGATCTGGGCGACCCGCCAGGAGAATTGCGATGACAAATACTGCCGCTGCAGCGGCGATGATGACAAAGACCGAACCGATACGTGGGAGGGCGAGGAGGATCCGAGACATCAGGAACATGACCACGACTACGCCGACGATCGCCGCTCCTGGCACGTTGTATGGGCCCATGAGCTTGGCTCTGAGAGCCTCGTTGCGAGCCGGGTCTGAGGTGAGGCGCTCGGACCAGGACTTGACCGACCACTGGAATGCCCCGATCGCGAGCAGTACGGCTCCGAAGACCATCGTCGGTGTCGAGTAGGTGGACCCGATGACGATCAGGCCGACCGAGAAGGCACAGAGGACGGGCCATGGGCTGAGTCCCTGAGGCACAGCAACGCGCAGGTCTGCGTTCTCCGCAGTGGCTCCGGCGCCCTGAAGCGGAATGATCGCCTCGGCGTCACCGTCGCGGAACACCACGGTGAATCCGCCGAGCACAGCGGAGACGGCGGCGAAGGCCATGAGGGTGGAATATCCGACGTGTTCGCCGACCCATCCCTTCCATCCGAAGCTGATTGGACCGATGACCGAATCGATCATCCCGCCTTCGGTGATGGTGGAGATGACTCCACCGTGAGCGGCAGCACCGGTCACGAACCCGTAGGCGAGAGCGGTTATGTATGCGACGACTGCTGCGCCGAAGAAGTACTTGGAGGCTCTGGTGATCATCTCTCAGCTCACTTCTGCACGTAGACGGCGAACCAGATGAGCGCGTACAGGGCTACGCCTGCGTACCAAAGGATGGCGACGGCTCCGATTCCATCAGGTAGACGGCTCGAATACTGGCCCGCAAGGACCCGGAAGAGGACCAGCACCAAGAAGATCATCGCTGCGATCATCATGGCGAGATGTGTGCCTGTCACGGCGTAGAACAGCGGACCCTCGGGCTGGGCGATGGTGATACCTGCCATCTTGTAGAGGAAGGTCGTCTGGTTGACGAAAGCGGCGCCGAGCAGAAGAGTCGTGCCGATCGCCATGTAGGTGTGGTATCGGTCATCGCGTGCGATGGACCAGAAGGCCCACTGCATCGTGACCACCGACATGCCCAGAGTTATGAGCTGCATGTTGGGTTGAGTCAAGGGAATCTGGTTGTCGACGAGCCACTGTGCCCCACCAGCGGTTCGCTCGATGAGATAGTTGGCGACGAGAACCACGACGAGCATCGACACACCGGCAGTGGCAAACGCCGAACCGAAGAGCATCTCGCGCCGACGGGGAATCGGAGCCGCCGAAGCGTACGCGGCAACTGCCGCCTCTGAGGTGGACTGCGACATCAGTTTGACTCCTTGTCGCTCGAGTCGGGCCCCTCGCGAAGGTCGAGCAGCGGGTAGGGGCTGCTGACTGCGGGAACGGAGAATCCTGCACCTGCTGGCGCAGGTGGAGAGGCGAACGCCCACTCCAAGGTGAGGCCAGTGCTGTCATCGGCGGTCGGATCCGCATGTCCGGCGCTCGCTGCGCCGAGAGCGCTCAAGAGGCCGATGGCCAGACCGAGCATGAGAAGGGCTGCTGTGATCGCCACCATCGCACCGTAGAGAACAGTGCTGGGCTCGGATGCCTCGAGTACGCCCTGGACGACTGCGATGGTTCCGAGGAGCCCACCACCGGCGAATACGAGACCCACCGAGGGGCGGGCAAGTTTGTCGCTGCTGTGCCCCCAGAGCTTCTCGCCCCAGAAGGCGGTTCCGCCGACAGCCCCACAGAGCGCCGCGGCGATGAGGAACAGTCCCTGTCCCACACCGAGTTGTTCGGTGCCGAAGCCGACGAGGTTGCCCTTGCCGAGAGTGTCCACGACCTGAAGAGCTGCAGAGAGGACACCTCCGAGAACGAGGACAAGCGACAGCGGCCCGGCTACTCCGGCTGCCGAGAGACGGAGCTTCGAGCGACGGATCGTGTCTCCATAGAGGCCGAGGAGCGCAAGCACGAACAGCCCGGGGAGGACGACCCACCCGGCGAAGATGAGTGTCTGATCTGCCGTGGGGTTGTGGTCCCATGCGCCGGAGGCGACGGCCCGGGTGGATGCTGCCCACACTCCGAAGGATAGGACTCCGTATGCAGCGATCAGGCCCTGGGCTGCGCCGTAGGCGGTGATTCGACGCGTGGCGACCTTTGCGGTCACGTCGCCAGCGATACCGAGCACCGGGATGGCGAGCATGTAGACCGATGGAGCCTTCCAGAGTCCTGCGATCATCATGTCGTAGTTCTCGGTGAGGCCGGCTGCATTGGCCTCTGAGACATATCCGAGGACAACGCCGGCGAGGGCGGCGCTCAGGTTGAGGATCCATATGGGAGCAGCGATCAGCATCGACCAGGAGAAGAGCGGGACTCGGGCGAGACTCATACCCACCGGGCGATGTGTGAGAACGGTCGTCACGATCGAGACGGTTGCGCCCAACAGAGCAACGATCATCAGTCCGACGGCCAGATTACCGAGTTTGGCGGAGTCTGCATCGGCTCCTCCTACCCCACCGTCGGTCACCGCGCTGGCCGCAAAGATCAGGACTCCGATGACCCAGGTCCACAGTGAGAGCGCTGCGCTTCGAGGGAAGGAGATCGCCGCACTACCGACCTGAAGCGGGATCAGGTAGATCGCCAACCCGATCAGCAGGGGAAGTGCCCCGGCGAGGATGATGCCGATTACCGAACTGTTCCACACCAATGCGGCGGATTCGCCCAGGAACTTGTTCTCTGTTGCTGTGTCCACGCCCGATAGCGCCAGCCCGAGGGCCGACAGCGTTCCGAAGAAGAGGGCTGCGACAATGAAGGTGCGGCCGATGGTCAGGTGATCGCCGCTGCCGATCACCCGCTCGACACTTCCCGCGTTCTCTCCGGGCGCAGCAAACTGTGCCTGCGTCTGGGGACTGGGTCTCGTCTCTGTGAGTGCCATGTGTAGTTGTGACCTCGTCTGTGCCTCTCCGAGGCAATTTCAACCTGAAACCGGTTCCGAATCGATCGGAGCGGATTTCACCTTTCGATGCGTCGCAGCAAAAAGTCCGAGCCGATAGATGCGCTGCGACCTTACCGCGATCCGGCGCTTACCAAGAAAACCCTCAGTCACCAACCCTGCCTGACGATCACGTCGATCGCCATAGAGGCGAAGACCAGAGTCACGTAGGAGATGGAGAAGGCAAACATTTTGATCGCCTTTGCGGGCGACTCAGTACGCAGAACCTGGACCGCATACCAGATGAAAACTGCTCCCGATACGACCGTCACCGACCAGAAGACGACACCCATTTCGGCTGCCCAGCCGAACACCAATGACGACGCCACGACGGCCACGGTGTAGACGAGCATCTGGGTGGTGGTCTCGCGCATTGATGCGACAACCGGAAGCATGGGTACATCGACAGCGCTGTAGTCGTCCTTGTACTTGACCGCGAGCGCCCAGAAGTGCGGCGGAGTCCAGAAGAACATGAGGGCGAAGAGCGCCAGAGGCGCCACAGCAAAGGTCTGCGACAGTGAGTTCGTCACCGACGAATAACCGATCAGGACGGGCATACAGCCGGCGATCCCGCCGATGACGATGTTCTGTCGGGATGTCCGCTTGAGCCACAGGGTGTAGATGAAGACGTAGATAAGGGTGGCCGTGAGAGCGAGGACAGCCGAGAGCAGGTTGACTGTCAGGGTCAGCCACACGAATGCCACGGCCTCGATCGTCACTGCAAAGGTGAGGGCCGCGTTGGGCGTCATCAGCCCGTTGACGAGCGGACGGTCCTGTGTCCGGTTCATGACGGCGTCGATGTCGCGGTCGACATACATGTTGGTGGCATTCGCCCCGCCGGCCGCCAGAGTCCCGCCGAAGACGGTCGCGAAAATCAGCCAGAGGGATGGCACACCGTTGTTGGCGACGATCATCGTGGGCACCGTCGTCACCAGTAGAAGCTCGATGATCCGCGGCTTGGTGAGTGCGACAAAGCCGCCGATCCGAGTCGACAGAGGAATGGATCGCGGTACCGCAGGCGCAACCATGACGACCCCAACGCTAGGCCCGTGGCTCCGAATGAGCCAACCAGCATCCGACGGAAGGACATGCGCCAGCCTGTTCTAACCTCTGTTGCGATGTCCCCGAGCAGCCCGACGACTCCCCGCATCGACGAACGATTCGTCGTCACTCCAGCGCGGTTTCGACGATTCGCTGCCGCGGCGCTCATCACGTTCGTCGTCATCACGGTGGTCGGTGCAGCAGTCAGGCTGACGGGTTCCGGCCTCGGATGCGCCGATTGGCCCAACTGTTCGAACAGTTTCATCGAGTTCGGAACACCGAATCAGGCCATGGAGCAGGCGAACAGGCTTCTCTCCGGCTTGGGCGCGTTGATCGCCGCTGGGCTCGTGACCATCGGGGCTCGTCGGAGACGCCCATACCGGCGTGACCTGTTCGGCCTCTCCCTTGCACTCGTGGCCGGAGTGGTCGCCAACATCCCGCTCGGTGGGATAACAGTCCTGCTCGATCTGCACCCGGCCGCTGTTGGAAGCCATTTCGTGCTCGGCATGACCATGATCGCCGTCGCGACTGTTCTTCTGTGGCGCTCGTCCCATGAGTTCATCTCGGACAGGGGTTCCGCCCGTGATCTCCAAGGACAATCATCGGCAACCCCTTCACCTGCTGGTTCCCTCGACGGACCCATCGTCTGGCTGTCCCGAACAATGCTTGTGACCCTCGCTGCGCTGATGTTGACCGGACCCCTGGTGACTGGAAGCGGTCCCCACGCCGGTGATGCGGCCGCCCGACGATTCGGCTTCGCAGTCCCCGACGTCACCCGGATTCACAGCCTCAACATGTGGCTGTTCCTGGCGTGCGCGGTGACGATTCTGGTCCTTGTAGCTCGAATGACCGGACAGCGGGACCCAGCACCTCAGACCAACTCCGATCTGTTTCGACTGGGTTACGCACTTCTGGGAGCGATCGCGATTCAGGGTGCCATTGGTTACGCGCAGTACGAGTTGGGCATCCCTGCGTGGTTGGTGATCCTTCATGTGACCGGTTCCGCTGTCGTGGTCATCACCGCAGTCCGGTTCCACCTCGGCCTGTCAGACCATGTGGGCGGACGAGTTCCGGCGGGCGGCCCCCCGGACGACATTCTCGGCACTCCCAGCACGGACACCCCTGACATCGACCTCGACACCGAGCACAGCGATCGAGTTCGGGTCCCATGACCGCTCAGCGCCCAAATGTTCTGACGGAAACAACATCTTCGTTGTCAACCTCTTTGGTGGCAATGCGGCCTTCAATACTTTCGATGGCATCGACCGCTCCGATGGAGGTCATGGACCCCACCACCGGGGACCAGGTCGAAGAAGAGCTTCCATGGGTGGTTCTAGTCTGGAACGACCCGATCAATCTGATGTCCTATGTCACCCACGTGTTCCAGAAGCTCTTCGGATATTCCCGCGAGAAGGCCGAACACCTGATGCATCAGGTGCATTTCGAGGGAAAGGCGGCCGTCTCGAGCGGCACCCGCGCCGAGGCCGAACGGGACGTATTCCGACTTCACGAGCATGGTCTCTGGGCGACCATGCAACAGGACTGATATCTCATGGCCTTTGGCAGAAGTCGCTTCAAGCCGCTGTTTACCCGAGTGGACCAGGACTCCTTCAGCGTCAACCTCTCAGACGGACAGAGGGACCTGATAGCTGGCCTCATAGAACAACTCGATCAGATGCTCGATACGCAGAGCCCAGCACTCAGACGACTCTTCCCAGAACCTTACGGAGACGACGCTGAGCGCAACGCTGGCTACTCGGTGCTCGCTGGGGCCGAACTGATCGAAAGTCGACATGCCCGAGTGGAGCTGATGCGCTCGCAGATCCGAGCAGAGAAGTTGAGTGCCGCTGACCTCGATACCTGGATGCGCACGCTCAATGACCTGCGCCTGGTGATCGGCACAGTGCTCGACATCTCCGATGACGGTACCGAACCGGGCGACGATTCCGAACTCGAGTTGTTCCACGTCTATGAGCACCTAGGTTTCATTCTCGAACACGTCGTCGAAGCACTGATGGAGTGACCCAATAACCCGGCTTTGGACACCAGCCTCGGTCCTGCTAATGTTCGCAAGCCCTCAGGGAATCTGGCCCCCATCGTCCAGCGGCCTAGGACGCCTGCCTTTCACGCAGGTAACACGGGTTCGAATCCCGTTGGGGGTGCACAATCCACATCTAGTTTGTGGCCACATACAGTTCGTGGAAATCAATCGTGGTCCCGTGGTGCAGCCTGGAGTGCACGCCGGCCTGTCAAGCCGGAGGTCGCGGGTTCAAATCCCGTCGGGACCGCCAAAAACCAAGAACTCCCGCTTCGGCGGGAAGCTCTCGGTCGGGTAGCTCAGTTGGCAGAGCGTCCGCCTGAAAAGCGGAAGGTCACCGGATCGACGCCGGTCCCGACCACCACACGAGCGGCGGCCCCAACCGCCGCTCCATTGGTTTTGAGGCGGGGCTCCATTGGTTTTGAGGCGGGCTCTGTAGTTCTTTGGGCGGGAACAGTTCTTTGGGATAGTTCTTTTGGGCAGGATAGTTTTCGGGCGGGTCTGGCCCTAGGCGGCGTCTGACTTTGGACGCGTGACTGGTTCTGGGCCGGTCTGGTTCTGAGCCTGTGACTGCCGCACGCGGGACGAGCGCCGCTCAGCGGCAGACGCCGTCCGCCCTCGCAGCCTCAGCTGAGGCCCGTGCGACCGCCGTGGCAACCTCGGGGTTGAACACCGACGGGATGATGTGCAGCGGGCTGAGTTCTTCCTCGCTGACCGTCGAAGCGATCGCCTTGGCGGCAGCGACCTTCATGTTCTCGGTGATGCGGCGTGCACCGGCATCGAGCGCACCACGGAAGATTCCCGGGAAAGCCAACACATTGTTGATCTGATTCGGGAAGTCCGACCGACCGGTTGCGATCACCGCAGCCACGTCCTGGATCAGTTCGGGCCGGATCTCCGGATTGGGATTCGCCATTGCGAACACGATCGGCTCGGCCGCCATCGAGATGACATCCTCACGGGTGAGAAGATCCGGGCCCGACAGCCCGATGAAGACATCCGCCCCCGCGATGACCGAGGAGATCGACCCTGCGAGGTCCTCGTGGTTGGTGTGCTCAGCGAACCAGCGCTTCGACTTGTTGAGACCTTCACGACCCTTGTGAACTGCACCCTGACGGTCGACGCCGATTATGTTTGCAGCGCCTGCGTTCATGAGGATCTTGGACACGGCAACACCCGCTGCCCCGACACCGGCGACCACGATCTTGATGTCACCGATGGGCTTGTCGACGATCCGAAGCGCATTCTCGAGTGCTGCGAGCGTGACGATCGCGGTCCCGTGCTGGTCGTCGTGGAAGACGGGGATGTCCAGCGCCTCGACGAGTCGTTCCTCGATATCGAAAGCGCCCGGAGCGGCGATGTCCTCCAGGTTGATGCCACCGAAGGTCGGCGCAAGACGGATGACCGTCTCCACTATCTCGTCGGGGTCCTTTGTATCGATGCAGACAGGGAACGCATCGACGCCGGCGAAGTGCTTGAAGAGCAGCGCCTTACCCTCCATCACCGGCATGGCGGCCTCTGGCCCGATGTCACCGAGTCCTAGCACTGCCGTTCCGTCCGAGACGATCGCGACCGTGTTGCGCTTGATGGTGAGCTCGTGTGCAGCTGCGGGATTCTTGGCGATCTCCATGCAGACCCTGGCGACACCGGGCGTGTATGCCATGGATAGGTCCTCGACGTCTCTGACCGGTGCCAGCGACAGGACCTCGATCTTGCCGCCTTGGTGCATGTGGAAGGTGCGGTCCTCGAACTCGAGAATCTCGATGCCCTCGATCGACTCAACCGCGGCCCGGACCTGGTCCTGATGGGCCTCGCTGCGACAGTTGACAACGATGTCCTCATCGAGGGTCGCCGTCTTGACCTCGAAGCCTCGCAGGGCCGAGATATTGCCCCCTACCTCGCCGATAGCTACAGCAAGCTTTCCGAGCATGCCCGGGATGTTGACCATCCGGACTCTGATGCGGACTGAGAAGGCGGGAGTGGGGGTGTCTGCCATATCAGAACGCAGGCTAATGCTCAGCGCTACCGGAAGTGAACCTGCCCCGTTCCACCGGTGATCTCACCAATGACAGCGCCACTGTGCCCAGCACCCGACAGCACGTCCATCGCGGCGCTCACATCACTGTCGGCGACCGCTACGACCATCCCGATTCCCAGGTTGAACACTCGTCGCATCTCGTCGGTGTCGACCGCTCCGATGCTCTGCAGTTCGCTGAATATCCGGGGCCATTCCCATGTGCTGGGGTCGACCACGGCATCGAGTTCGGAGCCGATGACCCGATTGAGGTTTCCGGGAATGCCACCGCCGGTTATGTGGGCAACCGCGTGGACATCCACCGCCCTCAAGAGCGCCGAGATGACTGGCGCATAGATGACCGATGGCACCAGCAGTTCGTCGCCCACGCTCGGCGCATCGGCCCCGCCCCATGCAGGATCTTCAACACTCCTGCCTGCGACGTCGAACATCAGACGACGGGCGAGTGAGTAGCCGTTGGACCGGAGCCCCGGTGAGTGGATGCCGATGAGGACATCGCCCTCGCACACGGCGTCGGGTGTGAGCATGCGATCCCGCTCCACGACACCGACTGCGAAGCCGACTAGATCGAACTCGCCCTCACCCATCATTCCGGGATGTTCGGCCATCTCGCCACCGATGAGCGCACAGCCTGCCTGACGACAGCCTTCGGCAACCCCCTTGACGAGCTGCTCGACGTGTGATGGGTCGAGTCTGCCGACCGAGATGTAGTCGAGGAAGAACAGCGGCTCGGCCCCCTGACAGACCAGATCGTCCACACACATCGCGACTAAATCGATGCCGATCGTGTCGAAGCGGCCGGTTGCGGTGGCGACCTGCGCCTTCGTTCCGACCCCATCAGTTGAGGAGACAAGTATCGGATCTGAATACTTGGCGGGATCGAAGCGGAAAAGTCCGCCGAAGCCACCGATATCACCCAGCACCTCGGGGCGATACGTGGACCGTACGTGTCCCTTGATTGCGTCTACCGCATCGTCTCCGGCGTCGATCGAGACTCCGGCGCCTGCATATGTCTCACCCATTCTTTGGGTCTCTCCCCTGACTTCCGGACTCTGATTGAGCGTCTCCGTAGCCCGACGCCACACCTACGTATTCGGCGCCAAGCGGAAGCTGACCATTGCCGCTGTTCGACCGCTCCGACGTTGGCGAGTCACCCGACTTGCCTATTGTGACGGGCACCTCGAGCGGCACCGGCGTCGGGTAGTCGCCAGTGAGGCACGCCGTGCAGAAACCCGCACCGCTCGCGCCTATTCCCGACATCAGCCGGTCGAGTGTCAGGTACGCGAGCGAATCGACACCGATGTACTCGCGGATCTCCTCGACCTCCATGTTGGCCGCCAGTAGTTGCCCCCTGCTGCCTGTATCCATCCCGTAGAAGCAGGGCCAGCGATACGGTGGCGACGATATGCGCATGTGGATCTCCGCCGCGCCCGCCTCTCTAAGCATCGCGACCATTGCCCGAGTTGTTGTGCCGCGAACGATTGAGTCATCAACGACGATCAACCGTTTGCCGGCGATGTTGTCCTTGAGGGGATTGAGCTTCATCCGCACGCCGAGTGCCCTCATCTCGGGCGTGGGGGCGATGAATGTTCGGCCGATGTAACGGTTCTTGACCAGGCCCTGGCCGAAGGGGATACCTGAATAGCGGGCGAAACCCTCAGCCGCCGGAATCCCCGACTCGGGCACTCCCATGACCATGTCCGCATCGGCCGGTGCCTGTTCGGCGAGCGCCTCACCCATCCGAACGCGGGCGCGATGCACGCTGCGGCCATAGAGCTGTGAATCGGGTCGGGCGAAGTAGACGAACTCGAAGATGCAGAGCTTAGGGTCGACCTCGACCCCGGCGAAGGGACGGACTGAGCGAACACCGCTGGCGTCGATGATCACCATCTCACCTGGAGCGAGTTCCCTCACGAAATGCGCTCCGACAACGTCGAGCGCCGGAGATTCCGATGCCACCACCCAACCGGAGTCGAGCTTGCCAAGGCACAGTGGTCTGAACCCGTGAGGGTCACGCACCGCTATGACCCGATTCGGGTCCATCAGAACGAGCGAGAACGCTCCTTCGAACTTCGGCAGCGTGGCCATCAGTGCAGCCTCGAGTAGACCGGTGGCCTGAGCCTCACCGCTGGCCGCGAGTCGATCACATTCCTGGAGGATGAGTTCGGCCATGGCATCGGTATCGCTTCCGACGGTCCCCTCGAGCATTCCTGCCATCTCGACGAGTTCAGCGGTGTTGACGAGGTTGCCGTTGTGGGCGAGAGCGAACTGGGTGGAGGCTCCGCCGCGATAGATGGGCTGGGAGTTCTTCCACATGCTCGAACCAGTGGTCGAGTAGCGGGTGTGACCGATGGCCAGATCGCCGTCAAGAGCGTTGAGCGTGCTGTCGTTGAAGACGTTGGACACCAGGCCCATGTCCTTGACCACAGTCAGATGCTGGCCATCAGAGGTAGCCATACCCGCAGATTCCTGCCCGCGATGTTGGAGCGCATAGAGACCGAGGTAGGTGAGGTAGGCAACCTTCGAATCCGGGGCGAATACGCCGAAGACGCCACACTCCTCGCCGGGCGTTTCGTCCATGCCGAGGACTTCCATGCTGGGACCTTCGTCGCCAGGGGTCTCGACCGGGCCGGGCGATGCGTGAGGAATCACGTCCCCATCGTGGCACAGCGACGGGTCGGACGTTGAAAGCAGGTCACCATTCGATGAGATCGGGATCAAGAACCCATGGATCCCGGGGAATATTCTCCACGTTCAATAGCGGCGGGATCCGATCTGGGTCGAGGTCCTGGCCCGAGTACTCAGCGCCAAGCGATCGCGCCAACCGCGCTCGTATCCGACCAATGGGAATGCCGTTGGCCAAGATTTCGTGGAGTCCGACGGCGCCGTGCCGTTTGGAGAGTCGCTCACCATCGGGGCCGACCACGAGTGGGATATGAACATATTCCGGTCTTGGGAACCCCAGTAGATCGGCCAGAGCGATCTGCCGCGGAGTCGAGTCAACCAGGTCATCGCCGCGAACGACCTGGTTTATACCGAAGTCGGCATCGTCGATCACAACTGCGAAGTTGTAGGCGTAGAGGCCGTCACCGCGCCGCACAACGAAATCATCAGCAATCCCTGACATATCACCCAGCATCCGATCGACGAACTCGGCGCGCTGGCCGCCGCAACGGACTCTCAGAGCTGGCCGACGACCCTGTTCGAGAAGTTCGCGACGTGCGGTGTCGCTCAGGTCGGCACAAATCCCCGGATACGCGTCGATGGGCCCATGCGGTGCTCGGGTGGCGTCCCTGATCTCACGTCTGGTGCAGAAACACTCATAGATCAGGCCTCGCTTGAGGAGGTCGGCAAGGACCTCGTCGTATCGGCCCCTTCGTTGCGACTGTCGTACGAGGGGCCCATCGAAGTCGATGCCGAGTAGTGCAAGGTCTGAGATCTGTTCGGACTCCGCTACGGGTTCCGCCCCGGTTGTCAGATCCTCCATTCGCAGCAGGAACCTTCCGCCCTGACGCCGCGCCAGCGCCCACGCTGCCAGAGCGGTGCGAAGGTTGCCGATGTGGAGGCTTCCGGATGGACTCGGAGCGAAGCGGCCGACGGTCCGCGACGACCGTCCTCGAGTGGCCTGAGCGGAGCGTGTCACCAACGACGGTCGACGGTGCCTGCCAGATAGCCACCACGAGGTGGCGAGAGCCCCACGAGTTGGTCATAGAAGCCGATCCCTATGAATCCGGGCCTGCTCAGTGATGGCTGGGCAGTTGCCGCGTAACAGAACTTACCCTCACCCTGCGCGTAGTCGTTGCAGCCGGGCATCTGGTATTCGAATGGTTCTGACCAGGGACCGACCGGGGATGTCGCCCTACGGACCATCACATGCCCCGATAGACCTGGCCACGGTGTGTAGACCATCAGGTAACCGTGTACGGGGTCGTTGGTGATGGTGAAAGCGGCCGGAGGAAGCTGCTTGTCCTGATCAGGGGCGCTGCCGAAGCGCGAGGGGACCGTCATGGCGATGGCGTCGGCCGGATTCGTACTCCAGGTTCCTCCGGCCGCCCTGTAGCGATAGTCGTTGACATCGCCTATGTCCCCGGGTGACACCCGGGCGACTGTGCACGGGCCATAGCCGGGATCGTTGGGCCAATGGATCTGACCGTCATTGGCCGGGGTCTGACACTGGTACGCGTAGACATGGGTGCCGTCGTAGTGCGCAGCGTTGCCGTAGTGGAGATTTCCGCTGAAGAGGGTCTGTGTGACGATTCGACCGATGACTGGGGTCGTCGCCACCGACGCGGTCCGGTCATAGGTGAACTCGGCCACTCCCATTCCCCTGTCCTCAAAGAGCATCTCCCCACCCAGACAGACGTTGCCGAAGTAGACCAACACCCGATCTACCGTCGACGACTGCGGGACTGTGACCGCTGATGACGGCCAGATGACCGGTTTCCAGTTGGACGGGCAAGGCGCGTTGAACGGCTCTGTGGGGGACATCGACTGATACGGCTCGACCCGATCACCCCTGACGACGTCGAGCGTTCCAGTGGGGTTGCTCGCGCTCGACCAGGCCGCCGTGTTGTTCACGAAGTAGCTGAGACGGCCATCCGGCCCATAGCCACCACTGTCACCGAAGAACCACATGACCGAGCCGTCGCTCAGGGTGGCGCTGACGCCGGCATCGCGGCTGATGTTCTCGAGCGCGTGACCGGATGGAGGCTTGACCCAGAAGATGGACCGCAGGTCGAGGCCGGTGGCAACTGGGCTCAGCGACTCGAACTTTGCTGTCGAACATCCCAAATCGACTGAGTTGCCACGCAGATAGGCCGCGATCTTCACACAGACCGTGTTGGTGCCCTTGGTTACCGGCAGGTCGAAGGCGAAGCCGTGATGGCCGTCGATACCGAAGAACTGGTTGATCTCGGGTCGAGGAGCTTTGGCCGGGTAGTAGGTCCATGCACTGCCGTTGAGACTCCAGAGGATCCACGATGAGTCCTCGGTCTTGGGGTCCACTGCCCAACCGGTGACCTTCACGCTGGTCGGCGACGTGGCCACAACAGATTCGAGTCGTCCGACTGCGTCATCGGATTTGAGTGGAATGTCGTGGCAGCCCAGAAGCCTGCCGCGGCTGCCGGCACCGACGTTCTCCACCCAGACACATACCTGACCGACGCCTGATCCGAGCGATGGGGTCGTGAAGTCAAACCCATGTGCTGCGCCGTAGCCCGGGTGGGCCGCTGCGACATCTGGCCTATTCAGGTTGGCGGCCACCGGCACGTTGAGGCCCAGGTATGCAACCTTGACGTTCACCGACGCTGTGGTGTTCGGGTCGATCGCCCATCCCTTTACCCGAACCGCCGTGCCCATCGCCTTGATGACTTCGAGCTTGCCGATTGGCTCGTTTCCGGTGGGGTCATACTCGTCGGGCCGCAGACACGAGGTCAGCACAAGTGCAGCCGCAACCAGTAGTGACACCGCACCAAGGCGCGGGAGGGTGCGTCGACGCGCGTTCGACATGACGGCGAGAGCAGATCCCTCTAGTTCTTCCACGGCCTCAGAGGCTACTCGCCGAGGTCGAATACGACACCCGAATGTTGAGCTTCTGAGGTGATTCTCTCAGGTGTTGGTGACTGCGTTCAGGCGCCAAACGCCTTTGGAAGCCGGTCTGACCAAACCGTCCTGGCCTCGTCGAGTGTGATATCGACGAGGCCCTCGACGACCAGCCGATCGCCGCCTGCGGATCCGATCACCGCTGCGGCAACACCGGCGTCGGAGAGGCGGGCAAGCACCTCTTCCACGTTCCGCTGCTCCACACAGGCCATAACTCGGCCTGGCGTCTCGGAGAACAACGTTCCATGATCCGCTACACCGCTGACCTGAGCACCAACACCGGAGGCGACGGCCATCTCGGCGAGAGCAAGCCCGATGCCGCCGGTTGAGACGTCGTGGACCCCTGTGAACAGACCGGCGTTCACCAGGTCACGGGTCGCGTCGGCGGTTCTGGCCGCAACATCGAGGTCGAGGTCAGGCAGAGTTCCACGTCCGCGATGCCCAGCGTT
>CAUJEC010000112.1 GCA_963169245.1 Actinomycetota bacterium
CCTTTGACATCCTGGCCCTCGACACACTCGACCTTCGCTCGCTTCCCTTCGCCGAGCGTCGGGGGACCCTCGAATCGCTGCTCCGAGTCGATGGCGCTTCGGTACACGTGACGCCGGCGACCCGGGAGGTGCAGATCGCCCGGGACTGGTTCAACCGCTTCGAGGGCTCAGGGTTCGACGGGATCATCGCCAAACCGCTTGACGGGCCCTACGTCTCGGACAAACGGGTTCAGTTCAAGCTCAAGCACCACCGGACCGCCGATTGCGTCGTCGCCGGATACAGGGAACACAAGGACGGAGGAATTGGCTCACTACTCCTTGGGCTCTATGGACCAACCTCTGGCGGGTCACCCGGCCTTGGCGGCGGCGTGGGCGGCGTAGCGGACGACGGCTCGGCGGGCCTTGCGAGCGTCGGGGGCGGCACCAGCCTTGGCGATGGACGGTCGGGGGAAGTCAACGGACTCCACCATGTGGGCGTGTGCAGCGGGTTCGCGGCGTCCAAACGTCGCACTCTCGGCGGCGAACTCTCGACCTACCTGCTGGCGGAGGGCGAGCATCACCCCTGGGCTGATTGGGGTGATGCCGATGCTCACGCCGAAGGCATCCGTTTGCCGGGCGCTCCCAGCCGATGGAGCGGAGGCAACGCCTCCGAGTGGACCCCTCTGCGAATCGAGCTTGTCGCGGAGGTGACCTATGAGAACTTCACAAACGGACGTTTCCGTCACCCAGCCCGATTCGTCCGCTGGCGGCCAGACAAGACCCCCGCAGAGTGCACCTACGACCAGGTTGACATCCCGCCTCCGATCGAATTCGAGCAGATCTTCCGGTAGCTGCACCTGCCCTCGCGGCTAGTTGGTTGCAGTAATCGCGACCTGTCCGCGATTACTGCAACCAACTAGCAAGGCTGGGGCTGGTGGCGGGCTGGGGCTGGTGGCGGGCTGGGCCTGGTGTCGGGCTGGGGCTGGGGCTGGTGGCGGGCCGGGGCTGGTTTCGGGCCGGAGCTGGTTATGGTCCAGCCTGGGGTGACCCGGCCTGAGTCGAGCTTCTCATCAGTGATCCGGGCTGTCGGGCCCATCTGCTGGATCGAGAACGACATCGTCCGTCGTGCTCTTGGCCCGACTCGGAGACACTCGCCGCGCCTCTCCAGGCATCTTGGGGAAGTTGGGCGGCCACGGCGCGTCCCCCAGACCCTCGGTCTCATCCACCCTCGCCAGTTGGAGCAGCGACCTGAGTGACCCGGGGGACTCGTCAATGCCGGGGCCTCCTTTGGCCCTATCGCCGGCTTCGAGGTTCGCTGATTCGAGGTTCCCGGCTTCGACCTCCCCAGCTTCGAGATCGCCGACGTCCGCCCAACGCTCCGGCATTGACTCGACGGTGAACTGCGACAGTTCCATGGTCGGGACCTCATCCCAGGTTACGGGCGCCGAGACCTGCGCATTGGGAGTCGGGCGGACCGAATAGACCGAGGCGACCGTGCGGTCCCGAGCGTTCTGGTTGTAGTCGATGAGGATTCGCTCGCCGCGTTCCTCCTTCCACCATGCGCTGGTTGCGATGTCGGGCACTCGACGTTCCACCTCACGAGCGAGCGCCAGAGCGGCACGTCGGACCTCGGTGAAGTCCCAGAGCTGATGGATCCGAACGCAGATGTGGATGCCTCTCGAACCCGAACTCTTTGGCCATCCGATGAGCCCGTGCTCGCTGAGAACGTCCCGAACGACGAGCGCTACCTCACGCACCGCCGAGAAGGGGACGCCGGGCATCGGGTCGAGGTCGACGCGTAGTTCGTCGGGGTGTTCGACATCGAAGCGGCGGACCGGCCAAGGGTTCAAGTCGATACAACCCAGATTCACCGCCCAGACGATGTGGGCCATATCTGTCGGACACAACTCGAGCGCTGTCCTACCCGACGGAAATGCAATGGTGACCGTCTGCATCCAGTCGGGCCGTTTCTCGGCCACGCGCTTCTGGAAGAAGAAGTCGCCTTCGGCGCCGTTCGGGAAGCGTTTGAGGACGGTCGGTCGATTCCTCACACCGCGCAACACGCCGGGAGCAACAAGCAGGTAGTGCTCGATGAGACCCATCTTGGTGAGCCCCGTGGCGGGGAAGAACACCTTGTCGGGGTTGGAGACGGGGACCTCGATTCCGTCCACCTCGATCACGGTTTTCGATGCGCCCATGAGGGTTTTCTATCGCGCCACACGGCTGCGCCGCGGGCGCTTTGTGGCCGAGGCCAGATTCAGTGGCCCTGTCAACGGGTCGGGTCAGCGGGCCCTGTCAGCAGCACTGCCGGTGGGCCCTGTCATTAGCACTGCCGGCAGCCCTGTCAGCAGCCCTGTCGGCCCGCCAGCTTTGCGACCCGCTTGATCACGTTCGTCGCGTCGATCCGCTCGGCGACCTCGGCGAAGTTGTCACGCGGGCCATTCCAGCGCCATTCATCCACAGCGCCGACGTCGATATCAGTCACGAGTGTCGCTAGTCGCTTGAACAACATGGCGTTCTCAAAGTCAGATGCGAGAGTCTCAGCGAGCTTCTTGGCTCCTCGCACACCATCGACGTCCCAACGTCCGGGTTCGTGAGGTATGTCCTCAAGGTGGCCATATCGTCGCAACACCGTGGCGGCCGTCTTCGCCCCCCAACCGGCCAGGCCCGGGAATCCGTCTGCGGTGTCGCCCACCAGCGCAAGCCAGTCGGGGATCGAACCCGGTGGGACACCGTACTTGGCGAGAATGGCGTCAGCGTCGCGAAACTCGTCGGCCCGCCGGTCGAATTGGAAGACCTTCCCGCCCACGCACTGGGCAAGATCCTTGTCAGGCGAACAGATCAGAATCTGCTCCACCCGGTCATCACGCTCAGCGACAGCGGCGGCCGCGGCGAGCGCGTCGTCGGCCTCGAAGTCGACCATCGGCCAGACGGTCACGCCCAGAGACTCGACCACCCGCTCGACGAGTGGGAACTGGGCGAAGAGGTGAGGGTCGATTCCATCGCCGGTCTTGTACCCTTCCCAAAGATCGTTGCGAAACGAAGGAATCACATGATCGGTGGCAACCCCCAGGTGCGTCACGCCGGACTCGAGCATCGAGACCAACGACCGCAACACACCCCGGGCCGCTCCCACTGGTTCCCCAGCGGCATTGAGGTGACGGCCACTCGGTGAGTAGAAGTAGCGGAAGAGTTCATAGGTGCCGTCGACGAAGTGGACCTGCATTCGAGAACCTTGCCACAGAGCGGCGACAGGCACCATGAATCAGCACGGGTCTGCGTCGGCGGCGTAGGCGCGGTCGGTGCAGGCGCTATCACGAAGGCATGCCGCCGCTGTCGGTGCGAGCGACTGCCACACTCAACTGCCGGAGTGACCACGCGAGCGCCGATGTCAGTCGCTTGGCGTATTGTCGGAATCCCATGACAACAACTCGCCCATGACGTCCGAGGAACGGATCCACGCCCGACGTTGGTACACGCTCGCAGTCCTCTGCCTGAGCCTCGTGCTGATCGTCGCCGGAAACTCATCGCTCAATGTCGCTCTACCTGATATCAGCGAACGACTCGGATCGGGGCCGGCCGCATTGCAGTGGATCGTCAATATCTACGGACTGCTCTTCGCAGGATTGCTGTTGCCAGCGGGTGCGCTCGCCGACCGGTTCGGCAGGAAGACCGCACTCCAGGGGGGCCTGTTGGTCTTCGCTCTCGCCGCCCTCGCCGCGTCGTATGGGACCGAGACATGGCATCTGATCGTCGCCCGAGGGGTAATGGGAGTGGGCGCCGCGTTCATCATGCCGGGCACTCTCTCGGTGCTTGCCAACGTGTTCAAGAGTCCCCGCGAACGATCCCGCGCCATCGCCATCTGGGCAGGATTCGCGGGGCTCGGCGGAGCGCTCGGGACCGTCCTCTCCGGCATGCTGTTGGTCAATTCGAGTTGGGCAGCCACGTTCCGAATCAACGCGCCAATAGCAGCTCTCGCCCTGATTGCCGGGCTCTGGTTGGTTCCCAACTCGTCCGACCCTCACGAAGCAGTGCTCGACCCGCTCGGAGTGATCCTCGCCATAGGCGGTACCGGAGCGCTGCTCTTTGCCATCATCGAGGCCCCCACCTACGGATGGTTCAGCCCCAGAACCCTGGGCGAACTCGCCGCCGCGGTGGTACTCCTCGGAGGGTTCGCCTGGTGGGAACTCCACACCGACCACCCCATGCTCGATGTCCGGCTCTTCCGGAATCGGGGGTTCTCCATCGGCTCATCGACGATCGCCCTGCAGTACATGGCGATGTTCGGTCTCTACTTTGCACTCGCCCAGTACCTGCAACTCGGGCACGGCTACTCACCGCTCGAGACGGCTTTCATCGGCCTACCCATCGGCGTGTTCGCTCTCATCGGCGCGCCACTCAGCGCCATGAACGTGAGCCGATTCGGATCCCGGGCGGTGGTTGGATCTGGCCTGATCGTCTCCGGGTCGGGTCTTGTGATTCTCGCTCTTACGGCATCACCCACGGTGAGCGTCGGGCTCATCATCTTGGGTTTCTCACTCGTCGGCCTCGGCAACGGACAGACCACCGCACCATCGACAACGCTGATCATGAACTCGGTCCCCCGCGCCAAGTCCGGTGTCGGCTCAGCGGTCAATGACCTGTCGCGTGAACTCGGTGGCGCCATCGGAATCGCGATCTTCGGTTCGATCCTCAACTACGTCTATCAGGTCGACATCGTCTCACGGCTCTCTGCGTTTCCGGAATCTGTGCGTGACCGCGCCCGAACCTCGATCGTGACGGCGTTCGAGGCGGCCGGCGAGGTCGCCAAGTCGGGTGACGTCAAGGGCTCGGCTTTCATTGCGGATCAGGCACGCGAGGCGTTCAGCCACGCGTTCGGTCGCACGATGCTCTACGCGGCGGCCGTCATCTTCTTGAACTCGCTCATTGTGTGGACACGCCAGAGTCGTCACCGGCCCGAGCCAACTCCGCCATCTCATCAAGTGCCGCCCTCAACAGGCGCGACACATGCATCTGACTGATTCCCAGCCGTCTGGCTATCTCCTCCTGGCTCAGATCATCGACGAAGCGACCGTGAATGATCATCTGCTTTCGTTCGTCGAGATGTCCGACCAGACCTGAGAGCATGAGTCGAGTCGTTGCCAGGTCGATCGTGTTGCCCTTTCCCGCCAGGCTGGACCCGAGCGTCTCACCCGAGTCGTTGCGTGGAGCGGACAGCGACGCCGCCTTGTAGGAGCGCCCGGCTTCGAGCGCCTCGATCACGTCCTCGACCGACACACCCAGATGTTCGGCGACCTCTGCCGGCTTCGCCGGACGGCCCAGTTGGAGTTCCAGTTCCTCTGCCGCTGTTCGCACTCTCGGAAGCAGTTCCTTTATCGACCGCCGGACCGATCCGCTCCAGGTCTTGTCACGGAAGTATCGCTTCAGTTCGCCCAGCAAGGTCGGGATCGCATACCCGGGAAACGGGACACCATGGTCAGGGTCGAAGCGCTCAACAGCACGGACGAGCGCCAGGCGAGCGACCTGCTCAAGATCTTCGAGTGGCTCACCACGGCTTTGGAACCGCCGTGCCATCGATGTGGCCAGATCCATGTAGGCAACTACGAGCTGATTGCGAAGAGTGACGTTTCCTGTGCGCTTGTACCTGGCGAACAACTCCGCCAACTCGGGATCGTTGCGACGGTATTCCACAGGCGTCAGCAGTGTCCTTGCGCTCTCGACACTGCATCGACGAGTCCGAGGGTAAACCAACCGTTCAGCCCGACGGCGTCGTTGAACTCGGCGTCGTTGAACTCGGTCCCCCTGCCGGCGCCCCCTCCTGCTTCGGGGTCACAAGCATCGCCAAGGTCGAGTCGGAACTCGTCGTCGACCTGATGCCACGATCCAGTAGCTGGCATGTGTTCAGTGTCGATCCCATAGGAGTCGGTGACGGCCTCAAGGATCACCTCAGCCAGGTCTTCCAACACACCCGAGGCCTCGTTCGTGGCGACAAAGGCATGGACACATACGGTCGGGGCGCTGTTCGGTCCGTTACACAGAACGACTCCACTCAGGCTCAGTCGGTCATCGGAGGTGACGTTGGCGATCAGGTGGGAACAGATCTCGTCGGTGGCTATGCGCAGATTCTCGAGGTCGTCGATGGTGGCGCCGTGGGTTGTGCCCAGACCTGCGACGACCAGGCGCGCGAGTCGAAGATTCTCGTTAATCGCGCTGATGTCGAGAGTGAGGTGATCAATCACCGTCACCTCGGATTCTTCACTGACACCTGTAGCCATCATCCTCCGAGTCATGAGCGTGTGCCTATAGCTATGCCCCGAACAACGAGACTCAAACCGAACTTCACGAAACGGCCATCTGGTCAAGTCACCCGATTGACGCGGCGTTGGACACCGCCGCTGATCCACACTGCCGTGTTGGCTACCCGGCCGACCCAGTCGATCCGGCCGGCCCAGTCGTTGTGACCATCGGCCATCGCCTAGTTGGTTGCTGTAATCGCGGAGGGGTCGCGATTACAGCAACCAACTAGCGCTTCGTGACCACCAGAGTGGGGCGCAACCAACTAGCGCTTCGTGACCACCGGAGTGGGGTGCGACCACCGAGGCCGCTAGTGACCACCGGAGTGGGGCGCTCAGTTCGGGTCGGACTTCGCGCCTGCCTCTGCTACGGCGTCCTCGGCCGACGATCCATTCTTTCCAGTGCTCAGGTCCACCACCTTCGCATCATCACCAGAGGTCTCATCGGTCGTCTTCGCGCCCGTCGCCGCTGAAGATGCGGCCGGAGCTGAAGATGGCGCTGATCGTGGAGGCGAATAGGACTGCGACGGAGCAGGCTGGGACCCACCACCCGTCATCTTCTTGACCAAGAGGGCCACGACCCCAACAACGCTGACGATAAGGACCAGCTTGACGAGCTTGCGAGAGCCCTTTGCAACCTTGCCCGCCGCAATGTCCGCCTTCTCGGCTGCGCGAAGCGCGCTCTGCGTCTTCTCGAGAGCGGTCTCGATGATCTCGAGATTCTCCTGCGCCTTGGCTGAACGCTTTGCGATCTTTCCCATGATTCCCCGGTTCCCCTGAGTCTGGTCCGTTGTTTCCGAGCCCGCTCGACGTCCGATGTCAGACGTCCAATACTTGGCCCGGTTCGCAGGTTAGATCACATCGAATCACCCATGACGTCGGGAAATCAGTGCACAGGTCCGAATAATTTGAGAGTATGACTCTCATGAAATCCGTCAGACGAGAACGGCTCATGAGGCACCCGGCGTCGGACGTCTGGTCAGTGGTTGGTGACCCCGAATCCCTGGCGCGCTGGTTTCCCGGAATCGTTGAGTGCACATATGCGTCGTCTGACGAACCGGGAGTGGTGGGCACTCGGTCGGTTACCACCCAGGCCGGGCTGAGTCTGAGCGAGGAGATCATCACCCTCGACCCGCTACTGCGGCGGCTTCAGTATCGGATCGCCGGCGGAGTCCTGCGCCACCATCTGGCGACAGTGGACGTCATTGCGGTGGATGACTCGTCGTGTCTGGCCATCTACGGAACCGATGCCGAACCGGATGTGATGGC
>CAUJEC010000113.1 GCA_963169245.1 Actinomycetota bacterium
CGCCTCGGCGTTACGTCCCGCACGTTGGCCCCGGGTCCTCATCAAACTCTCCGGCGAGGCCTTCGCCGGTGACCAGGGTTTCGGCATAGATGGTTCGGTGATCACCACCCTCGCCAGGGAGATCGTCGAAGCGAAGCAGACCTTCGACGTCGACATTGCGATCGTTGTCGGAGGAGGAAACATATGGCGAGGAATATCGGGCGAGGGCGCCGGTATGGATCGCGCCCAGGCCGACTACATGGGGATGCTCGCCACCGTCCTCAACGCGCTGGCGCTGCAGGAGATCCTTGAGCGACTTGGGCAGCCGACCAGGGTCCAAACAGCGATCCAGATGTCACAGGTGGCAGAGCCATATATTCGCCGTAGGGCCATCAGGCATCTCGAGAAGGGTCGCGTCGTCATCTTCGCCGCCGGTACCGGCAATCCCTTCTTCACCACCGACACGACGGCCGCCCTGCGTGCGATAGAGATCGAGGCCGGTGTGATTCTGATGGGCAAGAACGGGACAGACGGTGTCTACACCGATGATCCACGCACCAATCCCGATGCGGAACTCTTGAGTGAGATCTCATATATCGATGTGCTCAACCGTGGTCTGAAGGTCATGGACTCCACGGCAATAACCCTGTGCATGGACAACGAGTTGCCTATCTGCGTATTCGATCTGCTCGCTGGCAAGGTCTGTGATCTGCTCGCAGGAGAACGCCTCGGCACGGTAGTTTCCTGAGTCCTCGGCAAACGTTCCGGCCGTGGCACTGCGCCGATCGTGGCATTGTCCCAATTTGGGTGCTGAGTGTGGAAGGCTTGGGTGAATGAGTGACGACCTGATCGAAGTGGCAACGCAAGGTGCGCGGGACCGGATGGTCAAGGCCTCTGCCCATGCCCGTGCTGAGTTCGCGGGCGTCAGGACGGGTCGAGCCAACCCCTCCCTGGTCGAGCGGATTCCCGTTGAGTACTACGGCGCGTCTGCTCCGCTGCAACAGCTCGCCAGTTTCTCTGTTCCCGAGGCCCGGATGCTGTTGGTGACGCCCTATGACAAGGCGTCCATGCCAGCGATCGAGAAGGCTCTGATGAACTCGAATCTGGGTCTGAATCCGTCTAACGATGGCATCACGATCAGGCTTGCGTTCCCTCCGTTGACCGAGGAACGCCGCAAGGAGTACGTCAAACTCGTCAAGTCCAAGGCCGAGGAGGGGCGGCAGAGCATCCGTGGTGCGCGGCGCGACGCACGCAAGGAGTTGGAGGGCCTGGAGAAGGACGGCGACATCTCCACCGATGACCTGCACCGTGCCGAGGCCGAGTTGGACAAGCTGACCAAACAGTTCGAAGCAGAGGTCGATGATGCGCTCTCGGCCAAGACCGTGGAGTTGATGGAGGGCTGAGCACCAAAGGTGCGGCCCCAGCGATCACCCAAGATCTGCCCTAGGAGACCGATGAGCGACCAGAACGATCCAGAGGAAAGAAGAACGGAGGGAGTCCGAATCATCGGAGCGCAGGAAGCAGCAGAAGCTGCAGGCCGACCCGATGTTGTTCGGCGACGTCGACGTTCGGAGAAGAAGTTCGGTGATCGACCCGACCGCCCCAACCTTGACTCCGACGGCCCGATGATCAAGATCTCCACCACCGAGCCGACAGATGACCCGACAGGCGTGTTGGGTTCGACGCCTGTGGTCCGCCCCTCGGCAGGCGACGCTTCAGATGTCATCGGAGGTTCCGGTGAGGGCTCATCGACCTCGAAGTTTGGTCACGCTCGAATCGTCGCCGCCGATGAGCCGCCTTCAGAGGAGGCAGGCCCTGAGGCCGATGATGACACAGCCTGGGACTCGACACCATGGGAGGACCTCGATGGTTCTCCATCCGACGTCGACGACTGGGACATAGACGATCCCGACCTCAGTGATGACGATGGTCTGGGCGACTCCAACGGCGACGGATCATTCGTGCTGCCGCATTGGACCGAGCCGCCAACCGGCCAGGTTCCAAAGGTGATCACAGGGGTGGAACCCGAGGATGAGACCTTCACCGCGAACGTGCCTCGCTGGCGTGATGAGGGTGAACGGGGCGGGGAGACCGACTTCGCCGACCTGGCGGACGAGGGGCGACGGCTGGGTGCGCTCGACGGTGGCTCAGATGATGATGACGACTATCTCGATGATGACTACCTCGAAGGCGACGAACCTGACTACTTCGACGATATCGATGACTACGACGAAGTCGACGACGTCGACACGCGCGCCTCGGATTTCTTCGAACGTGACGAGCCCGAATTCGAGGAGTTCGACCAACCAGCCCGTCGACGACCAAAACAGAGCGGCGCTCTAGACGATGGGGATGGGGCCGCAGCATCCTCGGGTGGTAGGAACCTTCCTCAGGCGATAGCCGTCGGGCTTGGCCTGGTAGGCGTCGGTCTTGCCTGTTTCGCCATTGGTGAACTTCCCACGACAATTCTTGTAATGGTGATACTCGGGATCTCAACCGTAGAGGCCATGCACGCGGCCAAGCTGAGGGGAATCCATGTTCCCGTCGAACTCACCCTTCCCGCTCTGGCGGGTCTCCTGCTGTCCACCTTCTATTTCCAGGCCGAGGCCTACCCGGTTGTACTGGGGATCATCGTGATCACAGGATTGCTCTGGTATCTGTGGATCGCACCCGGAGCGCGCCTTGTGCGGGACCTTGGAGCGACGCTGTTCATAATCATGTGGATTGGGTTCCTGGGTTCGTTTGCAACATTGATCCTCGGCGTCGGCCACAAGATGAAGGAGGCTCAGGGGCTCACCCATAATCCCGGATTCGGGGTCCTCATTGCGGCCGTCATAGTCACTGTCAGCCACGATGTCGGGGCATATTTCGCTGGCAAGTATCTGGGTAAGACACCGTTGTCGGACGCCAGTCCCAACAAGACGATGGAGGGACTCGCGGGTGGAGTCGTCGCTGGGATCTTCGTACCGCTCGTCATCGTGTCGTTCATCGGTCTCGCCCCGATCGGCCCGGGTGTCGCTCAGACGATCATCTTCTCCGCCCTGTGCTCAGTCATGGCGCCACTCGGTGACCTCTGTCAGTCGAGGGTAAAGCGCGATCTCGGTATCAAGGACATGAGCGGCATCCTCCCCGGTCACGGTGGGGTGCTCGACCGGTTCGACGCACTGCTGTTCGTCCTGCCGACAGCGTATTTCCTGACCCTGTTGATGGACATCTGGGCTGCAACGCCTAAGTAGGTTGCAAGTCGGTCCTTCCAGAGGTTCCTGAACCAATCTCAGTACGGGCTGGTGTCTCGCCGAGAACACAGGCCCGCGCCGGTACCATTGATCAGATATGAAAACGATCGCCGTGCTCGGCTCCACCGGGTCGATCGGGACCCAGACGCTCGACGTGATCGCCTCGGAGCCAAACGAATTCGAGGTGCACTCGATTGCTGCCAACTCCTCGGTGGAGTTACTCGCAGCTCAGGCGGAGGCCGTGCGCCCGAAGGTCGTGGGACTCATCGATCCGACGCGAGCGAGCGAACTCGCCGCGATGCTGCCAGTCGGCACCGAACTCGTCACCGGACTCGATGCTCTCGCAGGTCTCGCTCGATCAGCCGATGTCGTGGTCAATGGAGTTGTCGGATTTGCTGGGCTGCCGGTGACCCTCGCCGCTCTCGAGTCAGGGAAGCGACTTGCGCTCGCCAACAAGGAGTCGCTCATCGCCGCCGGACCAGTCGTGGAGAGGGTTCGCTCCACCCCGGGGGCGGAGATCATCCCGGTGGACAGCGAGCACTGCGCTGTTCACATGTGCCTACGGGCGGGGGAGGGAACCCGTCAACTGAGGAGAATCGTCCTCACTGCTTCTGGAGGACCCTTCCGCGGCTATGCCGCCGAGATGCTCGAAGAGGTCACGATCGATCAGGCGCTCGCTCATCCGACCTGGTCCATGGGCCCGAAGATCACCATCGATTCGTCCACTCTCATGAACAAGGGCCTGGAGGTAATCGAGGCGCATGAACTCTTCGGGGTCGACTACGACGATATCGAGGTTGTGGTTCACCCTCAGTCGATTGTTCACTCCATGGCAGAGTTCACCGATGGCGCAACCATTGCCCAACTCTCCGAGCCGGACATGCGCTTGCCAATCGGATATGCGTTGACCTATCCAGATCGCCTCAGCACTCCGTTCGGCGCTATGGATTGGACCAAGGCGGTGAGCCTGGAGTTCTACCAGCCCGACCGTCAGGCATTCCGATGTCTGGACCTCGCCTATGACGCCGGCAGAAGTGGTGGCACGGCCCCAGCATGGCTCTCAGGGGCCAACGAGGTCGCAGTCGAAGGATTCCTAAGCGGAACGATCTCCTGGAGACAGATTGCAGGGGTCGTTGCTGAGGCAATGGACCGCTGGGACGGATCCAAGGCGGATTCGCTCGAATCCGTGCTCGCTGCCGATGCCGAGGCGAGGCGAGTCGCAAAAGAGGTGGTCGCTTCAGCGACGTCAGCCGATACCGGAGGTAACAGCAGATGACCACCACTGATCGTGAGTCCCCATTGGCGGAGGATGGCAGCGGAGACGAACTGGGTGAATCAGCGTCCCTGCTGACATCAGAGCCATGCACTGCATCAGAACCCGAAGCCGTGGAGTCTCCGTGGTCACGCTGGATTCGCCTGGCGCTGCTCGTCGCTGCGATCGTCGCCCTGGGGGTGACACAAGGTGCCTCGATGCTCATCGTCGTCGCAGCGATCGTGTTCATCATCTTCATGCATGAACTTGGCCACTTCGTGATGGCCCGCAGAGCAGGGATGCTCGCGACTGAGTTCTTCATCGGGTTCGGACCCAGGATCTTCTCGTTCAGGAAAGGCGAGACCGAATACGGGCTCAAGGCCATTCCCGCCGGTGCCTATGTCCGAATCATCGGGATGTCCTCGTTGGAAGAGGTTGACCCATCCTTGGAGTCCCGTACCTATCGACAGGGCAGGTTCTGGGACCGCATCGGAGTGGCCGTCGCCGGATCGACGATGCACTTCATCATGGCTTTTGTCCTGTTGTTCTCGCTGTTCGTATTCGTCGGTGCTCCGAGTGAGACCAGGTGGAAGGTCCGAGCCGTCACAGCCGGGAGCGCCGCTGATGCCGCGGGGATCCGAGTGGGCGATGTACTCCTGACGTTCAACGGCGAGGAGGTCAGCGACTTCGACTCCTTCCGCAGCCAGTTGCAGGCAACCGAGCCCGGCGTCGCCACCTTCGAGGTCCGTCGCGGGACAGAGACTCTGGACCTGTCGACTCCGCTTTCCACCCGGATGAAGATCATCGGCACCATCGGTGAGGATGTCGATGTCATCGACAGTGGCTCTGGTCCGGTGATCGTTGACACGGTTCCAGACGGAGTGGCACGAAAGGCGGGGCTCAAGGGCGGGGAGTCACTCGTGGCTGTCAACGGCACCACAGTGTCCACCCTGGGTCAGGTCCGTCGAGCGGTTGACGCCACCGATGGTGGAACTCTTGATCTGACCACGCGTGACTCGGCCGGGGTGGACTCCACCCACAAGGTCGACCTCGGCAGTGCTGTGGCCGGAGTGAAACCGTCGGCGTTTCTGGGTGTGGGCGAGGGGCGGATCATGGAGCCACTCGGTCCAGTAGCGGCTGTGGGTGAGTCGGCCAAGGCATTCGCGAAGGTGACCAAGGCGAGTGTCGTGGGGGTCGGCAAGTTCCTGTGGCCACCGAACATCGTTGCTTTCGTCACTGGAACAGTCACAGGTGATGAAAGCCCCGACCCGGTCAACCATCCCGAGCCTGCCGAATCCACCCCACTCGGGGCTGAGGCGAACCGTCCGATCTCGATAGTCGGAGTAGCGCTCATCGGAAGTGACCTGACATCGGAGGGAATCTCGAGTCTGGTCGAGTTCCTCGCCCTGGTGAACATCTTCTTCGGTGTCTTCAATCTGTTCCCGATGCTCCCCTTCGACGGTGGCCATGTCGTCATAGCCATCTACGAAAAGGTCCGTGAAGCGATGAGCGGGTCAAAGCAGCGATACATGTCGGACGTCTCAAAGATGGCGCCAGTGGCCTATGTCGTAGTCGGGGTGTTGGTCGTTGTCGGACTTCTGGCGATGTTCCTCGATATAACCAAGGGCGTCAGCCTGTAGCGCCTCAGCCCGTGGGGGCTGCAATCCCGAGGCTGTCTGGCTCTGTGGAATCCCGCTCGGTGGAGTCTGGCTCTGTGGACTCTCGCTCAGTTGGCCGCTCGTCGCGAGTTGTTCGTCGGTCCGGTCGGTCGCTGCTTCGGGACCCACTCCAGTATCAGGTAGGTTTGGTCCATGGATGCAGGCGCAGTTGTCTTTGAGCGTCGCAAGACACGTCAGATCAGAGTTGGTGACGTAGCAGTCGGCGGGGATGCCCCGATAAGCATCCAGTCGATGACGACCACCAAGACGGCGGATGTGGATGGAACCCTCGCCCAGATCTATGCGCTCACTGGCGCTGGTTGCGACATTGTCCGTTGTACGTGCAATGACCTGGCGGCGGCCGAGGGGTTGGCTCGAATCGTTCCTCGGAGTCCGATACCCGTCATCGCCGATATTCACCATCAGTACAAGATGGCCCTTGCAGCGCTCGAGGCAGGGGTTCATGGTCTTAGGCTCAACCCGGGAAATATCCGTAGACCCGAACACATCAAGGCGGTGGCGACCGAGGCTCGGGACCGTGGAGTGCCGATTCGGATCGGGGTGAACGGCGGCTCGCTCGACCCCGAGCTCTACGCCCGTCACGGGAATCGGGTAACTCCCGAGGCGATGGTCGAGTCGGCACAGATGGAGATCGCCTACTTCGAGGACGTCGGGTTCGACCTCATCAAGATCTCGGTCAAGGCCTCCAACGTGCCACTGATGATCGAGGCCTATCGTCAGCTCTCAGAGGTCACCGACCATCCGCTCCACCTTGGAGTCACCGAGGCTGGTCCACTTCCCGGCGGTTACATAAAGGCCACCGCAGGGATAGCGGCGCTTCTGTCCGAGGGAATCGGGGACACCATCCGCTACTCGCTGACCGCAGATCCCCTCGAGGAGGTCCGCGCGGGTAGGACGCTGCTCGAGTCGTTCGGTCTGCGTGAGCGAAAGAACGTCGACCTGATCGCATGTCCGAGTTGTGGGCGCGCCGAGGTGGATGTGATTGCTGTAGCTGAGGCTGCAAGGGATGCGTTCGAGGATCGCGAGATCCCGCTGCAGATCGCCGTGATGGGCTGTGTGGTCAATGGTCCGGGAGAGGCGCGCGACGCGGATCTTGGCATTGCCGCGGGCAAGCGCCGTGGCCACTTGTTCGTAAAGGGCCAGAACGTCGCGGTGGTTCCCGAGTCCGAGATGGTCGACACGCTCGTGGAGTGGGCGGAGTTCATTGCGGAGAACGGGACCGAGGCGGCGCTTGCCAGAGTCGACCTGGACAAGGCTCGCCGTGAGGCTGAACGCGACCGCAGGGAACTCTTCGATGAGAAGGGCGCCGATGTGAACGCCTCGGAGCAGCGTGTCGAGTTGATCCACAAGCGGATGGGCGACTGACGCTCAACCCAACTGGTCTATGTGGTGGAACAGGAGATCTGTCCACGTCGGTCCGTAGGAATTTCTCGGCTTTCGTCCCGAGACCGTGTACCTTCGCGGGAGGGCGAGCAGATTGGGCGCACGAGATGAGAACAGGTTCACGTAATTTCAGGGTCGGCCTGACGCTTGCCCTCAGCGGCATGCTCATGGTTGGGGCGGCATGCACTCCCGATCCGCCACCGGCACCGACGAAGGACTGCACCGTGCGAGCGCCCGGAGCGGACCTCCGCGGTTGTGACCTTTCGGCGCAGATATTCGCCGGCCAGGAGCAACCGGAGTCGTCGGGCAACTACGTGGTGATGGATCTCTCGGGAGCTGACCTGCGCGACACCTTGCTTGACGAGTCCGGCTTCTACTCGGGCGTCGACTTCACCGGAGCGAACTTCGCCAACGCGAAGCTGCTCGGCGTCAACGTAGCGGAGAACGCCGGGGTCTTCGGGACCGTCAAGTTCACCAACAACGACTTCACCAACGCGGATCTCACCGGAGCGTCCTTCGACGCGGCGGGGTTCTATGACGGAATCTTCGCGGGTGCGATCCTCAAGGACCTGTCGCTCTATGAGGGTGGGCTCAGCGGGACCTTCGCCGGAGCCGACCTCTCGGGATCCACGTTCCTTTCCATGAGTTCTCTCTCGGGCGATCTTCAGGGCGTGAATCTCCGTGGAGTCAAGTGGGTGGGGCTTTCGTCGCTCGGTGGGGATCTTCGAGACGCGGATCTGGCCACAGCCGAATTCTCATGGTCCGTCCTGTCAGGTAACGCCGCAGGGGCGAATCTGAGCGAAGCGGTCTTCGACCGAGCGGACGTGATCGGTGCAGACCTCACAGGTGCAGATCTGAGTGGTGCGACATTCACTGCGGTCAATTTCGACGGCGTCGACTTCACCAACGCCAATCTCACCGGAGCTTTGTTCCTGAGTGACCCCGTCGACGGGCCGAACGTCTTCAACAACGTGACGTGGTCCAACACGACCTGTCCGGACGGCACTGTCCGCAGCACTCCCTGCGTCTGAACCTCAAAGAGTTCTTGACGTCGGGCTCTGTGGCCGGCTTCGGCCACGATGCTGACTGACGATACGATCGGCCGCCATGGCGAAGGCACCGATCATCACTCCCCAGGCGGAGGATTTCCCCCGTTGGTACCAGGACGTTCTCAACAAGGCTGAACTCGCGGATAACGGTCCGGTGCGCGGGACTATGGTCATTCGCCCCTACGCGTATGCGATCTGGGAGCGGATGGTGGCCGAAGTTGATCGGCGCATCAAGGAAGCCGGAGCTGAGAACGCCTACTTCCCGCTGTTCATCCCCGAGAGCTATCTCCAGCGTGAGGCGGAACACGTCGAGGGTTTCAGCCCCGAACTCGCTGTGGTGACCCACGGCGGGGGGAAGGATCTCGAGGAACCAGTGGTGGTACGGCCGACCTCTGAGACGGTCATCGGCGAGTACATGTCCAAGTGGATTCAGTCCTACCGGGACCTTCCACTGTTGTTGAACCAATGGGCGAATGTGGTGCGCTGGGAGCTCCGTCCCCGGCTGTTCCTGCGCACCAGCGAGTTCCTCTGGCAGGAGGGCCACTGCGCACATGCTTCACAACACGACGCTGCCGTCTACGCCGAACGCATTCTGCGCGATGTCTATGAGGACTTCATGGTCAACGAACTGGCCATTCCGGTGTTCACCGGTCGGAAGATCCCCCAGGAGCGTTTTGCGGGTGCCCTCAACACGCTCACGTGCGAGGCGATGATGCGTGACGGCAAGGCCCTGCAGATGGGGACCAGCCACGAACTCGGACAGAACTTCGCCCGGGCGTTCGACATCGGATACCAGGACGAGAACGGCGGACGTCAACTCTGCTGGACCACATCATGGGGTGTTTCCACTCGGATGATGGGTGGGCTGATCATGTCACATGGCGACGACCGCGGACTTGCGGTGCCGCCACGGATCGCGGCCACCCAGGTTGTCGTGATACTCGTCAAGGACGATGACCAGGGGAGTGCCGGTGACGCCGCCCGGCGTATAGGCGCCGAGTTGACCGAAGCCGGGATTCGTGTGCGTGTGGATGATCAGGCCTCCACTCCATTCGGGCGTCGCGCGACCGATTGGGAACTCAAGGGTGTTCCAGTGCGGGTCGAGGTCGGTCCACGTGACCTCGCCGATGGTCAGGTGGTCCTTGTGCGGCGTGACAGCGGTGAGAAGACCCCGGTTGATATCGCTGCGCTGTCGGTGACCGCAGCCAACATGTTGGTGACGATTCAGGACGCAATGCTCGACGCCGCAACGCAGCGTCGTGACAGCGCAACGGTCGATGTAATGACAGTCGCCGAAGCTGCTGATGCCGCGGCGACCGGATATGCGCGGATCCCCTTCGACCGACTCGGCGAGTCGGGTATAGAGGAACTCGGTCGAACGGCGGTGACGGTCAGATGTCTTCAGACCGCTGACGGTGGACTGCCGAGCACCGATGATGCGCCGGGAACCGTTGCTCTGGTCGCCCGGTCCTACTGACACCCGGCGGGGGAGCGCCGCACCTGCGAGCCCATTCGACTCTCGGCTATAGTGGCTCCGTTCCGGTTCTCCGGGAGGCGTGGGCCACCCCACGCCTTTTCTATGGTTCGCCAGCCTGCTGGCGCGCAACTGCGTCGTTTGTCCCATCCTCGGATCGGGTTGATCGGCGGGGTGATCGGACGCTGTTCCGACATCCCGGGACAACCCATGTGAATCGAGTGAACTGGAAGGAGATGACGATGACCCCGACCGAGAAGACAGTCGCCGAGTTGGTGGCACCCATCGCGCGTGAACTCGACCTGTCGGTCTACGACATCGAACTCGCCGGCGGAGTTCTTCGCGTTCTCCTCGACAGGCCAGGCGGAATCGACATCGGATCCATTACCGAAGCGACCAGGCAACTGTCGCGGGCACTCGATTCGGCTGACCCCATCTCTGGGTCCTACACGCTTGAGATCTCCAGCCCAGGGATCGAGAGGACCCTTCGCACAGCGGATCATTTCGTCGCCGCTGTCGGATCACGGGTGAAGGTCAAGACAAAGCCTGACTCGGGAATCGACCGTCGATTCAGCGGGACTCTCGAAGCCTTCGAGGGTTCGACCGCCACGATCCTCAACGATTCTGGAGAGTCAGTTGAGGTGGATCTCGCGCAGATTGAGCGTGTGCGAACCGAGTTCGTCGATACTGCCGCGCCCAAGCCCGGGGGTGGAAGCGGAAAGTCGAAGAAGAACCAGTCACCAAAGGGCGCCAAGTCCGGTGGCTCCAAGGCCGATGTTGACGCGACATCAGCAGACAAGAACGTGCAATCGAAGACCAGGAGTGAGACGAACTCATGAACCCAGAAATGATGGAAGCCCTCCAAGCTCTGGCAGTCGACCGGCAGATCTCGGTGGAGACTCTCTTCGGCGCCCTAGCCGATGCGATGACGGCCGCCTACCAGAAGCGCCCCGACGCACATCAGTACTCTTGGGTCGATATCGACACAGAGACCGGTGAGATCCGAGTGATCGCCCAGGAGATCGACGACGACGGCGAGCCCTACGGCGAAGAGATGGACGTCACCCCAAATGACTTCGGTCGTATCGCGGCACAGACCACTCGACAGGTCATGAGTCAGCGGATCCGTCAGGCCGAACGCGACCTCAAGTACGAGGAGTACGCGGGTCGCGAGGGCGAGATCATCACCGGGATCATCCAACAGTCCGACTCCCGCTACACCCTGCTCGACCTTGGTCGAGCCGAGGCGCTCCTGCCCCAGTCCGAGCAGGTCAACTACGAACGGCCCGATCCCGGAGATCGCGTCAAGGCCTACATCGTCGAGGTTCGCAACTCGCCAAAGGGTCCTCAGATCGTCGTCTCGCGGACCCACCCCGGTCTGATCAAGAGACTGTTCGAACTCGAGGTGCCCGAGATCGCCGAGGGCATAGTGGAGATCAAGGCGTGCGCCCGTGAACCAGGACAGCGCACCAAGATCGCGGTTTGGTCCAACGATTCCAATATCGACCCGGTCGGTGCATGCGTCGGTGCTCGTGGTGCGCGGGTTCGCATGGTGGTCAACGAGCTTCGGGGCGAGAAGATCGACATCGTCCCGTTCTCCGATGACCCCAACGACTTCGTCATGAAGGCGCTCCAGCCGGCGAAGGTCAAAGAGGTGCGCATCGACGCCGAAGCCGGTTCGGCCCAGGTGATCGTGCCTGATTTCCAGCTCTCTCTCGCCATCGGCAAGGAGGGCCAGAACGCTCGTCTCGCCAGTCGACTCACCGGACTGCGGATCGACATCCGTAGCGAGACCGACATTGCCGAGGAGGAGGCCTATCGCCGCGAATACGGTGGAGATTCCTGGGCCGAGGGTGAATGGCGAGAGGTCGACGGGGCCAACATGTGGTTCCCGGCCGATGGCAGCGATCCAATGACCCAGGAAGAGGTCGAGGCGGCCCAGGCCGCTGGATCCGATGGTGAGGATGAGGACGCGTCGGCCGACGTCGCCGAATTGGAGACATCGGGCGAAACCGAGGCTGCAGATTCGGTAGCCGATGAAGGCGCCGACGATGCCACCGATGAAGCCATCTCCGAGGCAACCACAGACTCCTCAGATGCTGGTGATTCCTCGGAACCGACAGACGACGGTGAGTCCGAGGAGGAGGCAGTCGACTCCTCGGGGGACGCCGATGAGTCGGACGCAGTGTCGGATGACCCCGGAGTCGGCTGAGAGGCCGTTTCCCGTACGGAACCAATCCGTGCGAGGATGTATAGCTGCCGCGAACGTGGTCTGTCCGCTGCAGAAGAACAAGGAACGAACGGAAAGTTTTGGCAAAGCTACGTGTGTACGAGCTCGCGAAAGAGCTTGGTATCACAAACCCGGAGTGCATAGCCCTCTGTAACGAACTCGGTTACGGGGTCAAGAGCCACTCGTCCTCGCTCGCTGAGGCATACGCAGATCAGGTGCGGCGTAAGGCTGTACGCGAGAACAGGGTCGGTACTGCCGAACCCGAATCAACTCCCGATGCTCCCGCTGAGAAGACTTCCGAGAAGAAGTCGACCGGTGATGCCGGGACTGGGGCCAAGGCCACCACAAGGGGTTCTGACGCGCAAGCAGCTCCGGCTGACTCTGCGTCGTCGAAGGATGACAGCCCGACGGCCGTCGCGACCACAGACTCAGAGCCATCGTCATCACAGGGTTCACCCGACACAGAGGGCTCGCCTGCTCAGGCTCAGGCTTCGTCGGTCACGTCTTCTGAGGTGCCAGCCAAGGGAACGCAGTCGGGGAATGATCCTTCTTCTGCAACAGGCGGGCGGCCAGCCAATGCATCAGATGCAGAGATCGCCGCTCAGCCGACCCAACCTTCAGCTGCTGATCCGTCAGCGGCCAGCGAGCCTGCAGGGGCCTCGGGTAACACCCCGGCAACCCCCGGAGCCGTGAAGAAGGTCGTCTCCTCCAAGCCGCCGACCGGCAAGCCTCCAGTACGTCCGACCGATGCGACTCGCCCCGCTCGTCCGGCCACAGGACCCCGCGCAGCGAGTCCCGCTGGTGCGCCTCCTACTCGTCCACGTACCACCGATGGTCCTCCGGCTTCGCAGCGGCCCGCTGGTTCTCCTCCTGCAGCCGCGGCTTCGGGTCAGGCCCCATCGGGTCAGTCCGCTCCACCTCGTCCTCCGGGACCTCCGCTGTCCGCGAGCGGCAAGCCGATACCACCACCCCCTGGTCCGCCACTCTCGCGTACCGGCAAGCCGATTCCTCCGCCTCCGGGCAGGGGTGGTCGCGGACCGGCGCCCTCGGCGCCAGGTGGTCCTGGTGGTCGTCCCGGTGGCCCCGGCAGAGGCCCGCGTCCTGCTGGTACGGGTGGATTCAGTCGTCCGGGTGGTCCCGGCGGTGGTTTCGCTCCGCCTCCCGGCGGTGGTGGACCCGGCGGTGGCCCTGGTGGTCGTCCCGGTGGCCCTGGTGGCCGACCCGGTGGCCCGCAGCAGCGTCAGCGTCGCAAGGGACGCAGGCGTCGCAGTCGCGAGGAACTGCAGCCGATGGACATGCCGGCATACACGCCGGCAAGTGCACCTGTCCCCGAGGGTCAGGTCGTCATCGAGCGCGGTTCGACCCCACAGGACCTTGGTCCCAAGCTGAACCGCACGGCAGCTGACGTCGTCCGATTCCTGCTCCAGCAGGGCGAGATGGTTACTGCAACCCAGTCGCTCTCCGACGAGATGATCGATCTCTTTGCGGCCGAGGTCGGCGCGGAGATCACCCTCGTCGACCTAGGTGAGGAACAGGAGGTCGAACTCCGCAAGGTTCTCGAGACTCCTGACGACGAGGAGCAGAGCGATGACTGGGCATCGAGGCCGCCGGTCATCACCGTCATGGGTCACGTCGACCACGGTAAGACCAAGCTCCTCGACCGGATCCGCAATGCCAACGTCGCCGACGGCGAGTCCGGTGGTATCACACAGCACATCGGCGCCTACCAGGTCTCCCACGGCGACAAGCTGTTGACCTTCATCGACACACCGGGTCACGAGGCGTTCACCGCCATGCGGTCCCGTGGTGCCGAGGCGACCGACATCGTGATTCTGGTTGTCGCCGCTGACGATGGCGTCATGCCCCAGACCGTCGAGGCGATTCAGCACGCTCGTGCGGCTGAGGTTCCGATCGTCGTGGCGATCAACAAGATCGATCGCGAGCAGGCCGACCCGACCCGCGTCATGCAACAGCTCTCCGAGCATGACCTCGTCCCCGAGGAATGGGGTGGCGATACGGTCATGGTCAAGGTGTCCGCCCGCAATGGCGATGGCATTGACGACCTGCTCGACACACTCCTGCTCGTAGCCGAGGTTGAGGATCTGCGGGCCAGCCCCGAGGGTCGTGCTCGTGGTGTCGTACTAGAGGCGCATCTCGACATCGGCCGCGGTGCTGTCGCATCGGTACTCGTCCAGCACGGTGTTCTCCGCGTTGGTGACCCGCTCGTGGCAGGCCCTGCATGGGGTCGCATTCGGGCTCTTATCAACGACCACGGCGAACAGGTGAAGGAGGCTGGACCATCTACACCGGTCGAGGTTCTGGGACTCTCCGATGTCGCTTATGCAGGCGATGACTTCATCGTGGCCCCGGATGAGCGCAAGGCTCGCTCGGTCGCCGAGACCCGTGAACGTTGGCATCGTGAGGCCGAGCGTGGCCGCGACGCGGCAGTGACGGTCCAAGGCGCCAAGCTCGAGGACATCTTCGCCCAGATTCAAGCTGGCGAGCAGGCGACACTCAACCTCATCATCAAGGCCGACGCACGTGGTTCCCTCGAAGCTCTCACGGATTCCCTCAAGGAACTCGAACGGCCCGAGGTCAAGATCGGGTTCGTCCTTCGTGGGGTTGGCGCGGTCTCCGAGAGCGACATTCAGCTTGCCGCCACCTCTGACGCCACGATCGTCGGCTACAACGTACGACCGAGCCGACAGGCGCGTGACCTTGCCGCCAACGAAGGCGTAGAGATCCGCACCTACGAGATCATCTACAAGCTGCTCGAGGACATCGAATCAGCGATGGTCGGAATGCTCGCACCCGAGTACGAAGAGGTCGTCACCGGTGACGCGGAGGTTCGCGAGATCTTCCGTGTTCCCAAGATCGGTGCAGTTGCAGGCTGCCTCGTGCAATCCGGTGTCATCACCAGAGGCTCCAAGGTGCGCTTCATCCGTGACGGAACCGTCATCTGGAACGGCGAGATCTCATCTCTGCGTCGCTTCAAGGACGACGTCAAGGAAGTCACCCACGGCTATGAGTGCGGTATCGGCCTGTCCGACTTCCAGGACCTCAAGTCCGGCGACATCATCGAGACCTACGAGCTTCGTGAGATTCCCCGCATCTAGTGCGGGGAATCCGACGGGATTCATCAGTCGATCGGCGGTCACCAGCGCGACCCCGATGGCATCACAGTCAACGGAGTGACAGCGGACCACGATCAGATCGTGGTACCAATAGCCCATGGCGAGACGACGACCTGTAGCAAAGCGGCAGTACGCACGAACCGACCGGATCTCCGAGGTGATCCGTGAGATCGTCGCGCCTGAACTCGAGCGTCTCGACGACGACCGCCTGGCCATGGTGACCATCACCGCTGTTCAGGTGGACGGTTCGCTCGAACGCGCCGTGGTGTACTACTCGGCCATGTCGGCCGAAGAGGACGGGCGCGAAGATGAGGTCGCCGAGGCCCTAGAGGATGTTCGCTGGCGAATTCAGAAGCTCATCAACCGTGAGATGCAGACTCGTAAGACGCCCCAGATCACCTTCGAGCCCGACACAGTTCTCGCCTCAGCGCTTCGGATAGACGAAATCCTGCGGGACATTTCTGAGGAATCCCCGGCTTCTCCTGCCGAGGGAGACGTCCGCGGTCTCGAAACACCAGAGGTCTGAGCAAGTCGTGGCCAAGGGACCCAGACGGGGCTCGCGCCCCGAGGATCCGCATGGCGTCTGTGTTGTCGACAAGCCCGCCGGGTGGACCAGTCACGATGTCGTGGCCCGGACGCGCTCGATCCTTGGGACTCCCAAGGTGGGCCACGCTGGGACCCTGGACCCGATGGCGACTGGTGTTCTCGTGCTCGGAGTCGGCAGAGCCACGCGGTTGCTGAGGTTCGTCACCGACGGGACCAAGGAGTACTCGGCGCAGATCACGTTCGGTACCGAGACCAGCACTCTCGATGCCGAAGGTGAGGTGACCGTCACCCACGAGATGGCGGACCTTAACGTCGAGCGAGTGAGGAAGGTCGCGGCAGAACTGACTGGAGACATTCTTCAGGTGCCACCAATGGTCTCGGCCATCAAGGTTGACGGGAAACGACTCCACCAACTGGCCCGTGAGGGTATCGAGATAGAGCGCCAGGCTCGCCCGGTCACCGTGAGCCGATTCGAC
>CAUJEC010000114.1 GCA_963169245.1 Actinomycetota bacterium
CCCGTCACCTTGATCGGGGCCTGCTCACGCTCGGCGTTGGCCGCGGCAAAAGCGCCGGTTCCCTTCTTGGAGGCGTTCGACTTGGATCCTCCACCGCTGCTGGTCAGCAACACAGCGACGACTGCCAGAATCACGACTGCAACAACCGCGCCGATGATCACATAAAGCTTGGTCTTGTCCCCGCCTCCGGGGTTGGCGCCCGAGTAGGGCGAAGCGGGCTTGTCGGACTTACTCATCAAGGACTCCTACGGGTCAGATGCTTGAGGGTTCGATCTCGAGGTGGTTGATCAGGCGCTCTGATCGGCCGTCTCGGTGATTGAGCGATCACCACGCACACGTGGTGTCGCGAGAATGGACAGGGTGACGATCAGGAGGAACCCGATTCCTGCCATAGCGGGAATTGACAGAAAGTGGAACTTCCAGATCCATACGGTCGAACAGGGAACCTCTTCGGTACACGCATGCGCCACTGAATCGGGGAACCGTTCGATCAGATAGTGATATGTGGACAGCCCCGCACCGATGATGCCGAGCGGAATCGTGTAGTACTTGATCGCCGAGTCCTTGCGGAACGCGGCGATTCCAAGCAGCAGGGTCATCGGGTACATGGCGATTCGCTGGTACCAACAGAACTGACACGGTGGGAACTTCGCAATCTCGGAGAGATAGAGGCTGCCGAACATGCATACCGCCGCGACGGCGCATCCCAGCATCAGAGCTGTTGAGCCCAGACCCTCTCGCAGCGGCAGCAGCCCTTCAGGGAGATCACCCCTTGCCTTGGCAATGATTGCGAGTACCAGAACCGCGACAAGGAAGACTATGCCCAACACCGCCAGTAGGGCGAAGAACGTTGTGACTGTCTCCACTTCCATTGCGCGGGAGACTCTATCAGCGACCGTGGCCGACCAAATGCAATGGAAACACATTACGGGGACGACTCACAGATATTGGCGGGGACCGCTACCGTGGGAGACATGACGATCTACGACACCGCTATCTCCTCACTTGACGGTTCCGCCGATGCTCTCGGAGGCCTGAAAGGCACCACAACCCTGATCGTCAATGTCGCTTCCAAGTGCGGCCTGACACCTCAGTACACCCAGTTGGAGGAACTTCAGGAGAAGTTCGGTTCCAAGTCGTTCAGTGTGGTTGGGGTGCCGTGTAACCAGTTCGGTGAGCAGGAGCCCGGCTCACCCGATGAGATCGCCACGTTCTGTTCGGCCAGCTATGGCGTCACCTTTCCCATGACCGAGAAGATCGAGGTCAATGGTCCGGGCCGTCACGCCCTGTATCAGGCTCTGGTGGACACCCCTGACGCCGAGGGTCATTCAGGTGACATCCGCTGGAACTTCGAGAAGTTCCTCGTCGACGCTGAGGGAAATGTCGTCGAACGCTTCGCTCCGACCACAACTCCCGATGATCCGGCAGTGATCGCTGCGATCGAAGCTCAGATCGGCAACTGAGTCACAGGGCGGCCCGACTCACACCGACGCCGACTAACACAACGGTCCGAGTCTGACCGCGCCTGACTCACACCGACGTCGGGTCAGGTAGGTGCAGCCCGAAGACGGGTGATCGCCTTGCGGACCTCCTCGATCACCAGCAATGACAGCGGAGTGACGGCTACGAGTGCCCACTGCCCGAGCGAGAGAGAGGTCGTGTCGAAGAGTTTCCGAAGGAAGCCCACCTCGATCACCGCTACCTGGGCGACGAACACTCCACCTAGAGCCCACAACAGCGCCCGATTGGACAGCGTGTAGCGGTTGAACACCGACTGATCTCCAGAGCGAACACACAGCGAGTTGATGAGTTGGAAAAACACGAACGCGGCGAAGGCCATGGTCGCTGCCTGGTCTCTGGAGCTGCCCTCCGATCCGCCCCGCGACGCCATGAACAGAGCAAGCGTTCCGATCGTGATCACTGTCGCATTGAGGAAGATCCGCGAGAGCCTTTCCCAGTTCAGGATCGACTTGTCGGGATCCCTCGGTGAGCGATCCATGACATCGCTCTTTGGCGGGTCGACACCCAAGGCGATCGCAGGCGGCCCGTCCGCGATGATGTTGACAAAGAGAATCTGAATCGCGTTGAGCAGGGTGCCCAGGCCTGCGATCTGCCCAATGAGGATCGTGCCAATTGCCGAGACGTTGGTCGTGAGTTGGAAGCGCACGAAGGTGACAATGTTCTCATACGTTGCCCGACCGCCTTCGACGGCGTGGACGATCGTCGCGAAGTTGTCGTCCGCAAGAATCATGTCGCCGGCTTCCTTGGTCACCTCGGTGCCGGTGATACCCATTGCCACGCCGATCTCGGCCTGCTTCAGCGACGCAGCATCGTTGACGCCGTCACCGGTCATGGCGACGATGTTGCCCTTGGACTGCAGAGCCTTGACCACACGAACCTTGTGTTCGGGAGACACGCGGGCGCACGCTCCGATTGCTGCAATCTCGGCAGGCAGATCCTCATCTGAGATCAGGTCCAGGTCCGCTCCGCTGACAACCCGCCCCTCGATGCCGAGCTTGCGGGCGATGGAACCGGCGGTCGACGCGTGGTCACCCGTGATCATCTTGACCGCGATACCCGCCTGCTTGCATTCGGCGATGGCGTCGATCGCCTCCGGACGAGCCGGGTCGAGTATGCCGACCAATGCCAAGAGATCAAGATCTCGAAGCTCCGAAGTCAGATCGCCCTGGAAATGTTCGGTCGGGCCGGGAAGTTCCTTCCAGGCCACAGCGAGCACGCGCAGTCCCTCACCACCGAGGCCGTCATTGGTCTCCTGCAGGCTCATGGCGCGTCCGTAGTCGATGTCCTGGGGGCCAACGGGTGTCATCACCCTTCCGCTGTACTCGAGGACGACATCGGGCGCACCCTTGACGACGAGCACCGATCGACCCGAGTCACTCGGATGGGCGTGCATCGTGGCCATGATCTTGGTTGCAGAGTCGAAGGGAACCTCATTGACCCTGGGGAACTCCGCCCGAATCGACTCGGGTTCCAGGCCCGCTTTGGCAGCCAGCACGACGAGAGCACCCTCGGTCGGATCCCCAACCAGCGTGGTCCGGCCATCCTGGGAACTCAGATGCGCGTCGTTGCATAGAACCCCAGCCCTGAGAATGGGCGACAGTTCGTCGAGGCCGGACTGATCGAGAGCGTTGCCGTCCAGAAGGATCCGCCCATCGGGCTCGTAGCCGAGCCCTTCGACATCAAAGGTCTTCCCGAGTGCGTAGAGCCGAGTGACGGTCATCTGGTTGAGCGTGAGAGTTCCGGTCTTATCGGAGCAGATGACACTCGTCGAGCCGAGGGTCTCGACCGAGGCGAGCTTCTTGACGATCGCGTTCCGTTTGGCCAGTCGGCTCACGCCAATGGCGAGCGTCACAGAGACAACTGCCGGGAGCCCCTCTGGAATCGCGGCAACCGCAAGTGCCACCGAGGTGAGCAGCGCCTCGTTGAAGGTCTTCTTTGTGATTGAGTCGGCCTGCAGAAGCGCAACCACGAACACGATCACGACTGCGATACCAGCCACCATCGCCAGCCTTCGGCCAAGGTCATCGAGTTGACGTTGGAGCGGAGTCTGCTTCTCCTCGGCCGCGTTGAGCAGTTCCGCAAGACGGCCGATCTCGGTGCCCATCCCGGTATCAGTGACCGCCATGACCGCTCGGCCCCGGACCAGGGTCGTGTTCATGAAACCCATCCCGTCGCGCTCGGCGAGGGGGACATCACCATCCGGAGCAACGGCGTCAGCGATCTTGTCAACCGGAACGGACTCACCGGTGAGCATCGACTCGTCCACAGATGTGGATGCAGTCTCAAGGAACCGTCCATCCGCTGGGATCTTCTCCCCGGCCTCGAGGAGAACGATGTCGCCGGGAACAAGAGCGTCAGCCGCGATCTCCTGAACCTGTCCATCGCGGCGCACCCGCGCTGTGGCCTCGAGCATCCTGCCCAGAGCGGCCAGAGCATTGTCAGCACGGTTCTCCTGGACGAAACCCATGATCGCGTTGATCAGGAGAACGACACCGATGACGATTGGGTCCTTCACATCACCGAACATCGCTGATACGACAGCAGCGCCGATGAGGATGTAGATGAGCGCATCCTTGAACTGATCCAGGAATCGCTTCCATGCAGGTCGCCGCTTTGCAGCTATGAGCCTGTTAGGGCCGTACTTGTCGAGTCTCGCGCTGACCTCGGACTCACTGAGGCCGGTCTCGGGTGACACAGCGAGAGCTGCCACTGCTGTGTCCGGTGTGAGTCTGTACCACTCGGCAGCAGCCACATCGCCCGGCAGGGTCTTGCTGACGGACGCGTCCACGCTTCTGTCACTGGTGTTGTCTGTCATGTTCTCTCAAGCGGAGTCAGGTGAGGGGAATGCGGCGATCAGCAATTGGCTCGATCTGCAATTGATCTGTGGAATCGAACCGCGGGAAGCCCTGAGCGGCTGATACGAAACGATATGTCGGCGATTGCCTAGATGAGAGCGGAGCGAACCGTCTCAACAGCCGATCGGATATCACGCTGAATCAGACCTTCGTCCACGACAAGGCTCTCATCGACGTAATCGTCCGCACCAAGGTAGAGCGCGACGCTACCGGTTGTCTTGCCCGTCCAGTCGTCCGGATTCACCACGACCTGACCGTGTTGGCCGGTGACCTCTGGACGCTGAGCCGCTGTGAGTGGTTGATCGGTGCGGATCGAGATGGTGACGGGCAGCACTGCAGAGCGGATCTCATCAGGAGTTGATGTCGAGATCTGTCCGAGGGAGATCACCAGCATCTGACTGCCGGAGGAGTCGTTGAACCGCATCTCGTGCCCACGGTCGACATCGACTCTTTCCTCCAGGACAAACCCTGAACCGAGGGCCGCAGCGATCGTCGCAGAAACGAAGGCCTCATCCACAACAGATACCTTGGCGAGCAGATCCGCTCGCGTGGCGCTCCGTGACACGAGGGCAGCGAAGTCTGCCCGCACGCTCCCCTCCAGGACCGACAGGATCTGATCAGGTGCCTGCACGACCGGCTGCGCTACAGGCTCCACCGCTACAGGCTCCGAACCCACAGAATCGGTGACTGCAGCGTCATCAGCGGCAGAATCGCCGGCTACCGCCGCGTCTCCAACAATCTCGGCATCAGCGATGTCACCATCAGCCAACTCAGATTCATCCGCAACGTCAGAATCGGAGCCAACGTCCACGATCGCTGCCTCTGCAACGGTGTCATCGACAATGGTCCCATTATCAAGGAGCTCGTCACCGGTCACGCCCTGACCGGTGAGGCCCGGGTCCACGTTCTCCACGACTGGTTGCGCTGTCACGGCCTGCCCTGCGTCTGGCTGCGCCGCATACAGAGCCGAGTCCGGCTGCACCGCTTGTGGTGCGGACTCCGTGCCTTGTGGAGCTCCTGCCTGCAAGGAACCGGGTCCCTGCGGCTGGGAGAAAACCGAGGGGGACTCCGGTGCCAGCCAGTTGGTCGTGGATGCAGAGCGACGTCGAGCGATCTCAGCGGCAATCGCCGGGTGAACCGACATGGTCGTCCAGTCCGGAAGTGACGGCCACCACACGGGCGTGTTCTCAGGGAGACGTCCTGCCACAACCTCATCGATCAACAGGTCAAGGCCATAGGGACCGGCCTGCTCGTTGCCATGGACAACTATCCAGGTCTGCTGCTGGTCGCGTGGAGGAAGATCGGTCATCCTGAGAGATTGTCACAACTGTGGTCGCTCTAACACGCATCGCGCGCTGGAAGCTGGGAATCAGCAAAGTGGACATAGACTCAGGCCTCCATTCATTGATGAATCACGCCCAGATGAAACCCGGTCGACTACTAATCGCGCTCCTCCTCGTCACATCCGCCGTTGCCTGCTCCAAAACGGAAGAGCCAGCGGTTGTAACCCTTCCCGAGAACGCACCAACAACCACAGTTCCCATGACTCTGGCACCTGGCGGTCCAGACGAGACACAGGAACCACCCGAACCCCCGGCACTCGAGTGGGTCGTTCAGGTCGGCGGAGCGGGCGAGGACACCTTCAACGGCGTGACTTCGATCCTGCGTAACGCCGATGATCCCCAGGGCGAGCAGTCGATCGTGGAGCAGATCGTGGCGGCCGGCTCGACAACCGGAGGACTGACCGGGCCCACCAAGGGGGCCGAGGACGTCCTGTCGAGCCGCATCGCCACCGACGGGACCGTTCAGGAGAACTCGGTGACAGGATCGACCGGGCCCGATGTGGCCACATCGGTGGCCTCGGTCTTCACCTCGGGAGCCGCAGCGGATTCCCCCCTGTCGGCAGCCCTCGGATGCGGTTGGAGCAGCGGCGACTTCGCAGGGTCGCCCATGGGGCTGATCGATGGATGGTGCGGCCCATTGGGTAACACGAGTTCTGATCCCGGCTCCGACGACGACGGTCTGAATACCCTCCTGGGATTCACAATTACACCTTTCGCCGCTGAGTCCAACGAGGTCATATCCGGCGTCGCGGCCACAGGACCAGACGACAGCGCCACCCTTGCAGCAGAGCAGAACATCTTCCTGGCGGGAAGTACCGACGGTCTCTATCCAGGTGCAGGCGACTCGACCGGCAGAGGCCTTGGACAGGGCGACGCCCTGGCGTTCCGAACCTCTCTCACGCGGGGAACCTCATGGATCCGACAGTTCGGAACTCCTCGAGCCGACGCTGCGGTCGCGGTCTGCACGGTTGACGGCAACGGATATTTCGCGGGTTGGACCGACGGCGATCTTGGAAGTCAGACCAAGGGCGGTCGGGACGCATGGATCTCGATGATCGACCGAACCGGGATGCAACGGTGGCTGATCCAGTTCGGATACCCAGCAAACGAGGAGTTCAGGGCGATCGCCACTGGAGGTGACCCCGCCGATGGGACTCAGCAGTTCGTCGCAGTGGGTGTGACCGATGGTGACGGGCCCTCACCATCGAAGGGCGCAAAGGATGCTCTGGTAGGAGCGTTCGCCCCGGATGGCTCGCTCATGTGGGCCCTTCAACTCGGCGGACAACTAGACGATGACGCGAGCGCCGTTGCGGTCCGGGACACCACCATCTACGTCGCCGGGACAACGACCTCGGCGGATGCAGTGGGTGAAACACCAGCCATAAGCGGTTTCGGTGATCTCGATGACTCCATCGGCCCAGGTGGATCAAAGGACATCTTCCTTAGCGCGATTGACGCCCCCACCGGCTCGGTGTTGTGGACCACCAGGGTCGGTTCTGCTGCCGATGAGGTGGTCACCTCGATGACGATCAGTGAGACGGGCATACTGGCGATTGCTGGATCGACAACAGGGACTCTCGGCCAGAACACCTCAGCCGGCGGCCGTGACGGCTTTGTGATCGCGTATCAGCTACCGTCCGCAGGCGGTGGCGCCCAGAGCTGGGTCTGATCATCGCCAACCAGGTCACCCGACCCACCTCCCACAGCAACCGGGTTCGAACGCGAACCAACTCGATTTCAGGCCAACTCGATTTCAGGAAAGACATGACCGAAGCCAAATCAGCCGACAGCTCACACGAGACTCCCAGTGTCGACGATCAGATCCTCTATGAGTCGACCGGCGGTGTCGCACGGATAACGATCAACGCTCCGCAGCAGGGAAACTCTCTGAATGCCGCAATGCGGGACCGTCTGACCGAACGAATCGAGTGGGCATCAGCCGACCTGAACGTGAGAGCAGTCGTCCTCAGCGGTGCCGGCGAACGACACTTCTGCACAGGCGCCAACCTTGGCGGCCCTCAACTACCCGCCCCTGAACGCCCCGAGGGCGCTCCGCGCATGACCGTTGGGGAGACAGGGCGGATGATCAAGCGGGGCTGGCAGCGACTAGTCGCCTCGATCCTTGATTGCGAGAAGCCAGTCATCGCAGCGGTTAATGGGACAGCCGCGGGTGGAGGGGCACAGTTGGTCCTGGCATGCGACCTGGTGATCATGGCCGACTCGGCCAAGCTGGTGGAGGTCTTCGTCAAAAGGGGCATCATCCCCGACGCCGGCGGAGCGTACCTGCTACCCCGGATCGTTGGACCCCAGATCGCCAAGGAGCTCATGTTTCTAGCTGATGACGTGTCCGCTCAGCGTTGTGGCGAACTGGGGATCGCCAACAGGGTCGTGCCCGCAGATGAGCTTGGCGACGCCGTCACCGAACTGACCGGACGCCTCGTCGAGGCCCCCACCAAGGCGCTCGCCCTGACGAAGTGGCTGATCAACCGATCCTTCGAGTCGGACCGCAACACCGCATTCGACGAAGAAGCAATCGCGCAGGATCTGCTCACGAACTCAGCCGATTTCAAGGATGGGATCGCAGCGTTCGGTGAACGGCGCGCACCCGAGTTCCGCGGCTGGTAGTCGGACCGCCCGCGGCAAGTGGTCGGGTTCGGCTGGTCCGTTTCAGGCGACCGCGATCTCCCGTCGCCAGTCAGCAGTCGACCGCCCTCACATCCTTGCCTGTGCGGGCAAACCCGGTGGCGTGCGACGGATCCTTACGGTTCCGTTTCGCAGGCTCATCCGATATTCGCGCTCCAAGGATGTGAGAACGGTCGATCTGTGCATGTCACCATCTAACGGAACATCCTCGAGGTCAAGCCCTACGCTTGTGAATGTCTTCTCATAGGTGCGACAAGGGCTGCGAACAGACCATCACCCTCTCGGTCCCACGCCATCGGCTCCGGTAGCGTCAGTGAATCGAGCCAAGAGAGTCGATCAACTCGGGCATCGAGTGAACCCGGAAACCCAGCGGAGAAACATGACCATCTACGAAACGATCACTGTTGACATCACCGAAGGCGTGGCCACCGTCTCGCTCAACCGACCCGAAGTCCTCAACTCGTTCAATGCCAGGATGGTCGATGAACTCCATGGCCTGTGGCGCGG
>CAUJEC010000115.1 GCA_963169245.1 Actinomycetota bacterium
GACGCACTTGGGGAGCACGACGACGAAAATGAGTCACTGGCTAAGGTCATCCCTCTGGTGCCCCGTGGTCGATAGTCTTCGGCTGATCAGCAGATGAGTCTGTTTGTGGGGCCAATGCTCGTGACACACGGCGACTGTTGCGCGTGGGCGGCTGACTCTGCTCGACGGCGGACTGTGGTGTTATTGACTGTGGCGGTGCGGACTGTGGCGGTGCTGACTGTGGCGGTGCTGACTCCTATAGTCAGGCCAACTCGGTAGCTGGGTCCAGGTGATTGACGACGAGCGCTCCCGCGGGAGCGCAAGTTGGTTGCAATGGCCAGTATCGCCCGAAAGATTTCACTCGAGATTGCTCGTTTCTCGAACTGGAATTGTCACATCGCTTCTGTATGCTGAACGAACACCAGTTCGTTCAGCATACAGAAGCTGGTTCTGGGGCTGACTGGCGAAAAGGGAGCGGCGCCACGGGTGCTCATTGGTAGGGCAGGGGGTCTTCTCTCAGACGGCTCAGACTTCTGCTCGGACGATCGATTGGGCTGACGGTCCGTCTTGGATCTGAGGGCCCGAGCGAATTTGGGTACAGGTCCGTGCATCGGTGGGGTTGACTCGGACGGGAACGATGCCAGGACGATGGCGGTCTTCTCTCCAGAGCCAACGCTCGCGCTTGCGTTCGACGCTCCCGCGGGAGCGCGGGTGGAAGTCACAACGACACGTTCGCCGTCGTTGGCTGCGACAGTAACGTAGGTCGGCTCGAAATGAGGTGAATCCGTCGGGGCGGCAAATTCCCGGCGGCGAGTCGGGGTTGGCGATCCCTTGAGTCAGTGACCGTGACGAGTTCAAGGGGATCTGCTGGTGGCGTCAACGGGTTGTTCGAGCGACCTGTGGCCGAAATTGTCACAGGCTCCCAGTACTGTAAAGGGAACATACGTTCGATCCCATGGAAGGGGCTATCGCAATGAGATTGCAAGCAATCCCACATCACAACGGCATCCGAGACGGTGCAGGCTCCAGGACTTCGGCAACGCCTCGTGGGCGAAGTGATCTGCTCGACCGATCTGCTGTGGAACTGGAGACCGAGATCATCGAGTTGTCCGGGCGGCTGTCGGTCGGCACTTACGAATTGCTTGTTCTGGTGGGCGAGTTGGACGTGCTCGGCACGTGGGCTGCATGGGGCTCGCTCAGTTGTGCTGCATGGCTGGCCGACGTATGTGACATAGAGATCTCGACTGCTCGAAACCAAGTTCGGGTCGCACGCGCCATGCGGGAACACCCTGCGCTGGATGCTGCAATGGCCAATGGCGATGTCTCTTACGCGAAGGCTCGAGTGATGGTGCCCTACCTCACGTCGGAGAACGCTTCGGAACTGTTGGCCATAGCGGAGTCGACCTCGGCTGGTCGGCTCGGTGCGGCGATCGCAGCGTGGTCAGCGGCCAACGACGACGAGGATGACATCCGCCGTCGTCAGCACGACAATCGGTCAGTCGTTTGGCGAACCGACCCAGACGGGATGATTATTGTCTCGGCCCGCCTTGCGCCTGAATCCGGTGGCAAGGTGATGGCTGTACTCGACGCGATGGTGATGCGGTCCAACGCTCCCGCGGGAGCGTCCCTTGCTCAACAACACGCCGATGCTTTCGTAGAGGTGGTCACCGAGAGCGGTGGTTCTGTGACGGCGGAGGTGGTTGTACACGTTCGTCCGGAGGGCAATGCGTTGGCCGATGGGACACCGCTGTCAAACCATGCGGTTGCCCGGATGCTCCCAGATGCATTCGTGTCGCTCCTCATGCTTGACACTCAATGCCGGCCAATCGACGCGAGCCCCAGGCGGCGATTTCCAACCCGACGCCAGAGACGGGTCCTCGACGAGATTGACCCGGAGTGCCGGCAACCTGGGTGTCACACGACAAAATTCCTCCAGTACGACCACAAAAAGCCCTACGGCCAAGGAGGCCCAACCACTATCGACAATCTGCAGCGACTCTGCGGAACACACAACAGGTCTCGCAACGAGTAGCAGGGGATGAATTGCGGATACTTGGAGCGATACGGATGCCAGTTGACACGACTACGGTCCGACCAGTTGGCCTGTTCTCCGCGATCGCCACATGGCGAGCTTCATCTTCCTGTGAGACGCCGATCTGTGGCCCGAGGACGATGTCTGGCATCAGGCGGCCATGGAATCGGCCCCGCCAGCGACCCCGATTCTTGAGCCATGGGACCTTGGATCCCGTAAGAGTGGGATCGAGTCCGGCGACACGGCGATGCTCTCGCGGGTACAGCGAGATCGGGTACTGATCGCCAGTGGCATTGTCGCCTGTGGATTCTTCGACCAGGAGTTCCCCGATCACAACACAAGATCGTTCGCTACGCAGAGATTGCATGCGGACGGGTCCTCGCAGTCGAGGAGAGAATCGGCGACCAAGGGGCTCGAGGAGCAGGCCCCAGGGATAGATTTGAGGCGCATCCAGAGTTCGGGAGTGAGGGTCCGTGGTGGCGAGGAAGGCCGACTTGACAACCGATGGACCAAGCATCTGCGCGAATTGTCGAGGTGACGGGTGGCCGGTCCAGAACGGGTATCAAAGTGGTCTTGCCTCTGCCGGCCATACCGTGTTGCGGCCAGATCTATGTTGCTCCGGCGCTCGGCCCGCGGTGAGATCCAGTTACTGTCCCCGGACCTGCGGCTGTGCCCGGACCTGCGGCTGCGCCCGATCCTGCTGCCGCGCCCGATCCTGCTGTCGAGGTGCGCGGCTGGGCGAACCCTTGTCATCGCATGGACCTCAGCCTTGGTCCATGCGAATTCGGCCGATCGAACCGTCGATCTCGACGAGGGTGCCTGTCGGCAATGCTGCGACAGCGTCCTTGACTCCGGTCACGGTGGGGATGCCGTACTCACGGGCGAGTATGGCCCCGTGGCTCAAGATGCCGCCGGTTTCGGTCACGAGTCCTGCGAGCAGTGGAAACACGCTGGTCCAGCCGGGGTCAATGTTATTGGCCACGAGAATGTCGCCGGGTTTGACTTTGGCAAGATCGGCGAGACCTAGCACGACTCGGGTGGAGCCTCGGGCGGTTCCGCGTGACGCGCCGAGGCCGGGCAGGCCGTCGCCGGTGTTTTTGTCGGTAGGCTCGCCATCGACGACCTCGCCCTCTGACTCGACGTCGTCGAAGAGAAAACTGGCCGGAAGCCGATCGCGATGGACCAGATAATGCTCACGCCGTTCCTCGATGCGGCCGCCAAGGCCCGTGTCGACCCGACCGGCGATCGCTGCCCAGAGTTCGTCCTTGGTCATCAGGAACACATCGACGGGTTCACCGATCGTCTCGTTCTCGGTGAGCCGTCGACCCTGTTCGAGCACGAGCCTGCGAACGTAGGCGGAGAGGTAGTCGAGATGGAATCGCTGATTCTCGCGGTAGACCGTGTAGTCCTGGGTGATCCGACAGACCTTGCGTAGGTAGCCGCGTCGGAGGCCACCCAAGCGCCCCTTTTGGGCTCGTCCGAATGCACTATCTTCGGCGGAGCGACGCCGTTGTTGTGCCGCTTCCTCGGTGGTCCGAGGGTCGAGCGGGAACGGATTGCATCGCAACTGAGCCCGCACGAGCCCTGCGATCACATCTGGCTCCTCGATCCATCGCGGGGCCGAGATCTCGCGGCTGGAGGAGCGGTGCCCGTAGGTGTCCATGAACCTATCGAAGTTCTTCCAGAACGGCGATCCGGAACTGTGTTCCCTGACGGTCAGGTAATCGCTGTCGCTACGGAGTTCGTCGGCGAGTGACTCGTCGTCGAGGGCGACGACCGCCAGGTCCCACACCGCACGGTTGATCTCGGCCGTTCGGGTGCCGGGGAGCCCACTGATCATCGATTGGTACAGCTCGCCGTCGTTGTCTCCAGCCCAGTTCTTGAGAAGCTGGCTGAGACTGGCATGCAGCATCGGTCCGTGATGGGCCATGCCCCAGCGGATCACTCGGAAATGTTCCAGACCGAGTTCGTTGACCTGGTCGAACTCGCGATGCCACTCCTGGTCAGTGAGTTCTGACAGGTCCGCCCATAGTTTGGGTACCAGAACACGGTCGATCGTCGCGCAATGTTCGGCAAGGGCTTCGGGGTTGGTCGAGCGTCGCCCCCGCCTACCGTCGCGATAGGGGGCGATCAGAGTCCCTATAAGTGCTCTCGGTTGCCACGGCATCGCCATGACGCGTTCGTTCCAGAGGGGAGTGAACCAGTTGCCGACAGCAGACCGACGAAGCGACGGAGGGAATGCTGCAAGCATGCGGGCCAGATAGAGGCCACTGAAATACGAGTAGCCGTTGTGGTTCTGCAGGGCAGGAATTCCGGCCAGGTCCTTGCGTCCCTGGAGTTTGGCCATCTCCTCCAGGAACCCGACCGCGATCCATTCGGTGAGTAGTCCCTGGGACAGCGGCATGGCGTAGTCGGCCAAGTACTCATCGGCCCAACGGCGGCTCCAGACATTCTCGGGATCAAGCGGTGGCAAGCCGGTGATCGGCCGGTCCTGCAGCGCGTACAACTGTGCGCCGCTCGCGGCTGCGCTGTTTGCGGTTGGGCTGTTTGCGGTTGGGCTGTTTGCGGTTGGGCCGTTTGTGGTTGGACTGTTTGTGGTTGGACTCCCGGCCGACGAGTCGTCGATCGCCCATTCAATGTCGCGGCGACCCCCGATCGACTGCTCGACGGTGCGGGCGAGGTCCAACAGCATCCTGATGTCGTCGTCGCTCAGCGATCGGCGTGAGCGGCGCTCCTCGTCGACGTCACGTTCGACGGGGCCACCGTCCCAGGTGATCTCGATCGCTTTGGCGCCGATCAGTTCCTCACGGATCTCGCCATCAGCTCGGCCGATGACCAAATGATCCGGATCGGTGCGACCTGACACGATCGCCTCACCGAGTCCCCATGCGGCGTCGATGGCCACTTCGGACGCGAACGGGCGCATTGGGTTGGCGGTCAGTAGGACACCGGAGACACGTGGTTCGACCATGCGTTGGAGGACAAGTGCGATTCCTCCGCTGGATTCCAGCGAGCGACGGTCCCGGTAGACCTCGGCACGGTCATCGTCGAGTGCCGCCCATCCGGCTCGAACGGCCTCGCGCAGCCGCTCGAGAGAGTCGACGTCGAGAACAGTCTCGTAGACACCGGCGAACGACGCCCCCTCGAGGTCCTCTGCGACTGCTGAACTGCGGACTGCCCAGCGCGCACGCGGGAACTCGGTCGAGACCTGCTCCCACCATTCGGGCAGTTCGGAGTCCAGACACCTCTCACGGCTGGCACTGTCGATGGAGACCGGTGCCGGGATCACGAATGCTTCAGGAACGGTCAGACCAGCACGCAACAGGCGTACCAGACCGGCACCCTTGCCCCCAATGTGGGTGAGTCCCGCCGTGGTCGACGAAGTGAGCAACTCGATCATGTCGATGGGGGAGGTCCGGCAGCGGCATCGGGATCGGCGGCATCGGGGTTCGCTGAATCGGGGTCCGCTGAATCGGGATCGGCGGCATCGGGATCAGCGGCCTGTGCTGCCTGTGCAGCCGCCTTCTGGGCCAACGCCATCAGCGGGGCCAACTGGTCCAGCCGTGCCATGACAGCCTCGGGTCCGGCGTGCCAGGTGTGTTCCATCACTCCGACGCCCGAACGAGTGCGGCCGCCGTAATCGAGCGAGAACGACGACGGGGTCTCCTGGAGCCAGAGCTCCTCTTTGACAAGGGGAGCCTGTCCGATCGCCGTGGCAGTCACGTCGAAGCGTTCGCCCTCTGCGTCGGTGAAATGAATCCGGGCGGAACCCGGAACGTGTTCGATACCGTCCCAGTCGTAGTCGACCGTTGCCTCGGTGATCTCTACGGTCCGACCGTCGCGGAAGATGAAGCCCTTCTCGATGGGACGTTCACCGTCGAAGACGATGCTCACGTTGAACGCCAGATCAGTGCCGAAATGGGCGGAGATCCATTCCCAACCGCTTGCCCCGGACCAGTCACGCGGACCCCACGACTTGTCTCGATGGCCGACGCCCGAGATTTCGTGTTCGACACCGTCGACGGTGATCGACCCGTTGACCAAACCGAAGTGTTCGAAATGGTGATGGGCGAGTTCACCGAAGTTGCCGTCCGCTGCGAAGTCGAATGCCGGCATGAATGCACGCCAGGTCATGTTTATCGACGGTGAGCCGTCGAGTGTGATCCGCCACTCGGCTAGCGGTTCGACCATCTCGTACGCGAGTTGGCTCACCCGAACCCCTCCCTTCATGAAGGTGTGTGCAGGTGGCGAGATGTCCACGCCGATAGCTCCGTAGAGCGATTCAGGTATGCCGTCACGGATCGTCAGGACCAGACCGTCTCCCTTGGTGCCGCTCTCGTAGAACCCGATCCGTGTCAGGCCATAGCTTCGGCCGTCAGTATCGGCCCAGTTGAAGTAGTAACTCTCCTGCCAGTGCGGAACGTCATCAGGCTCGTGCAACTCCTCATCAAACGTGTCGACCATGCGTCACCCCCGGTTGGCGTCGAAACATCAGATGAATCATATACAGCGTGATTCGTGGCAGGCGTTACAAAAGTTCAGAAATGTCACCCGCGGCATGTCCAGAAGCCATACACTCTGCGCATTGTCGGCGTTCGAGGTCGAGTAGAGCCAGAATTTGCAACTTGTGGCCACGGGGGGTTTCAGATGGCAGCAGATAAAACTCATCAGATCACTATGGGCTTCGGTGGTCGGTCTTCAAAGTGGCCTCGGACCGCTCTGGTGATGCTGATGAGCGCAGCAACGCTTCTCTCGGGATGCGGGCACAGCGAGACGGCAACGACAACTACCACCACGAAGGCCGGTCAGTCGGCGAATGGAGGCTCCACCAAGACCGAGCCCGGAGTGTTCGGTGATCTGGGTCAGGTGTGTGGACCGGCCAAAGGTGATGTGGTCAAGAGCGATGCACGTGGGGTCAGCGACACCGAGATCCAGATCGGTGTACTAAACGATGCGGGAAACAGTCTCAGCCCGGGCCTGGGCGCTGCCTATCCAGCGGTGGCCAAGGCGTTCGCTGACTGGTGCAACGAAGCGGGTGGAATCAATGGGCGCAAGATCGTCATCAATGACCGTGACGCCAAGCTCTTCGACGCTGCGGCGGTTGTGATCGATGCGTGTCAGTCCGACTTCATGTTGGTCGGCGGGGGAGCGGCACTCGACGCGCCCACGATTCAACCGAGACTGGAGTGCGGACTCGGTTCGATCCCGGCGATGAACCCCTCCTATGAGGGACAGATCGCGGATCTGCAGGCGGTGGTTGGACGGACTTCGGACAGGGAGTCGAACTGGGGCCTGTTCCGACTCCTGAAGCCGGAATTCGAAGACGCACTGTCGAAGATCGGCATTCTCACAGTCGACACCCCCGATGTCCGGGTCGCCTACGAGCGGTTCCAGAAGGTGTTGGAGGCGCAGGGTTTGGGTGTGACCAGCTTCCAGGCGGTTGCGGTTTCGCTCGACAACGTGCGGACCTATGTGCAGCCACTCGTCGGCAAGTCCGAGACCCTGGTGCTTGCGCTCCCGGTGCCCGAGATCTTCCGGGCGATAAACGACGTGGGCTACAAGCCGAAACTGGTCGCCGACCAGGGTTCGGTCTTCTACAGCAATGACGCGGTGGACAATCTGAAGAAGGTTCCCCTCGATGCGCCCATCTACTCGGCTGCCACGACCTACCCGCTGGATCTGGCTGATGAGAACCCGACGGCCACCAGATTCATTAAGCTAGAGAAGGCTGCATTCGGAAAGGTTGATCCATCACATGTGACTCCTTGGATCACATGGTTGCTCTTCGCCAAGTCGGCTTCGACGTGCGATGAGCTGACGGTGAAATGTGTGATCGACAACGCGACCACGGACAAGGCCTACACCGCTGGCGGACTGATGGCACCGATCGACCTGTCGGATCCGACCAAGCCCAACCAGTGCCTGGCCGTCAACAAGATCAGCGGCGATGGCATCGTCTATGACAGGAAGTTGACCCAGCCGACCGACGGGGTCTTCAACTGCGACCCGAAGAACGTCGTCCCGATCCCTTGATGTGAGGGAGTTCGTCGGCTTCACGATCACCGGCCTGGTCACGGCCAGCATCTACGCGGTCGTGGCGTCAGGTTTGACCCTGACGTACGCGACGACTGGCATCTTCAACTGGGCACATGGTGCCTTAGCTGCGATCGGAGCGTTCGTCTACTGGCAGTGCACGACCCTGTGGGGATGGCCCGCACCTCTGGCGATGATCCTGTGTGTCGGGATCATCGGCCCAGTGCTGGGGGTGACGGTGGAGTCGGGCATCATGCGTCGACTCGACGGGACCAACGAGATCACCCGGATGGCTGTGACCCTGGCTTTGCTGGTCGGGATCATCGCCGGGATCAACTGGATCTGGGACCCCCAGATGACCAAGGTCGTGCTCCCCGTGTTCAACGGGAAGGCGATCGAGATCCTCGGACAACGGCTGCCGGTCTATGACCTGTTGGTCATGGCGGTCGCTCTGCTCGTCGGGATCGTGATGCGTTGGGTTCTCTACCGCAGCAGGGCCGGCGTTCAGATGCGGGGCATCGTCGATGATCGGTCCCTCATCATCCTCAACGGCGTGTCGCCGGTTCGTACCGCCCAGACGTCGTGGGTCATCGGATCAACGACCGCCGTTCTCGCCGGAGTGCTCATAGCGCCCAAGACCTCGCTCTCGGCGGGGTCACTTGCACTCCTCATCATGAACGCCTTCGCCGCTTCGGTGGTCGGAAGGTTGCGGAGCCTGCCTCTGACGATCCTGGGCGCGGCGATCCTGGGACTGTCGACAGCCTACGCACAAGGCTATGTCGGCAGCCGGACGGATCTGCCCGGAGGTCAGTACCTGATCGGGCTGGTCAACGTCGTGCCGGTCGTGGTTCTGTTCATAGCGCTGCAGTTCCTACCTCAGGAACGACTTCGGGCAGCGAAGTCCCAACAGGCCCGTGAGTTGTCGAATCGACCGACCTGGAACGGGTCACTGTGGCTCGTGGTGGCAGCGGTTGTCGTCACGGCGGCGATCGCCCCTCTGCTCGCACCGGGCGATCTTCACAACATGACCAAGTTGTGGGGGATAGCGGTCATTGCGCTGTCTTTGGTTCCATTACTCGGCTGGGCCGGAAGACTTGCCGTATGCCCGTTCGCGTTCGCAGCTGTCGGAGCGCTGATCAGCGCGCACCTGGCTCCCGATGGCCAGATCTGGGGACTCGTCCTGGCGGGCGTTGGCGCGGCTGCAGTGGGAGCAATTCTGTCCTTCCCGGGGGCACGCCTCTCGCCGCTGTATCTCGCGTTGGCAACAGCGGCCTTCGCCGTAGCGCTCGACAACTGGATCTTCCGACTACCGCCGTTCCATCTGGTGATCCGGATTCCGTTCACCGAGGTAACCCTCTATCGGCATCAACTCGACATTTTCCAGGGTGGCTCTCTGGCGATGCGACGCCCGAAGGTCTTCGGTTTCGACCTCAGCGGAGATCAGGCCTTTCTGATATTCGCTTCGATCGTGTTCGGGGCATCGGTACTTGCTCTTACGGCTCTGCGCCGGAGCGATCTGGGCCTGCGCATGATCGCACTCAAGGACAGCCCCATCGGATACGCCACCGTCGGGCTCAACAGGCAGGTCACGACCGTCGCCGCGTTCGCCATTTCGGCAGGGGTGGCCGGTGTCGGTGGTGCGCTCTACGGCGCTGCGATGCAACGGCCAAGCCCGGATGCGTTCAATTTCTTCAGCGGGCTTTCGATTCTGGTGATCGTCGTCGTTCTCGGGGCTTCGACTCTCGGATCGTCGGTTGGGGCCGGCGCATTCCTAGCCGCTCCCGTTCTTGTCAACGTGTTCCCTTCGCTGGCTCAGGTAACCCCAACCCTCACCGCTGCGGCGGGCGTCAGTCTCGGCAACAACCCCAATGGGTCTATCCGATCAGACATTGCGCCGCAGTGGTCCGGGGTCGGGCAACGACCCCTGCTGTTGGGTGGTGGTCTAGCTGTGCTGGCCGGCGTGTACCTGGCCACGCTCGGAGACCTGATCTCCAACTGGTTCTTCGCCGGTGCGTGTGTGGCGTTCGTCATCGTCATGCCGATTCTCGGTCGACGTGCGACTCGGGCGCTGGCCTCCCCGGCGGGCTCCGCAGTGCCCGAGCGTCGCCTCAGTGCCTCGCCCGAACAACTCGCTCAGAGCCTTCCCCTTGGTGCCGATGACCTGTCCTACCTCGACGATACTTTCGGCATTACCCCGGGGGTCGGCCGTGGATCTTGAGGTCACTGATGTGACAGTGCGTTTCGGTGGCAACACGGTTCTGAGTGATGTCGGGCTGGACGCGGTCTCGGGAGGGATCACCTCGTTGATCGGCCCAAACGGGGCCGGAAAGACAACCCTCTTCAACGTGATCACCGGGGTCCTCAAGCCGACTTCGGGTCGTGTGATGCTCGGGACGAACGACATGACGTCGATGCCGGTACACAAGCGGGTCAGGCTCGGCCTTGGCCGCACATTCCAGCGACTCGAGCTCTTCGGGACGCTCACGGTCGAGGAGAACCTGAGGGTTGCTGCATCCGCGATTCCTCGTGAGCGGCGCACGAGCGAAGTCCAGCGAGTGATTCAACAATTGCGACTACAACAGGTTTCGGATGTGCGAGCCGATACGCTGTCGACCGGAACCGGTCGTTTGGTGGAACTCGCCAGAGCGCTGGTCGGAGAGCCGTCGCTACTCCTGTTGGACGAACCCGCAAGCGGACAGAACGATTCCGAGACCCGGGTCTTCTCAGAGGTGCTGGTCGACCTTGCTGACCGAGGGATGACGATCCTTCTGGTCGAACACGATATGAACCTGGTCATGGCTATATCGCATCGGATCCATGTGCTCGACTTCGGCCAGCTAATAGCGTCGGGTTCACCCGCGGAGATCCGCTCGGATGTCCGGGTGCAGGCCGCATATCTGGGTCAGGAGTCTCTGGAGGTCGGGTCGGGCAGGAGACGGTCGGACGTTTCGACTGGAGCCCACCCATGATCCCACTCGATTCATTGATCGAACTGAGAGGAGTCCACGCTGGATACGAGGGCGTGGAGGTTCTGCGCGGGATCGATCTGGTCGTTCCGGCGGGTCAGGTTCTGGCGGTTCTCGGTCCCAACGGAGCGGGTAAGACCACACTGTTGTCGGTCATTGCGGGACTCGTGCGGCCAACCCGTGGCGATGTGCTCTTCGGGGGACGGCGAGTGACGGGGGTCGACCCGGTTGCGCTTGCCAGAGCCGGCCTCTGTCTGATTCCAGAAGGTCGGGGTGTGTTCGCCAACCTCACGGTTGCGGAGAACCTGTGGCTTGCGGCGGGGTCGGACAGGTCCCGTGAGGTCGTTGAGTCCCGTGCGTTCGAGGTCTTTCCCCGGCTCGGTGAACGTCGTGACCAACTCGCCGGCTCTCTCTCGGGCGGTGAACAGCAGATGGTCGCGCTCAGTCGAGCCCTGGTGAGTGACCCGGCCGTCCTGCTTCTCGATGAGTTGTCGATGGGTCTCGCTCCGATGGTGGTCGATGATCTGTATCGACGAGTTGTAGATATTGCTCGCATGGGTGTCACGGTCGTGGTGGTCGAGCAGTTCGTGCGAACGATCAGCCACATCGCGGATCGCGGGATCGCTGTGATCTCGGGCCGCATCGTGCTCGACGGTCGGATCGAGGAGATCTCACCGCAACTCCATTCCGCCTATTTCTCGTCCTCGGAGGAGGTCTCAACATGAACGATTCAAAAACGGATGACCCAGGGGTTGAGAGGCATCCCGTCGAGCCCCGGTCAGTGGACTCGCGGTCAGCCGACTCGCGGTCAGTGGAGACCCGGTCAACAGAGTCCCGGGCAGCAGAGTTCGTCGCCTCCCTGCCGTCGCCAAGGGCCTCAGGCGATCGGAGTGACCGCTTCGCTCGCCTGGGTATGGTCATCATGAGCCTCGGCCTGGCGGTAACTGTGGTCGCAACGGTCCTGTCCCAGACCTCTGACAACTCACTCGATCAGTCGACCCAGATCTCGTTAGGGATCACGGGTCTCGCTGCGACATGTTTCGGTGGGGTGATATTCCTGCGCTACTCGCTGGGTGAGCTGTTGAGGTTCTGGCTGTTACGAATGCTCCACGAAAGAGAAACGCACCGCAGATGACCAAGAAGTCGAAGTCGACAGACCAAGAACCAAGACGTCCGCTTCCGGCGTGGTTCAGCGAGGCCGGACTCGGCATCTTCATCCACTGGGGGCCCTTCGCCATTCCGGCTTACGCCCCGGTCCCGGAGCCGGGCGTGTCGTTCCCCGACCTGCTTCGTGTCGATCCACGCCACATGGGCGAGCGCATGCCGTACTCCGAGTGGTACCGCAATGCGATGACCATCGAGGGCAGTCCGACGGCCATGCATCATCGTCGGGTATGGAACGACGCGCCGTACGAGGATTTTCAGGCGATGTTCGAGTCGGGTCTGGACAACTGGGACCCGGGGGCCTGGGCTGACCTCTTCAGACAGAGCGGTGCGAAATATGTCGTGATGGTCACCAAGCATCACGATGGGTATTGCCTGTGGCCGACCGAGCAGCGCCACCCGAACCGGCCGGGATGGTTCTCCAAGCGCGACATGGTGGGCGAACTTGCCGTTGCGGTCCGTGAGTGTGGAATGCGCTTCGGGGTCTACTACTCGACCGGGCTCGACTGGTCGTTCAATCATTTTCCGATCCGGGAGATCGTCGATGCAGTCGGTTGCACTCCTCGAAGCGACGAGTATCTGCGTTACATGAGCGGCCAACTCGAGGAACTGATCCAACGGTATGAGCCAAGTGTCCTCTGGGCCGACATAGGAACTCCGCCCGGCTTCGAAGTGACCGACTTCAAGGAACGGCTACTTGCACGGATACCCGACGCGGTCATCAATGATCGTTGGGATCATCCGGTGCCGGGCACGGGGTCCAAGCTCGGAAGGATGATCTGGAACAACCTGTTCGCCCTAGTCATCCCTCGGTCCAAGCCCAAGCCCTTCTACCCGGGCCGCCACGCCGCAGCGGATTTCCGTACCGCTGAATACTCGGTGCCGGACGCTCCGACCAGCTACGCGTGGGAGGCGACCCGGGGCATGGGTTCGGGTTTCGGATTCAACGCCGAGGAGACCGATGCGCATCGGATCGACCCCGATGAACTCGTCCAGATGTACCGAGACGTTCGTTCTGCTGGTGGAAACATGTTGTTGAACGTCGGCCCGCTTGCAGACGGAACCATCAGTGAGGCTGAGGCGCTGCGACTCCGCCGACTGGGGGAGTCGATATCGGGCACCTGAGGCGGTCCAGCAGGTCCGGCTCGGGCACCTGAGTCGGGCTACTCCGTGGAGTCGGCTCGGCCTGAGGCGGGCTACTCCCTGGAGTCGGCTCGCTCCACTGAATCCGCTGTCGATCCCTCCAGCCAGCGCTGACCTTTGGCCAGGTGGACAGTGGTAGCGGCACGGGCGAGTTCGGAATCACGCGAGCGCAAGGCCTCCAGGATCGCCTCGTGTTCGAGGATCGCCTCTGCCTCCACTCCGTCCTCCTCCCGAGCGCGGCGTATGAGTCCGAGTCCGGACTCGCTCCGTAGCGTCTGGAGGATCGCACGCAACGTAGGGTTGCCGGCGATAGCGGCGATCGTGTCGTGGAACGCGATGTCGGCTTGGACGAAGTCCTCGGCGGCCGCCGCGCCTCGCATCGACTGCAGGTGACCCGCCAGCGTGTCGAGGTCGGAGTCGGTCAGATTGGCCACCGCCATGGCACATGCTGCTGGTTCGAGGATGCGGCGCACCTCGTATAGCTCAGCGAGAGTGTCGGTGTTCGACAGATCGAGGGCCATGCCAGCGGAACGCAGCAGGCGGGCCGGGTCAAGGTCGGTTACGAAGGTGCCTCCGCCCTGACGGACATGGAGGATGCCGGCGAAACTCAACGACTGGACCGCCTCACGTACAGCACTTCGTGAGACACCCAACTCGTCGACCAACTCCGGTTCGGTGGGCAGACGGTCACCTTCGGAGAAGCGGCCCGAGCGGATCATCGACAAGAGTTCGCTGACTGCGAGGTCGGTCTTGTTCATGGCCGGTGACGGTACTGCTCGATGCTGGAAGCGAGCATCTCCGTGCTCGCGCCTGCGGCGGTCGGTGCAACGTAGGAACCATCCAGAATTGTTGCAGGCGTAACGAAATGTTCGTGCAGGTGATCGGCCCATTCGATCAGCCGTCCGCCGAAGGAGTCACCTTCGCCGAGCGAGACGAAGTCGAACATCGCCAGATGCTGAACCATCTCGCTCAACCCGCAACCACCAGCGTGGGGGATGACCGGAACACCGGAGTTGGCGGCCATCAGGATGATCGCCAGGTTCTCGTTGACTCCGGCCACCCGGCAGGCGTCGATCTGGCATACCTGCATCGCGCCTGCGGCCAGGAACTGTTTGAACATCACCCGGTTCTGACACATCTCGCCGCTGGCAATCGGGGTGGGGGAGACCGCCCTTGAAATCGCCGCATTACCGAGGATGTCGTCGGGTGATGTCGGCTCCTCCACCCAGGCCAGGTCGAACTGGGCGAGTGATCTGATCCATCTGATTGCGCCATTGACATCCCAGGCCTGATTGGCGTCGACGGCGACTCCGATTCCGGGTCCAACGGTCTCACGTACAAGTTGCAGCCGACGGATGTCCTCGTCGAGGTCCTGGCCGACCTTGATCTTCACCTGGGTGAAGCCACGATTGATCGCTTCATGCAGCAGCCCGACCATCTTCTCATCGCTGTAGCCCAACCAGCCCGGCTCGGTGGTATACGCGGGGTGACCCCGGGCAACGAGCAGTCCCTCCCGGGCGGACGCTCCAGTCGATCGGGACTCGAGCATTTCGATAGCGTCCGACGGGGTGAGGGAGTCGGTGATGTAGGTCCAGTCGATGACCGAGACGATCTGCTGGGGGCTCATGTCGACCAGAAACTTCCACAGTGGTTTTCCGGTGGCTCGTGACCAGAGGTCCCACAGGGCGTTGATGACTGCAGCGCTGGCCATGCGGGTCACGCCGCTCTCGGGCCCCAGCCATCTGATCTGGGAATCGGCAGCGAGCAGGCGGGGGAGTCGAGCAAGATCGCTGATCGGATCCAGCAGAGTCTCGCCGACGAGTTTTTCGGCCAGCAGTTCGATCGCCGCGACACAAAGGTCGTTCCCTCGTCCGATCGTGAAGGTGTAGCCGTGACCGGAGATGCCTTCATCGGTGTGGATGCTCACATAGGCGGCCGAGTAGTCGGGGTCGGGATTGGTTGCATCGGACCCGGCGAGGGTGGTGGATGTGGGAAAGCGGACGTCTGCGGTCTCAAAACTCGTTATCTTCACAAATCATCCCCCTCGACCTGATCATCAGATGAACAGGCGACTTTGAAGCGGTCGAATCCCTAGTTTACGCACATCAATTGCGGATTCATCTGATGATACTGTGTCTGCGGTGGTGAATCCCTTCCAACCGGGTCGGCTCTCGATCGGCACGGCTGCCCTCGGCGGCCTCTATGCGGAGGTCACTGTCGCTGACGCCATGGCGACGCTGGAGCGGGCCGTCGCCCGTGGCATCACGCACTTCGACACCGCTCCCCACTACGGGCGGGGTCTCGCCGAGAGTCGACTCGGCGACTTCCTGCGAACAGCCGACGGTGCCGGGAGGCTCACCGTCTCCACCAAGGTCGGCCGCTATGTGCGCGATTTGGATCAACGCGACGCCGGTGACATCTTCCTGGGCGCGCCCCCGGGCGAATCGGTGTTCGACTTCTCGCGTAAGGCTGTCGCGGAGCAACTCGACCAGAGCAGACAGCGCCTAGGTCGCGAGTTCATCGATGTCGTGCTCGTGCATGATCCCGATGAGCACCTCGACGAAGCGCTTGTGGCGATTGATGAACTGACATCCCAGCGTGAAGCGGGCAGGGTCGGTGCCCTCGGGGTTGGGACCAACACGGCATCGGTTGTGAGTCATCTGGTCGACCGAGTCGATCTCGATGTAGTCGTATTGGCTGGCCGGATCACCCTGCTTGAATCGTCGGGTGAATCCGCGGCGAAACGCTGCCGGGACCTCGGAATCACCCTGCTGGCTGCCGGGGTGTTCCAGAGCGGGATCCTCGCTGGCGGGGTGGATGCCCCGTTCGACTACGGGCCAGCCCCGGAATCGGTCCGCACCAGAGTCATCGAACTCGAACGCGTTTGTTCCGCACACGGGGTGAGCCTGCAACAGGTCGCCATCAATCATCCCCGCCGGTTCACGGGAGTTACGAGCACTCTGGTCGGCGTACGCTCAGCGGATGAGGTGGATCAGGCTGTCGACGCGATCTCGCTCGACCTGCCCGATGTGCTGTGGGAGGACATCGACTTACTGCGAGCACGCTTCGTTCAGCGGTCCGAGCCGCAAACCAAAGGACAGGGAGAACAGCGATGAACAACCGATTCCAGGGACGTAGTGCGATCGTCACAGGTGCGGCGTCGGGAATCGGGTATGCGATCACGACCCGGCTGCTCGACGAAGGGGCGAGTGTCGTCGCGGGTGACCTCAATCCGGCCGGAGTCCCCGAGGGAGCCGTTGGCGTTCAGGTGGACGTGTCGAACCCGGATCAGGTCCAGGCGATGGTCGAGCGTTGCGTGAACGAATTCGGCACAGTCGATGTCCTGTGCAACAACGCCGGAGTCGGCGGAGTCACCGACGTGCTCGGTTGCACCATCGAGGAATGGGATCGGCTCTTCACCGTGAACGTGCGCGGCATGTTCCTCGGTATCAAAGCGGCGCTCCCACACATGCTTGCCGCCGACAGGGGCGCGATCGTAAACACGGCGTCGGTGGCTGCCTCGGTTGGCCTGCCCAACCGTGCCGCTTACTGCGCGTCGAAGGGAGCGGTCGTGGCTCTCACCAAGCAGGTCGCTGTGCAGTACGCGACCCGGGGTGTCCGCTGCAACTGCGTCAGCCCTGGGACAGTCGACTCCCCATGGGTCACAAGGCTCTTGGACCAGGCCGAGGATCCCGCGCAGATGCGCCGGGACCTGATCGCACGCCAACCGCTCGGTCGACTCGGAACACCCGATGAGGTGGCGGACCTCGTGGTCTATCTCGCGAGTGATCAGGCGTCGTTCGTGACGGGTGCAGACTGGCTGATCGACGGAGGAATCGCAGCAGGATGACGGCAAGGGATGTCGACGGCGCAGGTGCTGCTCGAAAGACTCAGGTGAGCCCGGGCGGGATTGAGTAGACAGGGCTCAGAGATCGGCCACAACGAAACAGAGGAACGAAGTTGAAGATCGCAAGAATCAGGATCGGTGACACAGCCCACCTCGCAAGGATCGACGGTGATCTGGCCCACCCGCTGGACTCTGCCGACTGGCGTTTCGATGCGCTAGTCGACCCCAGAACAGCGCTCGGCACACGGGCCCCTCGCTCCGCGTTCAACGAGCCGGTTCTGGTCGATTCGGTCGAAATGCTCGCCCCGGTCGAGCGTCCCGGGTCGGTTATCGCCATCGGGCTGAACTATGCGGACCACGCGCTGGAGTCCGGGCTTGAACCTCCGTCTGCGCCCGTGACGTTCGCGAAACTGCCACAGTCGGTGATCGGTCCCGGGGAGGTGATCCGCTGGGATCAGGAACAGTCGACCGAGGTCGACTACGAGGCCGAACTCGCGGTGGTGATCGGAACCGAGGCGCGCGATGTCCCGGTGGGATCAGCGCTCCAACACGTCCTCGGCTACACGTGCTGCAACGATGTCTCGGCCCGTGACGCACAGTTCGCTGATGGGCAGTGGCTGCGGGCGAAGTCCTTCGACACCTTCTGTCCGCTGGGACCCTGGATCGTGACCCCCGACGAGATCGCCGACGTGCAGAACCTGCGGATCGCCTGCAGGGTCAACGGCGAGTACCTGCAGGACTCGACAACCTCCCAGATGATCTTCGGGGTGGACGAGATCATCTCGTACCTGTCGCGTTTCATCACCCTGTTGCCGGGTGATGTGATCACCACCGGCACTCCGGTGGGTGTCGGATTCGCCCGGACCCCGCCGATCTATCTGAGCCATGGGGACACCGTCGAGATCGATATCGAGGGAATCGGTGTCCTCCGCAACACCTGTGGACCAGTGACGTCGTCGGCTGGCGACCACGCCGCCGCCCAGAGCGAGTCCGACTAGTGATCAGGGTCGCTCTGGTCGGCGGGCCGATGTATGACGGGCTCTATGGCGAGTTCGGTGACGATGTCGAGATTGTCGTCCACGCCGACCACCTGAGCCTCAACGAACGGGTTGCGCGTCTACTCGAAGCTGGCGAGCGGCTCGATGTCATCTCGACTCACGGCAAGTACGCACCCAGTCAGCGGCAATGGCTCCACCCGCTGGACGACCTGCTCGCCCCCGAGACCATCGCAGCGATGGAACCCGGTGCGGTGAGTCTCTGCAGCGACAGAGGAGAGCTTCTCTGTATCCCACGGAATGTCGACGTGAGAGTCCTGTGGTGGAGAACCGACCGGATGGACTCACCTCCTGACACGTGGGAAGAACTCGTTGCATCCAAAACGGTGTTCGGGTTCACGGGTCGAGGATCGGGACTCTTCGGTCTGTTCTTCGAGTTGGTGGTCGGTCGCTCCGGACGACTCTTCGATGCCCACAATCAGCCAGATCTGGACTCAGGAATCGCAGTCGAGTGTCTGAAGCTGATAGCGAAGCTCGCCGAGCGTTGCCCAGGTGGGCCAGATGGCCTTGCCTCGTGGCACTACGATGAGGTGGACTCAGCGCTGTGTGCCGGCGTGGTTGACTGCTCGGCGGCGTGGCCGGGAGCGACCCATGAACTTCGCTCATCACCCGTTGGTCAACTTCTGCGTCCAGCACCGTATCCGGCTGGCCCGCAACGACGTGTGTCATATTCGGGTTGCCATGGCTGGGCGATCCCGCGCACGTGTGGGGACCTTGATTCTGCGGTCCGCTTCGTCGAAAGACTCAGCTCAGTCCCGTTCCAGCGCCTCGAGGCCTCCGTCGGAGGAATCCCGGCTCGCGGAGACGTGTTGGCAGAGATCGAAGCATTGGATCACGTCGACGCCGAGCGTCTGGCTGCGACACGGTTGACCATTGCCGAGTCGATGATCACCTACCCGGCGCTCGAACGCTTCCCCAGGCTCGAGGACACCGGATCGGCTGCAATCACCGATCTGATTCTCGGGCGTCGGTCCATCGACGATGTGGTCGAGGTGATCCAACGTGAGTTGGCTCTCGTGACCGAGTGAGTTTGTCCGGTGTCGGGATCTACAGGTTCGGCAGTGGGCACAAGATCTGGCCCCGAAGTCTCATCGCCAGCGCTGTTGCGCTCAGTGCGATGGCGACTGCAGCGAGGAATGGCTGGGCAGGAGCGAACCACTGCATTGCCCCGCTGTATCCGAGCGCGATCAGGGCGATCTTGTTGCAGACCGGGCAGCCGACGGCGAACCAGCCGAGGATCGCTCCGGCGCTTCCGAACTTCGCCGAACGCGCACCCTCTGAGCGCGCCTCGACAGTGATTGTGCTGTCAGCGTCGACGAAGCGGTCCTCGGGAGCCTCGCGCGAAGTCGCCCCTTCGACGTCGATGTAGGTGGCGGCAATCATTCCCGAGAGGATCGACACGATCACCCAAACGGGATAGTTCCACGCCAGCGACGGGATCTGTCGACCGAAGACGCGGTTCGGGATCAGCACGGTCGAGAGGCCCATGGCCAGCCCAAGACCCATGGAGGCACCCAGGGCTGTGATCCACTGTCGACGGGTCCAAGCGGCCAGTGCCATCGGGATGCTTGCCAGGATGCCCGGTGGGCGATCGTCGCTCACTTCAACGGCGGCCATGGACACCTCAGCGTAGTCGGACCACCCGTCGTGCGACTCGCGGGGTCGGCTCGTCTGGGTCAGAAGCCTTTTGGTCAGTTGATCGACGACTCCAATCGTCCACGGTGGAACAGCTAGATTCAACTGCAAACTCAACTCACGAGGAGTCAGACCGCATGGGCCCGTTCGATGCCGAGTATGTCCCGAGCGCATGGGAGCCGATCGCAGCCGAGGTCGAGCGCTACGAACGCTCCGGTGGAACCGAACCGAGCGAGCTCGTTGGTTCCGAGTGGATGATCCTGTGGACCGTCGGGGCCAGTTCAGGCAAGGTCCGCAAGACGCCGCTGGTGCGTGTCACAGATGGCGAAGGCAACTACTGCGTTATCGGCTCAGCCGGTGGGTCGCCGACAGATCCGGCTTGGGTGGTCAACCTGCGTGCCCACGGAATCGCTCGTATTCAGGATGGTCCAGCGGCGGTGGACATGAGCGTTCGTGAGGCCGACGGTGACGAGAAAGCAAGCTGGTGGGCGCGAGCGATGAACGTGTGGCCCGACTACGACAACTATCAGAGCAGTACCGAGCGGGTTATTCCGCTGTTCGTCCTAGAACCTCAGGTGTGAGGCTCGTCACAGAGCAACGGGCAGTGCAACGGTTGATGAAACCCACTTCGGTTTCGCTGGGTCCCGAATACAACTTGAGCGCCTGATTACGGAGGATATCCACCGCCGCCTCGCTGGTCAGAGGGTCCTTCAGTTCGCAGCCGTTCTGCTTCAAAGCACCTGGGACTTCAAAGCACCTGGGACAAGCTCGTGTCTAGTTGGTTGCTGTAATCGCGAGCCGTCCGCGATTACAGCAACCAACTAACGGGCAGGGCGATGGTGGTCTGCGCAGGGAGGCTCATAGCGTCTCAGCTGTGGAGTCGGGCGAGATCCCAGGGCTGAGCTTCTTCCAGCTCCAGTCCGAGTTGTAACAGGAGAGCATCGTTTCCGAAGTCGCCAGAGAGCATCGCGCCCACCGGGATTCCGGTGTGGTCGTCGAAGCCCATGGGCAGGGTGAGCGCCGGCGTGCCAGCGGCGTTGGCGATCGGGGTGTATGGCATCCACGAACTGATCCGGGGGAGAAGCGGTTCGAAGTCGACCAGTGGCGACAGGTGTCCGAGATCTGGCGGGATCGTGGCCAGTGTGGGACTCAGCATCACGTCGAACCGTTTCGACATCTCGTGCACCTGTGCTCGGGTCCGGCGGAGCCGTCGTGCTACGCCAACGATGTGCGCAGGTCTGGCGCGGAACGAGGCTGCCATGCCCTTTGAGAACTTCGTGAGGAGATCCCTGTTGTAATGGGAACCGTGTCCGAAGCGGGCGGTCGAGGTCGCAGCGAACACGAGGAACCGGTAGTAGAAGATGAAGTCATCGCGAAACTGTTCGGGCTCAACGGGCACGTCAGTGGGTTCCACCTGGTGTCCTAGTGATTCGAGCAGCAAGGCGGTTGTATCCAGGGTCGCCTTGGTGGGGTCGTCGAGATCCGCGAGCCCGGGAATCTCGCCGAGTACGCCGATCCGTAGACGCCGTGATGGTGGGCCCGTAACCTCGCCCATGGGAGGCATCGAACGTGGTGCGAATACCCGTTCCATCTCCGAGTACCAGCGTGCTGTGTCGCGCACTGTTCGCGACACGACTCCGTCCACCGATACCGAGACCGGTAGGAGTTGCTCGTCACTATGGCGACGGAGCCGACCGAGACTGGGTTTGAGCCCGACCAGACCGGCACATGCGGCCGGAATGCGTGTCGACCCACCACCGTCGACGGTGTGAGCGATCGGCACCACACCTGCTGCCACGAGAGCGGCAGAGCCGCCGGATGAACCTCCGACCGTGTGGCGCAGATTCCACGGGTTGCAGGTTGATGGCCTTGTTGGGAACTCCGTGGAGGGGATGAAACCCCACTCTGGCATTGTCGATGTGCCGATGATGGTCATCCCCATTGCCTCGATGTCACGGGCCACAGCCCGCGTCCTCTTCTGTGGTGGGCCTTCCGCAAGCGCCTCTGATCCCCAAGTGCAAGGAAGGCCGGCGACGGGAACCATGTCCTTGATGAAGGTGGGAACCCCGACGAAGGTTCCTCGCCGGTCTCTGACCTTTATCGGGTCCGACGCGGCTGCGTCATAGCGCTCGAACATCACAGCGTGGATCTGCGGGTCGACCTTATGCGCTCGCTCGATTGCGCCTTGTTGAACCTCGCTGACGCTCAGTTCACCGCAGTCGAGCGCATCGATGGTCGAAACCGCGTCCAGGCGTGCGAGGTCGTCGTTGTAGGCATGGGCAACAGGCAGTCGGACTTCATGGTCGACCTCATTGATAATGATCCTCGTGATTGGAGCGCCCTGTTCCTGACCGTTCGGTGATGTCATCGGCCGAGCATATTTGTTTGGCAGACGTCATGGGCTCGCCGGGGTGGTGGCATTCCGTGCCATGTGATGCTGCACGGTGGGTCACAGTCCGAGCTGGGTCACGCTCGTCGGTGGATCACACTCCCCGGTGGGTCACGCTCGTCGGTGGATCACACTCCCCGGTGGGTCATCGTGTCCGACGATGGTCCTGGGTCGCCGGGTCTACGATGACATTTCGTGAGGCTCGATGATGTCAATGCCAGCGGGATCGAACGCCGTACCGGCGTCCGGGGTCGCACCGCTGCGGTAGGCGGGGGCCTTGGCATAGGCGGATTGCTGTTGTTCCTGCTGTTCAGCGCTCTCAGCAATGGCGGAAACGTCGACGTCGGAGAGGTCTTGGGGCAACTCGAAGGCGGTGATGGCGTAACCGTCGAGGGTGAGACGGTCCGAGGTGACAGCCTTCAGGGTCAAGAGCAGTTCGCCGGCCAGATGATGACTCTGCTGGGCGAGTACTGGTCGGGCGAGGCCGACCCCATGGCCATCGAATTCACCGAGCCGCGTTTTGTTGTCTTCGACAGTCCCACCCAGACAGGCGGCTGTGGCACAGGCACTCCGGAAGCCGGACCCTTCTACTGTCCGGGTGATCACAGGATCTACCTCGATTTCGGGTTCTACAGCAGGCTCGAGCAGCAACTCGGCTTCGGTGGTGATTTCGCCATGGCGTAT
>CAUJEC010000116.1 GCA_963169245.1 Actinomycetota bacterium
GTCCCCAGAATCTCAAGTGCGAGCTTGACCGGTGCGAACACAGCGGCAGCGAGTTCACGAACGGCCTCAACGGTTCCCTTGACGACCAGTCCGAACAGGTCGATACCAGCGGCAAGGATGTCCCTGATGATTGGCACTGAGGCGGCCTTTTTCGACAGGGCTTCGATGCCGCTGTACAGCGAGGCTATTGCACCATCGACAAACCCTTGGATGGCGCCACAGGCCTCGCCGATCCCGCCTTCGAGTGCTGCTGCCAGAACCACCCCGCTTGCAGCAGCTCCAGAACCGAAGCCGGTTTCGTTCGTCTCTGGGTCATTGACTCCGCTTTCACGGTCACCGGCTGATCCACTGGTTGTGGTCGATGAGGGGTTCGTCAGTGGGGTTCCTGCTGCCAGAAGGTCCGCGATGAAGAGGTCGATCCCCGCTGATGGCCAGACGATCGATGGTGCCAACTCCCAGTTCTGACTGCCCATGATCGAACGGGTGGCTTTCGCTCCGGGGGTGTCGATCGACCTTGCCCACCCGGCGAGAAGATACGACAACGGCGGGAGAGGCCCCGAGAGCTGAATCAGGTCATCCAGATCCGATCCGAGGTAGCCGTTGTGATCCGCCAGTTCGGCGGCGTCGATGCCCGAGGCGGGTGGAGAGTTCCAGGCCTGGCGGCCCGTCTTCTCCTCCGCGCAAGTCGACAGTGATCCAAGCGGAATCACAGGTAGTAGGACCGAAACAGCACGGATTACGGCCATCCGCAACCCAACCCGGGTCCGCAACGCAACCCCGACACGTGGAGACTTCATCGGCGCTCTCCAAGCGGATCCCGGTGTGGGCCTCAGTCTCACACCAATTTCTCGCGGCCTCAGAGGGCTTTCTGTCCTACTGACCTTGGGCGGCACCCATGCCGTCTGCCGACGGTTCTGACCAGTGGAGACAACTGGCGATGTAGCGGCCAGCGACCTCGTCTGCCAGCTTGGTCAGTCTTTCGACGTCGTTATTGAGGGTGATGTGCATCAGTGGCCCGGCCAGGAGGCTCATGGTCGTGATGAGGTCGGTATCAGTTGGCAGGAGGCCTGCCTCGATGCCCTTGTCGACCAGCCGTTGTATCTGGCCGAGTTGGGCATCGTATTCGGCCTTGGCCAGATCATCGATATCTGGAATGGCCATTCGCAGTGACATCAGGGCGGGGAGTATGCGAACCCAGTCCGGATCTGTCATCAGCGAAGCGATCGCGTGGACGACGGATCGCACGTCGTCCTCGAAGCTCCCATCGGAGACCTCGAAATCCAGATGGGGGAGGTTGTGGCGAAGCACGGCCACCAGGAGTTCGGTCTGTGATGCGAAATGCCGGTACATGGTGGACTTGGCCACCCCCGAGCGTTCAGCGACGGCATCCACTGTAACGGCGCGTGATCCGCCCTCGGTCAACAACTCGGTTGCAGCATCGAGCAACTTGGCTCGACTGCGCACGACTCGAGGATCCAAGCCGGTGCTGGGTGGGGTGCAACTTGAAATCATCCGAACACTACGATACAGTTTCGTTCTATAGTTGACAAGACGGTCATCCTGAAACCCCTATTCAAGGACCAGTAGTGAGTGAAACACCAGCCCTGAGCGCCACCCAACGGCGCAACATTCTCATCGCCATGTGCACAGCGCTGATCGCGGTTGTCGCGTCGGTGTCGGGTCTGAACGTCGCACAGCGCGAGATCGCCGAGAGCCTCAACGCCTCCGCAGGGGATGTGTTGTGGATCATCAACGCCTACACGCTCACCCTTGCCGCATTGCTCATGCCGATCGGGGCCGTGGGTGACCGTTGGGGGCGTCGGCCTGTACTGCTGAGCGGACTGGCGGTGTTCTTCATCGCGACCCTGGGAGCCGCATTGGCCACCTCGGTTGGGTTCATGATCGCTGCTCGGGCACTGGCGGGCGCGGGTGCTGCCATGGTCATGCCCGTGACCCTGTCGGTGATCACCACCTCATTCCCTCCTGAGGAGCGGCCGCGAGCGATCGGGATATGGGCCGGCTTCTCCGGAGCCGGAGGAATCCTCGGCCTGTGGATGTCGTCGATCATGGTCGATTTCTTTGCATGGCAACTACTCTTCATTCTTCCCCTCGTGATGATCTTCGCGGCGGGGGTCATGGCCTACATCGCTGTGCCGAACTCGAGGGAACACTCCGGGCGCTTCGACATTGAGGGTTCGATCCTCTCCGCTGTCGCGATCGGTGGCCTGGTGTTCGGCGTCCACGAGGGGCCGGAGCGCGGATGGACACACGCTCTGGCGATGTATCCGATCCTCATCGGCGTTGTCGCGCTCGTGGCGTTCGTGTTGTGGGAACTCCGCACGGATCATCCGCTACTCGATGTGCGTACCTTCAAGAACAGGTCGTTGGCCGCGGGGACCATCACGATCACCCTCGTCTTCGCCGTGATGTTCGGGATATTCCTCGTTCTGTTCCCATTCCTTCAGACCGTGCTCGGATGGTCCGCAATCAGGTCCGCCTTCGCGATGATGCCGATGGCACTGATGATCATGCCGATGTCGGCCAACGCCCCCAAGGTCGCCCAGCGGTTCGGTCGCCGCAGCACCATTCTCGCTGGCATTGGTATCGCCATAGTGGGACTGGCGACACTGGCGCTCATGGCATCGGTGGAGGGGGGCTATCTGTCGATCCTTCCAGGTCTGTTGGTTCTTGGCGCTGGCATAGGTCTGACTATGACCCCATCAACCGAGGCGATCACAGCCACCCTGCCAGACGACAAGCAGGGCGTGGCCTCAGCGCTGAACGACACCAGCAGGGAACTCGGCGGCGCCATCGGCGTGGCACTTCTCGGTTCATTTCTCACCAGCGGCTATGTGAGCCAGGTATCAGCGTTTGCCGCCACGCTTCCGGGTGAACTCGGTAGGGCTGTTGGCGAGGACTACTTTGTCGC
>CAUJEC010000117.1 GCA_963169245.1 Actinomycetota bacterium
TGGTACCTGGGGGCAGATGGCGCTCTCCTTGACGACGCCGGCGGCGAGGCCACGGCCACGTACCGGCCCGATCCCTCGGCGCGACCTGCCGTAACCGGAGTTCCCGGAAAGTCGCCGAGCGATCCGCCGACAGGGATCAAATGGGACGCCATCCCGGAGAGCAACGGGGTCGGTTTTGTCACTGCCCCTCTCGGATCGGACCTGTTGGCCCTTGGCTCGGGAGCAGCCAACATCAGAATCAGTTCCAGCGCCAAGGACACCGACCTTGGTCTGACGATCTCCGAGGTTCGCCCGGATGGTCAGGAGAAACTCGTTGCCATAGGGGTACAGCGCGCGTCGATGCGACACACCGACCCCTCCCGCTCCACTTCGGTAAAGCCGGCATACACCCTCGATCGTCACGAGTATCTGGATGGCTCGACAGTGGATGTTCCAGTTCAGATTCTGCCGATCGGCCATGTCTTCAAGAAGGGAAGCCGTCTCCGGTTGAGCATCCACGCCGTCGGTGGCGATTCCGAACGCTGGGCTTTCGACTCGGTGGACCCATCAGGAGGATCCACTGTCAATACCGTTCATCTGGGAGGGGCGAGGCCGTCGTCGTTGACGCTGACCACACTCGACCGGAGCACCGCAGGTTTCAGGGGCCTAGACTGCCCGTCAATGGGTATGCCGTGTCGTACCTATGAGAAGAACTCGAATGGCGGCTGAGGGAATTACCATCGCCGGATGCCTGTCGGGGGCTCAACTCCTCCCATGGGGAGGGTTCAGTGTCTCCGACGGGCATCTGCGATTGCACGGGCCGCTTCACGATCCGAGTCCCGGCGTTTGATGTCCTCACGTTTGTCGACGACGTTCTTGCCCTTGCCCAGGGCGAGCTCGACCTTGACTCTGCCGTCCTTGAGGTAGAGCGAGGTCGGCACCAGCGTCAGGCGCTCAAGTTGCATCGCCATCGAGAGCTTGTCGATCTGGTGACGGTGCAACAGCAGCTTTCGGTCTCTGGTCGGTTCGTGACCACTGTGGTTCTGGGAGAACGAGTATGGAGCGATGTGGAGTCCATGCAGCCATGCCTCTCCACCGTCGATGGACGCCCAAGCCTCGGCCAGTTGCACCCTGGAGTCCCGTAGCGACTTGACCTCGCTTCCGGTCAGGACAATGCCCGCCTCGTAGGAGTCCCCGAGAAAGTAACGGTGCCTGGCTTGTCTGTTGGTGGCTAGCACCTGTTTACCGGTCTGCTTCACAGGGGCCTCAAGGGTACTACCGTTCCGATGTGCACATTCTCCCGGGTAATGGCCCAAGCAATGACCGAGCGACTCGTGGCCGAGGACTGTCATGACCGCCCCCGATGGACTCAGCGCCGATGGAAGCGCATTCGATGGGTTCGGCACCTTCGGACTAGAGATTCCGGTCGCAATTCATGCCGAGATGGTGGCTCACGCGATAGCCGGTTTCCCCCTCGAGGCCTGTGGGCTCTTCGCCGGACCTGGAGCGGCGACCCGAACGGAGTCGCTCAGCGGACAGGGCTCATCTGTGAGCCGCTTCTATGCAACCGAGAACGAGGCGGCGAGCGCAAAGGTGTACACCGTTCCGGGAGTGGCCTTTCTGCGTTCGGAGATGGACGCGGAGGACAATGGTTGGGAACTCCTAGGTGTGATGCACTCGCACACCCACACAGACGCCTACCCCTCGCCGACCGATGTCGCTCAGGCTCCCGATCCAAACTGGCATTACGTGATCGTGTCACTTCGCGACGATCTGCCCTCGTTGCGCTCCTATCGGATCGTCGACGGAGAGATAACCGAGGAACCGGTTCGCCTCACCGATTGAGCCCCGACCGGGTCCTCCTGATGACACCTGGGCGAATACGGATCAGCCATGCGAGCCGAGTCCACCAACATCTGTGTGAGACCCGATTCAGATTGGCGTTTTCAGTGGCCATTCGCACGCGTATGGCTAAATCCGCGCTAATTCCCTACCATATTGGTCAGGTATGACCATCTACGCTTCCGTGCTCGACATGATCGGTAACACACCTCTGGTCGATGTCAGCCAACTCAGCCCGAATCCAGAGGTCCGGATACTGGCCAAGATGGAAGGCCAGAATCCCGCGGGCTCGGTCAAGGATCGAATCGCCCTGGCCATGATCACCGAGGCCGAAGAGGACGGAACACTCCGGCCCGGCTCTGTGATCATCGAACCCTCATCTGGGAATACCGGCATAGCGATGGCGATGATCTGTCGGATCAAGGGGTACCGCCTCAAGATCGTCCTGCCCGGCAACGTCTCGGTCGAACGGCGTCAACTGCTCGAGGTATACGGTGCCGAGATAATCGACTCACCCGGCGAGCAGGGTTCCAACGGTGCGGTGCGTCTGGCCATAGAACTCGCTGATCAGAACCCCGAGTGGGTGTTTCTGTACCAGTACGCGAACGAGGCCAATCCTCGTGCGCACTATGACACGACAGGTCCGGAGATCTTCCGGGATGTCCCCGACATCACCCATTTCGTGGCCGGCCTCGGCACGTCTGGCACTCTCATGGGAGTCGGCACCTACCTCAAGGAGCAGAACCCTGACATAAAGGTGCTGGCTGTCGAGCCTCCTTCGGGTGAGCAGGTCGAGGGTCTTAGGTCGCTCGAAGATGGCTATGTGCCACCCGTGTTCGAGAAGTGGGGTGGCTATGAACTGCTCGATGGCAAGTCGATCGTCCGTCCGCGCGAGTCGCTCGAGTTCACTCGAGCGCTCGCCGATCAGGGGATCTTCTCGGGAATTTCAGCCGGTGCGGCGCTGGCGGGTGCGGTGAAGGTCGCCGGGCGAATCGACGCCGGGGTGATCGTGTTCGTCGTGTCGGACTACGGATGGAAGTATCTTTCGACAGGGGCATGGACCCTCGATCTTGACGAGGCCGCAGCCAATGCAGAGAAAGTCATCTACTTCTAGGTGTCATCGGATCCATCAAAACCTCACCTGGTGATTGTGGGAGACCGGGTCGTGGAGTACACGAGCCCGGTCGATGTGCCGCGCCCCGTGGCGGTTTCTATGGGAAGGACGTTGGGCATCTCGCCAATCGTCTACCTGAGTGCAAGCAACGCCGGTTCGACAATGAGCGTCTGGGACCATCTCGACGTGCTCGCAGAGTCGGCCGCGGCGTTCGGATATGTCGGGGCCACTCCGGCCCGACTTGCCGAGATACTCCTTGAGCACCTGTCGTTCAGAAATGCCGATCTGGTACTGGTGGCCCTTGTTCCCGACCCCATGAGCCACGTTGCAGCACCACCCGGCTTCAACTGGTTCGTTCATCTCGAACCGTTCACGCCAGCGCTTGTCGATGGCCCAGGCGCGCATGACGACATCACTCATAGGGAACCGCTGCGATTGGGCTTCAGTCGTTGCTATCGCAACCATAGGGATCCATCGAGTCGGTGGATGCTCTGGGACGATCTTCAACTCGACCTCGTTGACCGACAGGCGCGCGAACAGGGCATGGATGCTCTGATCGTTCTCAACGGAGAGGGGCGAGTCGCTTCGGTCGGCTCCTGGACAGTGCTTCTGGATATCGGCGACCGATTCGTGACCCCTCCGCTGAGCGAGGGTGCACTTGATACGCCATGGCGACGACATGTCCTTTATTCAGGCGAGGCCACCGAATCCCCTCTGAAAGTCGACAGTCTGACAAGTGATGAAAACGTCGTGGTGCTCTCGCCCTGGGGTGATCAACGCCCCGCTGTCATCGTTGAGGCTCCAGTTGTGACCGAGTCCTCGCAGGTCACCTGCTGATGGGCCACGTCTTTGTCATCGACGACTACCTAGTGGTCGGGTCCGAAGTTCATCTCCGTTATCGCTTCGATCCATCGGGGCCCCACAGCATCGATTCGGAAGGCGACGCTCAGCCTGATGGGCCACCAGTCGTCGACGGCCCGCTCAATGCCAACGAGATAGTCGAGTTCGACGAGGTGATCGACTTCGGAGCGGTGCTGACGGAAAGCCCCGAGGTGGATTCGGCCCTACGAGTGCTGCTGTTGGTTGCGGGAACCTCGTATTACAAGTCGATCGCTCCCACAGCAATCAGCACGCCCGGGCTCAGCCCGGCGGAACGAGCGCTGGTTCTCGGCATGTATGACGGGGGACTCCGAGAGTTCGCCTATCGCAACGATCTGCGAGTCCCATTGCCCGTGGAGATCATCGAGCGTGAAGACGGACCGATCCCACCCGAGGTTCAGCCGAACAATGACGATGTGGATTCCGATCCCGATGCCTTGGCGTCAGGAGTGTTGATCCCCGTCGGTGGAGGGAAGGACTCCGCTCTGGTGGCGGACCTCATTCCCGATGGTGTCCTGATGTCGGTCAATCCGACTGGCGCCCATCAGCATCTGGCGGACGCTCTGGGGCGCCCACTGGTTCGGGTCACACGGATCCTGGATCCCAAGTTGCGTGAGATCGTCGCAGCCGGAGCCCGCAACGGCCACGTCCCAGTCACTGCCATCAACTCGGCGATCGCCGTCGCACTTGCGGCAGCGGAGGGACTTGGCCACGTCGCGATGGGCCTCGAACGCTCGGCATCTGAGCCAACCGTTGTGGTCGATGGTGTGGAGGTCAATCACCAGTACTCCAAGTCCGCAGAGGGCGAGTCCCTGCTCTTCAACGCGTTCGGCCCGAGCGGCGTCAACTATTTCTCTCTGCTTCGGCCACTGAGTGAGTTGGCGATCGGTGCTGCGGTGGCCAAGCGAGGACTGGCCAGCGAGATCGTGTCGTGCAACAGGGCGTTCACCATCTGGTCCGAAAACGATGCCAGCAGAACCCAGAGAGCATGTGGCGACTGTGCGAAATGCCTGTTCACGTCGCTGATGCTCGCCCCGTTCCTCAAACCGGAGCAGATTCGCGAGCAGTTCGGCAGGGACCTCCTCGACGAAGAGGCACATGTGGATCCCGTGAGAGACCTCTGGTCCGACGAGAAGCCATTCGACTGCGTGGGCGAGCGGCACGAGACCGCTGCCGCGCTGGTCATGTTGGCCGATGATCCAATCTGGTCGGACCAGATCGTTCCAAATGCTCTCGCAGGCGAAGCCCGCTCGGTGCTGGCAGAGGTGGGGGCGTCGCCCGAAACGTTCCTGAGGATTGGATCCACCAGTGAGATGGCACCCAGGTTCGCTGCCCTGATCGAGTCGCTCGGGTTGCCACAGGCGGCGTACTGACGTGCGACTGAGCGAGCTCGCTAAGAGACGAGTCGTTCTACTGGGTCGAGGGTCAGATGTTGTCAGTGCCGTTCCATCGATTCTGCGGTCCGGTCCTGCTTCGCTCTGCTTGGTCGACGACGCCCTCGACTCGGACTCTGTCGAGATAGCCGGTCATGAGATCCCTGTCGTCGGACTCCTCGATGCCTGCGGTGAAGCTCAGGTGATGGTCAGGTCACCCGGCTTCCCCCGTTACCTTCCGGACCTGGTCGATGCGCGCGACGCCGGAGTGCCGATGACCACACCGATCGACCTTTTCGTGGGCGACCTTGACCCGGCCCAGCGGGTGGTGATGATAACCGGCACCAAGGGCAAGTCGACCACGACCGAGTTGATCGGTCGATTTGCCCGGGAGGCTGGACTGATCGTGGGCGTCGCGGGAAACCTGGGGGTTCCCGTGTTCGATGATGGCTGGGGTGGCGATGCTCCGATCATCGTTCTGGAGGTCTCCAGCTATCAGGCGTCGGACTTGCACCATGTTCCGGACATAGCTGTTGTCACGTCCATTGCGGAGGACCACCTGAGCTGGCACGGTGGTCTTGAGCAGTATCTGAGCGACAAGCTGAGGATCGTGGCCAACGATGGCGCTACAGCGGGCCATGTGGTCGTCCCAAGAGCCGAACACCGAGCCCGCGAGGTCCTCGCCGACCGCTTTCCGGAGCTGGTTCCGGTGCTGGTCGACGACATCGAAACCGATGGGTCCGATCCCGTCCACAGGGTCAGAAACGCAGCGCTCGCCGCACGAGTCGTGGAGATGTTGGGCTCACAGAAGATCTCGACACAACAGATCCGCGCCGGAGCCCATTCGAGCATGCCGGGTCGTCTCGATATCTGTCGGTCCAACGGCAACGACTCTGTCGCCGATGATGGTGCCTCGAAGGGTGATTTCGGAGCCGCCGGGATTACCTTTGTGGATGATGCGCTCGCATCCAATCCGTCGGCCACCGCGGCTGGCCTTGCTTGGGCTCGAAACGTCTCCGATGACGTCGTGGTGATCCTCGGTGGTCAGGACAGAGGAGTGAGCGTCGAACCGCTGGTGCAAGAGGCCGCCTATTGGCACGACTCCGCAGATGGGAACACCGAAACTTCTGGGACTCTTCGGGCGGTGACCTTGGCCAACAACGGTGAGGACCTGGCCCAGCGGTGTGGGATCGAGATCATAGGGCGCGCTTCGAGTGTCGCTGACGCCGTCGAGAGGGCCGTAGAAGCACTCAGGTGCGGTACTTCGGGACGTGAAAGTCGCCAGATGGTTGTCTTCTCACCTGCCGCACCGACACCCGCCGGGCAGGGAAACTGGAGGAACCGATCCGAGGAGTTCCGCGAAGCGGTGCTCAAAGTGTCACACCCCTAGGCTCAAATTGGGTCCACGGGTTCAGAGGACCCCGTGCGACAGAAGAACAGGATTGACCATGACATCGAGAGCCGACGGGCGCGCTGCCGACGAACTACGGCCACACAGTTTCCAACGCGATTTCACGGCGTTCGCCGGCGGATCGGTGCTGGTCACCTTCGGGCAGACGAAGGTTCTCTGCACCGCTATGTTGGATGAGGACGTCCCACGCTGGATGCGCAATTCCGGCAAGGGCTGGGTGACAGCCGAGTACTCGATGCTTCCCGGATCATCGCCAGAACGGATCCGCCGTGAGACCAAGGGCCCCAAAGGGCGTACGCAGGAGATTCAACGTCTGATCGGCCGAGCACTCCGCTCTGTGGTCGACATGAAGGCGCTTGGAGAGCGACAGATCCTTATCGACTGCGACGTCCTCCAGGCCGACGGCGGTACCCGTACCGCTGCCATCTCAGGTGCATATCTGGCGCTGCATGACTGCCTGACACGTATGGTTCAGGAAGGACTAATCAACTCCATCCCCCTGTTGGATGAACTTGCTGCAATCTCGGTCGGGGTCATCGACGGGCGACCGGTGCTCGATCTGCCCTACGTCGAGGATGTCCGTGCCGAGACCGACATGAACGTTGTCATGACAGGCAAGGGCCTCTTCGTAGAGGTCCAGGGCACTGCCGAGGGCGCCCCGTTCTCACGGGAGGAACTCGACGACCTGTTGGGCCTCGCCGCATCTGGTATCGGGCAGATCCACGAGCTCCAACGCGAGTACGTGTCGGTACCGCCTCCAGCGAGGCCATTCGGGCGGTGAGCCAGTTCGGGCGAGTTGTCCTGGCAACTGCCAATCCTCACAAGACAACCGAACTGGCCGCTGTGTTGGAGCGGGTCCTATCCGGGTGGAGTGTCGAGCCGCGCCCCGACGGGTTGCCCGACGTGATCGAGGACGCCGACACCTTTGTGGGCAACGCTCGTCTCAAGGCCCAGGCACTTGTACGGGCCACGGGGAGTTCGGCACTCGCGGATGACTCGGGGCTGGTCGTCGATGCCCTTGGTGGAGCGCCAGGGGTTCGCTCATCGCGTTTCGCCGGCGAGAAGGCCTCCGATGCCGACAACGTCAACAGGCTTCTTGCCGACCTGGCTGCCGCAGGTGCCACGAACCCCGAAGAGCGGTCCGCTCGGTTCACCTGCGTGATCCTTCTCCTGCATCCCGATGGCACCGAGGTGACTGTGCAGGGACAGGTTGAGGGAGTCATAGCCGATCAGCCGTCCGGAGGTGGCGGGTTCGGCTATGACCCAGTGTTCGTTCCGGCCGAAGGCGACGGAAGAACCTTCGCTCAGATGTCAGCAGATGAGAAGAACTCGATCTCTCACCGAGGTAGAGCGCTGGAGCGACTCGCAGAGGTGCTGACGAACTGAGGCTCAGCCGGGTTGACAGGTCGGGCAGTACCAGATGGACCGACCTCCGACCTTTGCGACCACGAGTTCAGTGCCACAGCGTCGGCAATGCTCCTGCTTGTAGGCATAGAGGCGTTCGGAGTCGTTCATGCGGCCACGTGGCTTGCCGATTTCGGTCGGGTCGGTCGTGACGATTCTGCCGAGCCGCTTTCCGATCCGCATCAGTTCGACGGTATGGGACCACAGGCAGTCGAACTCGTCGTCTTTGATCGTGTTCGATGGTCGTAGGGGACTGATCCCACACAGGAACAGAATTTCGGCCCGGTAGACGTTGCCGATGCCCGCGATGACATCCTGATCCAGAACCCTTGCGCCTATGGGCTTGCGAGACGAACGCAGGAGTTCTCGGGTCTGAATCAGGTCCGAGTTGCGTCGAAGTGGGTCGGCGCCGAGCCGACTGATGATCGACTCCATCTCGTCTGGGGAGATCAGGTCGCAACGCGTCGGTCCAGACAGATCCCATGCGTCATCGTCACCCTCGAGTCGAAGGCGGATCACTCCGACAGGTTCGGGTATGGGGGCGTGTAGACGTCGGAGCTTCCCGATCAGCCCGAGATGAATGTGCAGTATCTGGTCGAGGCCGAAATCGCAGAACAGGTACTTGCCGAACGCATCGGCTTTCACGAGTCGCTCACCGTTGAGCACCTCGGCACCTGCGGAGAACCTGCCCTGCGGGGAGGTCGCATGCACGGGGCGCTTTCCAAGGGTCTCGTTCAACTCCTTGGCGAGCCGGTGGATTATGTGGCCTTCAGGCATGGACTCTCAATCATGGGTGCTTCGGTCATGAATGGCCAACTGGCAACTGGATCAAGCGCGACGGGCCCATTGTCAACACGATCGCCATCAACACGATCGCCATCAACACGATCGACATCAACACGATCGACATCAAGTCGCTCAGTCGAACACGACGGTCTTGTTTCCCCAGGGCAATATCCGATGATCGAGGTAGGCGTGGATCGCCCGAGCGAGGACCACAACCTCAAGGTCGCTGCCCTTACGCGTCAACTCCTCGACTCCGTCCCTGTGGGTTATGTGTGTGACGTCCTGGTTGATGATCGGTCCTTCGTCCAACTCGCTGGTGACGAAATGCGCCGTCGCTCCGATGATCTTTACCCCTCGTTCGTGAGCCTGCTTGTAAGGATTGGCTCCGACGAACGCCGGTAGGAAGGAATGGTGGATGTTGATGATCCGGTTGGGCCACTCGGCTACGAAATCGGCCGAGAGGATCCGCATGTATCGGGCGAGAATAACGAGTTCGATCTGCTCGTTGCGGAGAAGTTCGCGCATTGCGAGGTCCTGGGCGGCCTGGTCGCCGTCGACGGGCAACTCGTGGAACGGCACTCCGTAGAAGCCACAGAGATCACGGTGGTCCGGGTGGTTGGATGCCACCAACGCCAGATCGGCGGCTAGTTGGCCAGCTTTCCAGCGGGTGAGTATGTCCACCAGGCAATGCGGCGCCTTCGAGGCCAGAACGGCCATTCGGGGAAGGTCATCGGAGAAGCGGATCTGAACGTCCATTCCGAACCGGTCCGCAATCGGCTGGAAGGCGAAGGCGAGCTTTTCACGAGGGAAGGCGAACCCGTCGAGTTCGAACTCCACCCGCTGGAAGAACATGCCCGCGACGGTGTCGGTGTGCTGTTCTGCGTGGACGATGTTCCCACCGTTTCGCCAAACGAAGTCAGCGACTGTGGCGACGATCCCGGTCTGGTCGGGGCATGACAACAACAGGACCGCAGTCGGTTTCACACAGTCACCATATCTGGGTGTTGGTCCAACCGATACCACCCATTCGGTCGGCCGCCTCAGTATGGCTGAGCTTCACCGGATCCCTGTTCCGACGCCAGGAGCGAAGACCATGTTCCTGCTCGAGTGCTCCACGATGCCTGACAGACTTCTGTGATCCAGTCTCCTGAGCGCCGGTAGGGTCAGAGCCATGACCGAGCACCACGCGCAATCCGGTGCTCGGTCCGGCCCAACCCCTCAGGCGGAGTCCTCATCCCGTCAAGGCTTCATCGCTGGGCCCGATCCCACGCTCATGCGAGCGAGGGCTGCTGTTGCCACTCTGTTCCTGACCAACGGCGCGGTGTTCGCCAATCTGATTCCCCGGTACCCCGAGATCAAGGACCGCCTCGATCTGAGCAACTCGGCCTATGGCCTGTCCGTTGCGGCGTTCCCGACAGGAGCAGTGATCGTCGGTCTCGCCGCCGCGCCACTCGTCAGAAGATTCACCTCGGCTCGGGTTGCGGTCGCGGGAACCGTGTTGACCAGCGTTGCGATGCTCGTTGCGTCGCTGGCACCCACAGTCGGCGTGCTTGCGGTGATCCTGTTTTCAGCGGGCGCAGCCGACGCCTGCACCGATGTCGGGCAGAACGGGCAAGGCCTCCGTGTCCAACGTGCCTATGGACGCTCCATCATCAACTCGTTCCATGCCGTGTGGTCGATCGGAGCTGTGCTCGGCGGTCTGATGGCAGCGGGCGCCATCATGGTTGGCCTATCACTTCAGATTCATCTGGCCATTAGCGCTGCGGCTTTCTCGACCATGGCCTTATTCGCCTACCGGTATTGCCTACCCGGCAGTGACGATGGCCCGGTCGTTGATGTGGAATCACTCGATGACCCCTCAGGCCCGTCGGTATCCGCCGGAGGAACCCCGGTGGTCCTAGCACTCGGCGCACTCGTTGCGATAGGCGCTGCCGGCACAGTGGTAGAGGACGCGGGTTTCTCCTGGGCGACGCTGTACCTGTCGGAGTCACTCGGGGCGGGCGCTGCGTTCGCCGCCTCGGGCTTCATCGCCATGGTGGGGGCGCAGTTCATCGGTCGACTGGTGGGCGACGCTGCGGTGGATCGATTCGGCCACCGCTGTGTTGCGCGTGCCGGAGCGCTGTTGGCCGCGTCCGGGATGGGGTTGGCGCTCCTGTTCCCCTCGGTTCCCGGCACTGTCGTGGGCTTTGCTGCTGCTGGATTCGGCGTGGCGACCCTTGTTCCCGCTGCGATGCACGCAGCCGATGAACTGCCCGGCCTTCGTCCCGGTACTGGCCTGACTGTGGTCTCGTGGTTGATGAGGATCGGGTTTCTAGTGTCTCCACCCATTATCGGAGCGGTCGCGGACTCAACAAGCCTGCGGCTTGGCCTGATGTCTGTTCCACTCGCCGGAGTGGTCGTGGTGTGTGTGGCGGGTGTCCTGCCAGCAAAGGAGAGTGGATGAGTCAGTCGACGTCCGGTGAGACTCAGGTGGGTTGGACTGCATGTGGCGATCGTCTGTCACGGCGACGGTTTGGTGCGGACGGTTTGGTGCGGACGGGGGGACTCGAACCCCCACGCCCGTTAGGGCACTGGGACCTAAACCCAGCGCGTCTGCCAGTTCCGCCACGTCCGCGGTGCGCTGATCGTAGAGGTTCGCGCGCTGCAGTTGGCGGCGCTCACCGTTCGCGTCAATCGATGCTCGGGATGCCGCAGAACGTGATGCTTGAATGGTGGGTGCGCCGGAGCGTGCGAGCGGGCCGCTACCCTCGTTCCTGGCCGCCTCGCGGCGACCGCGACCTTCAAGGAGACCCATGACGTCCGACCTTCCCGGCCTGCCGTACGCGGACGCCCTCGGTGGCGGTAAGGCGCAAGGCGTCATCCTCAACCGCCTGGTGAAGACCCGCCTCGTTTTCCTCGGCACCGACGTGAACGACGAAATCGCCAACGTCATCACCGCCCAGTTGCTGTTCCTCGAAGGCGAAGACGCCGACAAGGACATCTGGCTGTACATCAACTCGCCTGGCGGCTCGGTGTCCGCCGGTTTGGCCATCTACGACACGATGCAGTTCGTCACGCCGCGCGTGGGCACCATTTGTTTGGGCCTCGGCGCGTCGATGGGCCAGTTCTTGTTGTCGGCCGGCGCGCCCGGCATGCGTTATGCGCTGCCCAACGCACGCATCATGATGCACCAGCCCTCGGGTGGCGTTCGTGGCCAAGCGTCCGACATCGCCATTCAGGCCGAGCAGATGGCCTACACCAAGAAGTTGCTGGCCGAACTCATCGCATCGCACACCGGCCAATCGATCGAAAACATCGAAGCCGACGGCGAGCGCGATCGTTGGTTCACGGCCGCGCAGGCCAAGGACTACGGCATCATCGACAAGGTGATCG